>JAZOAF010000169.1:0-5087 GCA_045595345.1 Clostridia bacterium | reverse complement strand
TAAGCTTATCTATACGAATGGGGATTATGATAATCCGCAGATAAGCAAAATAATAGTATTCAACATGGAGTATGAAAATGAAATTGGCGAAGCGAGGGGGAGAATTTATGGAGCTGAAAAAGGAAAATCCACATTCGATATGGCGATGCAAATTATTGAGGCTTCTTTCGGAGAAGGAAGTGTCGATGTCATCACAAGCAAAACTGGTGGAACCTATGAGAGACCAGGAAGATTGGGTGAAGGAGCTTATAGCGGAGAAGTTGATAGAATTAGTGGAAAGTCAGCCAGACGAAGAAAGCATAATGAGAGAGTTCGAGAGGCAGCTAAGAGAGGCTTAGGCTCGCTAATAAAAGTTATTGAAGAAGATAAGGGAAAGTATTCTGTCAAAGGGAATATTTTAAACACTGTTATTGACGAGTTGGTGGAAGAATATGGTGCTATTCCGAGCGGGGAAAATCCACACAGGACTGTAAAAGTGCCAAGGAAGACAGCGGAGGATAAAAAGGTATCACAGACTGTCCGCACAATTCTTGAAGCAAAGGCAACGCCTGATGAAGCTATACCAAATATTGAACAAATGGTTGAGGATGGAACATTCTCTTATGATGTTTACACGGACAAGGAAGCTATAAGTAATGGGGAGTCGTATATTAAAGAGTATGGATGGGATGAAAGCCTTGACGATTGGTTTAATGATATGAAAAAGGAAAAATATCATAAATACAAAGAATGAGGCAAAAGCCTCGTTCTTTGTATTTATAAGGAAATATATTGAGAGGGGTTTTGGGTTTCCCCGTTTTTGGTAACTTCAAAATGAAGATGAGCTTTATCCTCGCCCTCTAAGACTGAGCTGTTTCCGATTGAGCCGACGGCATCGCCTTTTGATACCTTTCTGCCGACCTCTATAAACTTCTTATCCGCAAGGTTTCCGTATAGGGTTTTGATGTTTCCCTCGTGGCCGATAACCACCACAATCCCAAGCTTATCATCTTCAAAAACTTCTTCAACAACTCCGTCTGCGGCGGCAAAAACGATAGCTCCTTTATTGCCTGAAATATCAATTCCGTTGTGTGTCCGCCAGTCCCCCATAGACTCGTAGTATAAGAGCTCGTCAGGGGAATGTTCTTTTATAATATCCCCGGTTATAGGGAAAATCATTCCAAGCTTTTCTAAAATTTCTTCCTCAGAAAGCTCTTTTGAAACAGGGGCGGTAACAACGGGAAAGTCATCTATAACAGGTTCGTCGTCGGGAACAATTATATTCTGAGTATCCTCATCGTCATTTGCTTCATTAACCGCATCTTCCCACGCCAAAGAGTCAAAAGATGAATCAAGGTCGGATGGAGAGGGAGCAAGCTTTTTAACAATGGCAGTTGTTCCGAAAACTGTAATCAAAGCAACAAGGGCTATGTAGAACCCCTTGCTTGCTAAAACTGACTTAACACTGAATTTGGGCTGTTCTTTCTTGCTTTTGTTTTTCTTGTTCAATTTAAGCACCTCCACAGTAAGGAGTATTTACAAGAACAAGAAAAATTATACAATATCTTTAAGCTTTTTAGAAATTTTTATGCTGTATTCTATGAAATCGTCGTTTTCAGTCTTAACAGTCTCGGCGTCAACACCTGATTTTTGCATTATATCAACTGCCTGCTTGATTGTGTTGGCGAAAATGCGGACATCCTTTAAGACTTTGAGCCTGTTCTTTGGCTTTTCATTTTCCCGTTCACGCTCAATAGGTTCTAAAATACGGTCTATGTATTCTTCGGTTTTGGTAACATTGAGATTTCGGTCAACTATCACTTTAAGAGCCTTAAAGCGCTCCTTGTCGTCAGGAAGACGGAGGAGGGCGCGGGCGTGTCTCTCACTCAGATTATATTCCCGAAGCATTGCCCGAATATGCGGGGAAAGGCGGAGAAGGCGCACCTTGTTGGCGATATTTGACTGGGTTTTCCCAAGTCGCTCAGCAAGCTCTTCCTGAGTTAAGCCGTGCTCGTTAAGCAGGGACGCATAGGCCTCTCCTTCTTCTAAAAAGTCAAGGTCCTTTCTTTGAATATTCTCAATTATGGCAAGAATTGCGCTGTCGGTTCTTAAAACATCAATAACAGTTGCAGGTATTTTTTCAAGACCTATCATCTTGCACGCCCGAAGTCTTCTCTCACCCGAAATAAGCTCATAACGGTCTCTGTCAATCCGACGGACAGCAATAGGCTGGATAAGACCGTATTTGCGTATAGACTGGCTCAGGCCAATAAGCTCTTCCTCTCTGATTATCTTTCGCGGCTGACAAGGGTTTGGAATAATCTTGTTTATATCAATCTCAAAAACCTTGTTTGGCTCTCTTTCGGTTGTCAGCTTCTTAAAAACAACATTTGTTATCATTTGTTTCCCTCCGATTTGGAAAAATTTACCATTTATTTGTATTTTAGCATATAAAAAACTAAATTTCAAATTTTTCCGTATGCAAAACTTTACAAGAAAAGACAAGGGTTGAGGGTGTTTTTTATAAGGCGACATAAATGGGCAAAAAACCTCAGGAATATTTGAAAAAATTTTTAAATATAATATAGCGATAACCTTGAAAGGAAGAGAAAAATGATAAATTACATATGGGCAGGAATGATAATTTTATCTCTTTTGTCAGGACTTTTAAACGGAAATGTTGAAACTATAACAAAGGGCGCAATAGACGGCTGTGCAGAAGGAGTAAGTCTTTGCATTTCGCTTCTGGGGATAATGTGCTTCTGGACGGGGATATCCAAAATAGCAGAAAAATCAGGTCTTATAGAGGGGTTTTCAAAACTCATAAGACCAATAACGAAAATCCTTTTTCCAAAGCTCAAAGAGGGAAGCGAGGCGCTTTCAGCTATCGTTATGAATATGGTGGCAAACTTTTTCGGTATGGGGAATGCGGCAACCCCTCTTGGAATAAAGGCGATGAAAGAGCTTGATAAAATAAACGACGGGAAAGAGGCGTCAAACGAAATGTGCACCTTTGCGGTAATCAACACAGCCTCAATCCAGCTTATTCCCTCAACCATAATCTCTCTGCGCCAGACCTTTGGTTCGGAAGAAGCGGGGGCAATAATTGTCCCTGTCTGGATTGCGTCAATAGTGGCGGTAACCGTTGCGGTTTTATCCGCCAAAATTTTTGAAAAGAGGAAGAGACTATGAGGTTTATTTCTGTCTTCGCTGTGCCCTTTATGATTGGCGGAATAATAATCTTCGGCCTCATAAAAAGGGTAAAGGTTTATGATTGCTTTTTAGAGGGAGCAAAGGACGGGCTTTCCTCTGCCATAAATATTTTGCCTCCTCTTGTGGGCCTTATGGTTGCTATCTCAATGCTCCGCGCCTCAGGGGTAATTGAGTTTATTTCAAGGCTTCTGGCACCCCTGCTCAAAGTTTTGTTTCTCCCCGCAGAAGTGCTCCCCCTTGCAATTCTTCGGCCCGTGTCAGGAAGCGGGTCTATGGCTATTATAACAGATATATTCAAAAACTGCGGACCCGACAGCTTCGCGGGGCGAGTTGCTTCGGTTATGGCAGGCTCAACGGAAACCACTTTCTATACCCTTGCGGTATACTTCGGCGCAGTAAACATCAAAAACACAAGGCACACTTTAAAGTCCGCCCTGCTTGGAGATATGACAGGAATAGTTATGTCCGTCCTCGTCTGCCGATTATTGTTTTAAGGAAATAAAAAAGCCCCGAGGATTTCCTCGGGCTTTTTGGAGCTAGTGAAGGGACTCGAACCCTCGACCTATTGATTACGAATCAATTGCGCTACCAACTGCGCCACACTAGCAATTATTACCGTATTATTGTATCACAACTTGATTATAATTTCAAGAGGAAATAAAAAATACGCCGATTGGCGTATTTTTTTATTTAACAAAATCGAGAAGATGTGTTCTTATTCCGCTTGATGCAACGGAAACGGGGTAGTTTAATATAACAAGGTCGTCAAATTTTATGAAATCATAAAACTCTCTGAGCTTAAACCTTGCTCCTGCGGTGTTGAACTTTCTTATATCAACTATGTAAACCTCGCTGTAATTGTTAAGCGCCCAGGGAGCAAAAGCGTTGCCGTAAGACTCCTTTAAAATTACCAGTTTTTTTCCGTTGCCCACAGAACCTTTCAAAACAGTTATGGGGTTATCGCCTCCCAGGAATGCAAGGTAAGCGTTTGTCCCGCCGTAGACTGCCTGAACAGAGCGGTTATAAGATTTTAAATACATATCGTTATAGGACGCCCCTGAAACGAACTGGGGAATCATAAATCGCTCCATAGTGTCGGGGAAGGAGCGGATAAGACTTTCTCCTGTTGTACCTTTTGCAAAGTTTGCAAAAGAGCCTGTATATTTTCCCGTTTTCACCTCAAATGAAGAAAGAGGAGGAACGCTCTCACACTTTATGTCCATAAGCTCTTTATAGACATAATACGCTCCGCGCTGAGTCCAGTGGTGGTCGGTCTTAAAATATATGTTCTCCCCTGCGTGCTCATAAAGAGGACGGACTGCATTTATTGGAATAACCCTTTGAGAAAGGCTACTGTAAGCGTGTTTTATGGCGGAGAGTTGGTCAGTATAGACGCTTTCCGTGCCGTAAATTTCCGCTGCCGTTGGGACGAGAATGTTATAAACATTAACTGTGTCAGGAAGGGACTCGGCAAGCATATTTACAATTGATGCGTAGTAGAAAGCGCTATCGGAAGAAACCTCAACTCTTTCCATGGCAAAATTATTTGTAATATAAACTTGGCCGAATCTTAAAGTGTTTCCGTTTAAGCGGAAATCGTTTCCGACAGTGGTATCTTTGAGGGTGTCGCGATAGTGATATCTTGACTTTGTAAGCTCCCCCTCGATAGTATATTCGCAGTCAGTAAGATATGTAAACATATCAATGGGGATATATAAAATATCATTATAAACCATAGTAGAACTGAGGGATGAATATTTCTCTTTCCCTTTCATAAGGACAGGGGAATTAACTTTGATATAGGAATCTTCCCACCGTTTAGATGCAACAGTTGCTTTCATTTCGTCGTCCCAGCCAAGAGTGTAGCCAAGAGAAGATAAAATCTTATCGGAAGG
>JAZOAF010000168.1:0-2123 GCA_045595345.1 Clostridia bacterium | reverse complement strand
TTTATGAAAATTATAAAAACACTAATATGTACTGCACTTTAGGATATCTTTTTAACATTTTGGAAACTCCCGAAAATGCAGTTAAGTTCAACGAGGAAGCGTTTGAGTATAACGGCGACAAGGATGTTATACTGGATAATCTCGGTCAGTCCTATTATCTTCTCGGAGACAACAAAAAAGCTCTTGAGATTTATGAGGAGCTTATTGTAAAGGAGCCAAGATTTCCTGAGGCTTACTACAATTTTGCTTTAGTGCTTATTAAGGACGGGCAGATTGAAAGAGCAGAAGAAACGCTTAATATTGCGCTTACAAAGAATTTTCATAATTTAACAACTATTACAAAAGAAGATGTAGAAAATAAAAAAGAAGAGTTACAGAAGGGGAATTTTTAGATGAGTATTTCAAGAGTTTATTCAGAAAAGAAAAAGGGTTTTGATGTTGAAGCGGCTTCTCTTATGGGCGACCTTAAGGAGAATTTGTCCCTTGACAGCTTGAAGGAGCTTCGTATTTTAGTAAGATACGATATATCCTCTCTTGATAAAGAAACCTTGGAGAAGGCTAAGACAACAATTCTTTCCGAGCCTCAGGTTGACAATGTTTACGAAGAGGTTGATCTTTCAGGCTATAAGGTTTTTGCCACCGAGCTTTTACCTGGGCAGTTTGACCAGAGAGCTGATTCTGCAGCTCAGTGTATTCAGATTTTAACAACGGGAGAAAAGCCTGTTGTAAGAGCTGCCAAGGTTTATGCTATTAACCCTGAGGTTTCCGATGACGAAATCGAGGCTATTAAAAAATATATTATCAATCCGATAGAATCAAGAGAGGCGGCACTTTCCATTCCTGAGACTCTTGATATGGAGCTTCCTGCACCTTCAAAGGTTAAAACGGTTGAGGGCTTCATTGAGCTTGACGAAATAAGTCTTAAAAAATTCCTTGATGATAACGGATTTGCATTCGACCTATCCGATATCAAGTTCTGTCAAAATTATTTTAAAGAAGAGGAAAAAAGAAATCCTACCGTTACAGAGCTTAAGATGATAGATACATACTGGTCTGACCACTGCAGGCACACCACTTTTGCAACCGAGCTTAAGAATGTTGAAATTGAAGACAAGGTTGTTAAGGCGGCATTTGACGAATATTTAAAAACAAGGGATGTTGTATATTCGGGAAGAACTCCTAAGGATATGTGCTTTATGGATATTGCCACAATTGCAACCAAGGACTTAAAGAAAAAGGGCGTTCTTAAAAATCTTGACGAGTCGGAAGAAATCAATGCCTGCTCAATCGAGGTTGATGTTGATGTTAACGGTGTTTACGAAAAATGGCTTGTTATGTTCAAAAACGAAACTCATAACCACCCTACTGAAATTGAACCATTCGGCGGTGCGGCAACCTGCCTTGGCGGTGCTATAAGAGACCCATTGTCAGGCCGTTCCTATGTTTATCAGGCTATGAGAGTTACAGGAAGCGGCGACCCGAGAGTTCCGCTGTCAGAAACCTTACCCGGCAAGCTTCCTCAGAGAAAAATTTCCAAAACTGCGGCATCCGGTTACAGCTCTTACGGTAACCAGATTGGTCTTGCAACAGGTCTTGTAAGAGAAATCTATGACGAATCATATAAAGCAACAAGGCTTGAAATCGGTGCAGTAGTTGGTGCTGCTCCTAAGAGCAATGTTATCCGTGAGGTTCCTGAGCCGGGGGATGTTGTTATTCTTCTTGGCGGAAAAACAGGAAGAGACGGCTGCGGCGGAGCAACAGGTTCCTCCAAGGCTCACACTGATAAGTCCCTTGAAAACTGCGGAGCTGAGGTTCAGAAGGGTAATCCTCCTGAAGAAAGAAAGCTTCAGAGACTGTTTAGAAATCCTGAGGTTACAAGACTTATAAGAAGATGTAACGACTTTGGTGCAGGCGGTGTTTCGGTTGCTATCGGTGAGCTTGCAGACGGTCTTAAGATTAATCTTGATATGGTTCCTAAAAAGTATGCAGGCTTAGACGGAACCGAGCTTGCTATTTCCGAATCTCAGGAAAGAATGGCAGTTGTTGTAAAAGCAACTGACGCAGACTTCTTTATAAAGGCTGCAAATGAAGAAAACTTAGAAGCAACACTTGTTGCAACAGTA
>JAZOAF010000167.1:0-2119 GCA_045595345.1 Clostridia bacterium | reverse complement strand
AGCGTTTATAATTGCCTTTGAAAGAACTTCCTTTGTTGATAATCCAAACATATCATTTACTCCTTTAAAATCAGTAAACAATTTAAATGCAACTTATTTCTTCTTTGCGGTAGTTACGGAAGCAATAAGAAGTTTTCTAATTTTACTGCATTTATCAAACATATCCGCAAATTCATCTTCTGTTATCATTTTGGTTTCCTTAAAAAGTCCCAACCAATAATCACTTTCGTAGCACTCTTTCAAAGCTATCTGAAACTTGTTTATAAAATCTGCTTTGCTTACCGCATAATTTGCTTCGTGAATATTCGCTCCTATACTCGTTCCACTCCTTAAAAGTTGATTCAATAGCACATTGCCTTTTCTATTTCCTTTAATCTCGGTGCAAAGGTTTACAATATCAACTGCAAATTGTTTTGACAAATCAACAAGTTTATTTTCTTTCATATCTTTTCTCCGTTTTTAATGAATTGACAACTTTCGTTGTCATGAATTGGCGTTCCGCCATGATTTCTCGCTAACGCTCCATGAATTGAATTGCCTTTTAATGCACTTTAGTGCAATTCATGAGCTACAAGGCTCAATTCATGAAATTTATAATTTCAATTCACGCCGTCAGGCAATTCATTGAGTTTGCTTTGCAAACTCATTCTATTACATAACATCAAGCATATCAATATATTCGTGGCCGTGTTCGGCAATATGCTCTTTTCTTCCTGCGAGGTTGTCCCCTAAAAGAAGCTCAAAGACTTCCTGAGTTCTTTCCATATCATCGGGCATAACCTTGATAAGCCGTCTTGTTTCAGGATTCATTGTGGTTTCCCACATCATTTCAGGCTGGTTTTCACCAAGACCTTTGCTTCGCTGGATTGTATATTTCTTGCCTTCCAGCTTTTCAAGTATCTCTGCCTTTTCCTTTTCGTCATAGGCAAAATATGTCTTATCCTTAGCGTTTATCTCGTAAAGAGGAGACTCGGCGATATAGACATAGCCTTTTTCAATAAGGGTTGGGGCAAGTCGGTAAATCATTGTTAAGACAAGGGTTCTAATCTGGAA
Organism: Clostridia bacterium; assembly: GCA_045595345.1. GTDB lineage: Bacteria > Bacillota > Clostridia > Monoglobales > Monoglobaceae > SIG454. Next base: position 1,066 of record JAZOAF010000167.1, on the reverse strand, counting down.
ACCGTCTACATCTGCATCGGTACAGATTATAATCTTGTTCCAGCGGAGATTATTTAAATCAAAGGAATTTACATCCTTATTATGCTTGGTTTTAATCTCAACGCCACAGCCTAAAACTTTAAGCAAATCAACAATAATTTCACTTGCGAAAATCTTGTTATAGTCCGCTTTTAAACAGTTTAAGATTTTACCTCTTATAGGGATAATCGCCTGAAATTCGCTGTCTCTTCCCAATTTACAAGCACCAAGAGCAGAGTCACCCTCAACGATATAGACTTCGCGTCTTTCTATATCCTTTGTCCGGCAGTCAACGAACTTCTTGACACGGGTCATAGCGTCCATTGTTCCGCCGAGCTTTTTCTTGACATCTATTCTTGTTCTTTCCGCTGATTCACGGCTTCTTTTGTTAACCAGAACCTGCTCGGAAAACTTTTCTGCGTCCGCTTTGTTTTCTATAAAATAAACATCAAGCTGTTCACGCAAAAACTCTGTCATTGCTTCCTGAATAAACTTATTTGTTATAGCTTTTTTGGTCTGGTTTTCATAGCTGGTTACAGTTGAGAATGAGTTGCTTACCAGAATTAAACTGTCAGAAACATCGTTAAATGTTATCTTGGCCTCGTTCTTCTTATATTTGTTATTGTTCTTAATATACTTATCAAGAGCATAGACAAAGGCATTTTTAACCGCTTTGTCAGGAGAACCGCCGTGCTCTAAGAAGCTTGAATTGTGGTAATATTCTAGTGCGTTTACTTCGTTATTCATACAGAAAGCAAAGCTCATTTTAACCTTATATTCGTCCAAATCTTCACGGTCACGGCCTTTTCTTTCAGCCTCGATATAATGAATTTCGGTCTTTTCCTTACCGCCTGAAAGCTCCTTAATATAATCGGTTATGCCGTTTTCGTAAAGATATTCAAATTCCTCAAACTGGTCTTTGCCGTATTCGTTTCTTAAAACGAATTTAACACCGGGGTTAACAACCGCCTGCTTCTTTATTACCCCCTGGAAATAGTCAAGGGAGATGTCTATATCCGTGAAGACCTTAATGTCAGGTTTCCAACGA
>JAZOAF010000166.1:0-7705 GCA_045595345.1 Clostridia bacterium | reverse complement strand
CGCCTCATTTGGTTTATAGGAGAGTTTATGAGGGTAATACTTAACAATCTGAAAGTCCCTGTATCGTATATTGATAACGATATAATCAATATGGCAAAAAAGATGCTGGACGAAAAGAAAATAGGGTATAAAAATATCGAGATTTATCGAAAGTCCCTAGATGCAAGACGGGAGAATAATATCCATTACCTGTGTTCTGTTGTTTTTGATGCAGAGGTGGACGGTAAATGGATAGAGTTAAATCCTGATTTTAAAAAGTATGAACCGATAGAGATAGACAATATTGTTTCTTCTGAGGGAGGAGCAAAAAAGGTCATTGTAATTGGCACGGGGCCTTGTGGGTTGTTCTCAGCATATATATTGGCAAAATCAGGGCTTTCTCCAATAGTTTTTGAAAGAGGAGCAGACGTTGACACACGAACCAAAATCGTTGAAGACTTTTGGAAAAATAACAAATTTAACCCTGAGACCAATGTTCAATTCGGCGAGGGTGGTGCAGGAACTTTTTCCGACGGGAAGCTTACAACAAGAATCGGAGACCCTCTTCAAAGAGTGGTGCTTGAAACCTTTGTTAAATTTGGTGCACCAGAGGATATTTTATATAAAGCGAAGCCTCATATCGGAACGGACAAGCTTAAAGCCGTTGTTAAGAATATGAGAAAAGAAATTGAACGACTCGGAGGAGTAGTTAAATTTAACAGCACAGTTACGAATATTGTAACGGAAAACAACGAATTGAAAGGCGTCATCGTAAATAATTGTGAAGAATATCCTTGTGACGCTCTTGTTTTAGCCATAGGGCACAGTAGCAGAGATACCTACGCTATGCTTAAAGAAATGGGCATAAAATGCGAGGCAAAAGCCTTTGCGGCAGGAGTAAGAATTGAGCATACACAAGAATTTATCAACAAAATGCAATATGGAAAAGAATATAAAAACCCACTGTTGCCGCCTGCGGACTATCGGCTTACCTATAACGGAGAGGAAAGAAGTTGTTATTCTTTTTGTATGTGCCCGGGTGGGACAGTTGTGAATGCGTCATCTGAGGGAAATATGCTTGTTGTAAACGGAATGAGCGAATATAAACGAGACGGCAGAAACGCTAACAGTGCGCTGGTTGTTACGGTTAAACCCAGCGACTTTGATAGCGCTGATGTTTTGGCGGGAATTGAGTTTCAGAGAAAATACGAAAGCCTTGCTTATAACATCGCAAAGGGTAAAGCTCCTGTTCAGCTTGCGAGAGATTTTGCAGAGAATAAAATAAGCAAAGGATTTAACGGAGTAAAGCCAACCTTTACGGGAGAGTTTACCTTTGCAGATTTAAGAGAATGTTTACCGGAATTTATTTGCGATACCTTAAAAGACGGACTCTTGAATTTCGAAAAACGGATTAAAGGATACACATACGGCGGAGCAGTTTTAACGGGAGTTGAAACAAGGACTTCGGCGCCACTTCGCATTTTGAGAGACGAAAATTATGAAAGTGTTTCTCTTAAAGGCCTATATCCTGCGGGAGAGGGTGCAGGATATGCAGGAGGCATAATGAGTGCCGCTGTTGACGGTATAAAAATTGCCCTCAAAATATGTCAAATATAGTTTGACAAAGAGCTATAATTATCATATAATATTAAGTAGTTAAAACTTGGATATACTTAGGAAAAGAGGCATAAATTATGAAACTTGGTATAGTAGGTCTTCCAAATGTCGGAAAGAGCACACTTTTTAATGCGATTACTCAGGCGGGGGCGGAATCTGCGAACTATCCGTTCTGTACAATTGAGCCGAATGTGGGTACTGTTGCAGTTCCTGATGAAAGACTTGACAAGCTATGCGAAATGTACAGTCCTGACAAGGTTACTCCTGCGGTTATTGAGTTTGTTGATATAGCAGGTCTCGTTAAAGGTGCAAGTCAGGGAGAAGGACTTGGAAATAAATTCTTATCCAATATTCGCGAGGTTGACGCAATTATCCATGTTGTCCGTGCTTTTGAAGACGACAATATTGTTCATGTTGAAGGTAACATTAATCCAATAAGAGATATTGATACTATCAATATGGAACTTATCTTATCTGATATTGAAATAGTTGAAAGACGCCTTGATAAAAGCCGTAAAGCTATAAAAGGCGGAGACAAAAAATATCAGGTTGAAATCGACTTTTTTGAAAAGCTTAAAAAGAACCTTGAAGACGGTTGTACAGCAAGAATGTTTGAATATTCCGATGATGAAAAAGAAATGCTGTCCGAAGTATCTCTGCTTACTTTAAAGCCTGTAATATATGCGGCTAATGTAGCAGAAGACGATTACGCAAAAGGTGATAACGAGTTTGTTCGTCAGATTCGTGAGTTTGCTGATAAAGAAAAGTCTGCTGTTATGGTTATCTCAGCAAGAATTGAAGAAGAAATTGCAGAGCTTGACCCGGATGAAAAGCAGATGTTCTTAGATGAACTTGGTGCATCTGAATCAGGCCTTGATAAGCTTATTAAAGCAAGTTATTCTCTTTTAGGTCTTATAAGTTATCTTACAGCAGGAAAGCCTGAGGTAAGAGCCTGGACTATTAAAAAGGGAACAAAAGCTCCTCAGGCGGCAGGTAAAATTCATACCGACTTTGAGAGAGGCTTCATCCGCGCCGAAGTTGTTGCATATTCCGACCTTATGGAAAACGGCAGTATGCTTGCAGCAAAGGAAAAGGGCCTCGTAAGAAGCGAGGGCAAGGAATATGTTGTTCAGGACGGCGACATAATATTGTTCAGATTTAATGTATAAATAAATTCAGGAGGGAATTATATGTCATTTACGGAAAATGCAAAAAAGATTGTGGTAAATACAGCAGAAACTGTTGTTAAAGCATCAGGGGACATTCTTGAAAACTCTAAACTTAAATACAAAATCTACGATGCAAAAATTGACTTAAAAAAAGCTTTTGAAGACCTTGGTAAGGCTTTCTATACTGAATACATCACAGGAGAAAACCTTGAAGACGAAAGAGAAGATATCTGCGTAAAAATCAGGGAAATCAAGAGTTATATTGAAGATTTGGAAGAAAAATTAAATTAGAGGTTTAAAACATATGGAAAAGTTTAATGTTGCAATTGACGGACCTGCCGGCGCAGGAAAAAGCACCATAGCAAAAGCTGTTGCAAAAAAGCTCGGCTGTATTTATATTGATACAGGAGCTATGTATCGTGCTATCGGCGTAACCGTACTTCAAAAAGGTATAGAGCCAAAGGACGAGGCTAATGTTGTCGGCATTTTAGATGATATTAATATGGAAATTATCTCAAAAGAGGATGGACAGCATATTTTAATAAACGGAACTGATGTTAACGGTATAATAAGAACTCCGGAGGCATCTATGGCGGCGTCTGCGGTTGCTGTTATTCCAAAAGTAAGATTAAAGCTTGTTGATATCCAGAGAGAAATTGCAAGTCGCAATAATGTCGTAATGGACGGAAGGGATATAGGAACCTATGTTCTTCCTGATGCCGAGATTAAGATATTTTTGACTGCATCTGTTGAAGAAAGAGCAACAAGACGATATAAAGAGCTTATGGAAAAGGGCGAAAATTGCTCCTTAGATGAGGTTATTAAGGATATGATAGCTCGTGATAAGCAGGATTCCGAGCGTGAATTTGCGCCACTAAAACAAGCGGATGACAGTATATTGGTTGACACTACATCATTAAATCTTGATGAATCCATTATGGCAATATTAAAAATAGTAGAAGAGAGTAAATTAAATGGGACTGTATAAGTTTGCACTTGGGCTATGCTCAGTTGTGCTGAGAATAATGTTTAATGTAAAAGTTGTTGGGTTGGAAAATATACCAAAGGATAAAAATTTCATTCTTGTTTCCAACCATATAAGTAATTTTGACCCGATTGCCCTAGGCGTTGCGGTTAAAGAACCTCTTGCTTTTATGGCAAAGGAAGAGCTTTTCAAAAACAAGCTATTTGGCGGATTTTTAAAAAAGTTCGGCGCATTTCCCGTAAGTCGCGGAAGTGGAGACCTTGGAGCTATTAAAACCGCTCTTCGTATTTTAAAAGACGGAAAGAATATGGTTATGTTCCCTGAGGGAACACGCTCTAAAACCAAAGGTATGATGAGAAAAGGAAAATCGGGGGCGATAATGCTTGCTTCCAAAGTTGGATGCGGTCTGCTCCCTGCGGGAATTTCTGCTGAGTATAAATTCAGAGGGAAAGTAACTGTGACCTTTGGCGAATACATAGATTTTTCTGAATATAAAAGTAAGAAGCTGAGCGCTGAGGAATTGCAGGCAATGACTGACGAAATTTTAATGCCTCAGATTGCTTTGCTTGCAGGAGTAAAGGTTTATGCAAATAACAATAGCAGATAATGCAGGTTTTTGTTTCGGTGTTGACAGAGCTGTTAAAATTGCTTATGATACAGCAAAGGCCAAGACAAAAAATCCCGTTTACACATACGGGATGATTATCCATAACAATGATGTTGTTAATGAATTAGAGGCTCTTGGTGTAAAATGCGCTGAAAAAATTGATGAAATTCCTGAAAACAGCACCGTTATTATAAGGGCACACGGAATTTCAGAAGCAGAATACGAACAGCTTGAAAGCATTAATGCAGAAATAATTGATGCAACCTGTCCTTATGTGAAGAAAATTCATCAGGTAGCGCAAAAAGAATCTGAAAAAGGGCAACAAATTATTATTGTAGGGGACAAAAACCACCCCGAAGTAAAGGGGATAAGCGGGTGGTGCAGTAACGAAGCTTTTATCGTGCATAGCGAAGAAGAAGCGGAAAATCTGCTTAAATTACCTGCCGAAACACCTGTCAGCGTTGTTACTCAAACAACAATAAGACGGGAATTATTAAAAAAAGTTGAAGAAATTTTAAAAAAACATTTTACAAATGTGAAAATTTTTGATACAATATGTAATGCGACTTCTTTAAGGCAGGAAAGTGCAAAAAAACTTGCCAAAGAAAGCGACATAGTGTTTGTTATGGGAAGCGTATCCAGTTCAAACACACAAAAACTTTTTGAGGTATGCGCGGAGGAATGTGCGGATACTTTCAAAATTGAAAACGCAAAAGAATTAAATAAATATATAAAAATTTTAAACAAAAAAAACAAAGTAGGAATTACCGCCGGAGCATCTACTCCGGAAAAGGTGATCAAGGAGGCAAAATTAACCATGGCGGAAATCACAAATGAAATGAACTTTGCGGAAGCATTAGAGGAAACTTTAAAACCTCTAAACACAGGAGACATCGTTAAAGGTGTTGTTATCGGAATTACACCAACTGAAATTCAGGTTGATATCGATGGCAAATATGACGGCGTTATCCCAATGGATGAGCTTGCAAGCGGTCCGATTGACAATGTAAATGACATTGTTAAAATCGGCGACGAAGTTGATGTTTTCGTAGTTCATGTAAGCGACAGAGATGGAGTTGTTACTCTTTCGAAAAAGAAAATTGATGCTGATAAGGGCATTAAAGAGCTTGAAGCTGACTTTGAAGCAAAAACAGTATTAAACGGCAGAATCGTTGAAATCGTTAGAGGCGGAGTTGTTACAATTGCAAAGGGTGTTAGAGTATTCATCCCTGCATCTGAAGCTGCTGAGCGCTTTATCGATGATTTAGGTTCAATTTTAAACACCGAAGTTTCTTTCAGAATTATTAAAATGGACAGAGACAGACGCGGTCGTTTAAGAGTTGTCGGCTCAATCAAGAATGTTGCTAGAGAAATTTCTGCTAAAAAGGCTGAAGAATTCTGGGCAAGTGCTGAGGAAAGAAAAGCATATACGGGTACTGTTAAAATGCTTACAAACTTCGGTGCATTCGTTGACCTTGGCGGAGTAGACGGTCTTATTCATATTTCAGAGCTTTCTGATATAAGAATCAAGCATCCATCCGAAGTTGTTAAGGTTGGCGACAGCATTGATGTATTCATTAAGTCACTTGATAAGGAATCCGGTAAGATTTCTTTGGTTAAGGAATTCAAAGAAGACAAGAGAGCTGCTTTCTGGGCAGAAGCTGAAGTTGGAAAGAAATACAACGGCGTTGTTAAATCTCTTACAAGCTTCGGTGCATTCGTTGACCTTGGCGGAGTAGACGGTCTTGTTCATGTTTCTGAACTTTCCTGGAACAGAATTAATCACCCATCTGAAGTGGTTAAAGTTGGCGACACTATTGAAGTATATATTAAAGAAATCAATCAGGAGACAAACAAGATTTCTCTTGGATACAAGAAGGAAGAAGATAGTCCATGGCTTAAAGGCACAAAAGACTTAAATGTTGGAGACACTATTAAGTGTAAAATCGTTAGAATTCTCCCATTTGGTGCTTTTGCAGAAATCGCTCCTTATGTTGATGGCCTTATTCATATTTCTCAGATTTCAAACGAAAGAATTGCTAAACCTTCCGACGCTCTTGCGATTGGCGACGAAGTTGAGGCTAAAATCCTTGAAATCAACGATGAGACAAAGCAGATTGCTTTATCTATGAAAGCTTTACTTCCTGAAGCAGAAGTTGAAGAGCCGGAAGTAGAAGAAGTTTCTGAATCATACACAGAGGAGAGCTCCTTCACATTAGGGGATATTCTCGACGCTGAATAATATTTGATTATTAAGAATAGGTTGCGGCAATCTCTTTGCTGCAACCTATTTAAATAAGAGGTGTTTTGTTTGAATATAATTGACTTTAAGAATGAAATTTTAAACAAAAGAGTTTCTGTTATAGGGATTGGCGTAAGCAATATCCCTCTTATTCGTATGCTTATTTCTTTCGGTGCAAAGGTTTGGGCGCACGATAAAAGGGAAAAAGAACAACTGGGAGAAATATATGACGAATTTTTGACTCTTGGCGTTAATTTCGTTTTAGGCGAAGATTATTTAAAGAAAATTCCAGAAGACATTGAATATATCTTCAAAACTCCGGGAATCAGATATGACATTCCCGAAATTTTAGAACGAATAGAAAACGGGGCAAAACTGTCCTCAGAAATGGACTTGTTTTTCGACCTTTGCCCTGCACCGATAATTGCTGTTACTGGCAGTGACGGAAAGACAACAACCACAACTTTAATCTCTGAACTTTTAAAAAAAGAGGGGTATCCCTGCCATTTAGGCGGGAATATAGGTATGCCTCTGGTTGATAAAACGGAGGAAATGCAGGAAACCGACAAAGTTGTGTTAGAGCTTTCGAGCTTTCAGCTCCATACTATTGAAAAATCACCGAAAATTGCGATTATAACAAATGTTACACCAAATCACTTAGATTGGCATACCGACCTTACCGAATACGAAACTGCTAAGAAAAATATCTTTTTAAATCAGGATAATGATGGTATAACCATATTAAATTACGATAACGAAGTTACAAGAAATTTTGCAAAAGAAACTAAAAATCATATCTTTTTCAGCAGAAAACACAATCTTGATAACGGAATATGTCTTGTTGAAAATAATATTGTTTTAAAAGAAAACGGAGAAATAAAAGAAACAATTTTAGATATAAATAAAATCAAAATCCCCGGAATGCACAATGTAGAAAACTATATGGCGGCAATTGCAGCAACTTTGAATATGGTTTCTCTTGAAACTATCAAATATGTTGCAGAGAATTTCGGCGGCGTTCCTCACAGAATTGAGTTTGTCCGTGAAATAGACGGGGTTAAATACTATAATGATTCCATTGCAAGCACTCCTGCAAGAACAACGGC
>JAZOAF010000165.1:0-26436 GCA_045595345.1 Clostridia bacterium | reverse complement strand
GAAATTATTTCTTATGCTATACTAAAGAATTATTACAAAAACACTAAGATTTATATTGGATATTCAAAAGAGGAAATTGCCGAAGAATTTCTGACTTTATACAAAACGGGAAGAACCAACGCAAACGACGGTGGTATTGATTTTGTTATGCGCCCGATTGGAAGATTCTTTCAAGTTACCGAAGTTGGAAATTATGATAAATACTTCTTAGATATAGATAAAGTGTTGCATTTCCCGATTACTTTTGTCGTTAAAACAAACAAAACTAAGAAAACTATCAAAAATGAATTTGATTCCTATATTCAACATCGTTCTGGTGGAATGCAAACTATTGTCGAAAGATATAATAAAGCAGTTGAGGAAATCATTACAATAAACGAGCTGAAAAAATGGTATGAAGGACTTGATGAAGCTTCAATCAAAAACATCATGAACGATATTGTTTTGTACTACAAAGTAGAAATGAATTTTTCCGATTTCGAGTAAAATGATATTTTATACTCTTTGTACACTTGTACAATATTATTCCAACGGAGTTGGAATAACACTAAAACTATCTGTATCTATTATGCACGCAAAAGCCAAAAAGGAACAAGTTTTTCTTGTTCCTTTTTTATTTATATCTGTCTATATCTGAAATATTTATTCCTTTATGAACGGAAATGTTTATACCGTTGGCAATCACGGAAGAAATATCCTCGATAACTCTATCGATTTCTTTGGGAGTAACTATAAAATCTCCGATACTATTGTGGAGAGACTGCTTTATTAAGGGGTATTTGTCTTCTTCGTTAATAGTTGTCAGCATTTTATAAAGTGGCTCGTTTTCCTTGGCACTTTCCTTTAAGTCACCTATTAAAAGGTCTATTGTATCCCCTGTTATTGTTGCTGCATCAACTACTGTTGGAACGCCAATTGCAACAACGGGAATGCCAAGAGTTTTTTTATCAAGAGCCATTCTGGTATTTCCGACCCCTGCCCCGGGTGTTATTCCGGTGTTGGATATCTGAATAGTTGTGTTAATTCGCTCCATACTTCTGGAACATAAGGCGTCAATAACGATTAAAACAGATGGTTTAACCTTCTCGCAAACACCCTTGACAATTTCCATAGTTTCTATTCCTGTTATACCCAAAACTCCGGGCGCAAGAGCGCAAAGTGGTTTTAAACGCTTGTCGATTTCCTCGGGCATATACTGGATTAAATGGCGGGTTACCAAAAGAGAGTCAACGACGGCGGGTCCTAATGCGTCAGGAGTTACATTTCTGTTCCCCAGACCTATAACCAACACAGTTTCTATGTTTTCTTTCTCTAAAAGGGCGGAAAGTTCTTTCGCAACTACCTTGCATATGTTTTCATAAACCGTTTGCTCGTTATAAATTGCAGACGGAATATCTATGGTTATATAAGTTCCTACTGATTTTTTGAGGATGGATGCGCCTTTTTCCGAAAGTATATTGACTCTTGAAATTTTTGTTTCTTCAAAAGGATATTCGGTTTTCACCTCAACACCTTCAAGTTCATTTTCGAGCTTTGATGCCTCCATATACATCTCATAGTTTTCGATAGCAAGGTCTGTTCTTGCGTTGTATGACATATAATCACTCCTAATGTGTATAATATATATTAATTGCTATTATGTCCAAAAAGCTGGACCATATCCAATGTAAACGGGGTGATTTAGAAGTGAAAAAGAAAACTGTGCTGAGTGTTTTAGGAGCGATTTTAAGCGTTGTTTCAGCTATAATTTCTATAACAATATTTAAGGAGGATAAGGCTGACATTTATATTGGCGACAGAAAAATAACTGTTAAAGGAGATATGGTGGGCGAAGAGTTTTATATTCTTGCAGACAGCTTGGTTGAGAAAATGGGAATTGACAAAGAAAATTTTAATATTAATATGAATACGGGAGAGATTAAAATTTCGGGAGAACCAATGCCTTATGAAGCTAAAATTGAAGATAACAAAGTTTTGCTGTCCCCATCCATTGCGGGAGATATTTTAGGCGGGAAAACAGTTGCTATTGGCGACGAAATTCATATTATAAAGCCTGACACGATAAATGCCGGACTTAGCGGCGGCGGAGAACTTTTAATTGATTACAGCGATGATTTTTTCATTCAGGAGTCAACAAAATATAATCATCCCTTGGCACAATCATCGATTGGTCTTGCCGCCGCAGCCTTTTCAGCGAAAGAGGCTGAAAAATTCTGGGGAGATGACGGGAAAGTTGACAGGGATAAAAATATAGTTGAGCTGTTACAGAAATTAGGATTTTCAAATATTAAAACATATAACTATGATAAATCTTTAAACGATAAAACTGATAAAGTTGCTTTTACTTTTGCTGAGAAGAATATAAAATTGGGTAAGGAAAATTATCGTCTTGTGGCAATAGCTATACGGGGCGGAGTATACGGTAACGAGTGGGTCAGCAATTTCAATTTAGGGAATGGAGAAACCCATAAGGGCTTTTTAATCTCGGCAAAGGAAGTAACGAATGAATTATCAAAATATTTAGGCGACAATACGGAAAATACTAAGCTTTGGATATGCGGATTCAGCCGAGGGGGAGCTGTTGCAAATATAGTGGCGGCTCAAATCGGAGACAGCAAAGTAATAGATAGGGAAAACATATATGCCTATACCTTTGCATCTCCAAGGGTAACAGCTTTAAATAGTGCAAAAGATAAAAAATATGATTATATTTACAACATCATCAGCGACAATGATTTAGTTCCTCTAATAGTACCTTATAGTTGGGGATATGAGAGATTTGGTCAGGATGTTACGCTTCCTTATTTAAGCAGTTACAGCGAAAGTATTGCAAAATTCCAAACTAAAAAAATTGAAGAAATTTATCAGAAAATAAGTAACGGCAAACAGCTTAATCTTGCGGAAATTGAAGAAGGAAATCAAAGTCAGCAAGTCAGAACTACCATAGATAGTTTAACCAGCGCTATAAAAGATAAAGAAAAGTATACAAAGCACTATGAGAAAATAATTATGGATTTCATTGAGCTGAAAAACACCAAAATAAAAAACGGCAACAACAATTGGGTTGTTCCGTCTTTAAAGGATGGAATTTTAATTAAGTATAGAAACGATGGAAGAGAGCTTCTCAATAAAGCAGAAGATGCAGACTTTTTTGAAAATCTGAAAAAGGAGTTTGGCGATATCTCGGATAACCTTTATTATTTTGGAGCCATTTGTCTTAAATTCGGGAAAAACCCTTATGAAATCATAAACGAAGAAATAGGGATGAACAACTTGATAGAGATTGCAGGACTATTAAGCGGTGACGCTATGAAGATACACACTCCCGAGAGCTATATTGCGCAAATTCTTTCTATAAATTGTCCTGATTATTTAACAATTGAATAAAAAAGGAGCCATAAGGCTCCTTTTTAAATGCTTTTTTCAGCAGCAGTAACTGTGTTTTGCATAAGCATTGAAATTGTCATAGGACCAACGCCGCCGGGAACGGGGGTTATAGCCGAGGAAATCGGTTCAACTTCTTTAAAATTGACATCTCCGCAAAGGGTACCGTCTTCAAGACGGTTCATTCCCACATCAATAACAACTGCGCCTTCTTTAACCATATCAGCCGTAACAAAATTTGCTTTTCCAACCGCGGCAACCAAAATGTCGGCTGTTTTCGTGATTTCTTTAAGGTTCTTTGTTCTTGAATGGCAGATTGTTACGGTTCCGTTCTGATGAAGAAGAAGCATCGACATTGGCTTTCCGACAATGTTGCTTCGGCCGATAACAACGCAGTTTTTACCCTCAACATCACAACCGCTTTCCTTAATCATTTCCATAATTCCGGCAGGAGTGCAAGGCACAAAATCGTAATCGCCAATCATAATTTTACCCACATTAACGGGATGGAAGGCGTCAACATCTTTATGAGGGACAATAGTGTTTATAACTGCTTTTTCGTCAAGACCTTTCGGAAGAGGAAGCTGAACTAAAATTCCGTGAATTTTATCGTCTGCGTTAAGCTTTTTGATTAAAGCAACAAGCTCTTCCTGAGTTGTTTCTTTCGGAAGGGCATATTTTTCTGAATACATTCCAAGCTCCGTGCACATAGCCTCTTTTCTGCCGACATAAACTTTTGATGCAGGGTCATCCCCTACGATTATTACGGCCAGACCCGGGCTTATCCCTTTTTCGTTGAGAGCCTCGATTCGCTCCATTAATTTCGATTTTACTTTTGCGGAGATTTCCTTTCCGCTGAGGATTTTTGCCATTTTTTATATCTCCTTTCGGCTTTATAAGACATTTGGAGGAGTAACCGATAAGGTCCTCGCGGCCCGCCTTTAAAAGCGCTTTTTTAACTGTTTCATAATTTTCAGGGCTTCTGTATTGAAGGAGTGCCCTCTGCATCTGTTTTTCTTCCTGAGTTTTTGGAACATAAACCTTTTCTAATGTGAAAGGATTAAGCTCTGTATAATACATACAGGTTGAAATGCTCCCCGGAGTTGGATAAAAGTCCTGCACCTGGTCAGGCTGAATATTATTATCTCTTAAATATTCAGAGAGAGCGATTGCGTCCTTTAAGGTGCTTCCCGGATGAGAAGACATAAGATAAGGAACGGCGTATTGCTCTTTATTCAGTTCTTTGTTTATCTTATTAAACTTTTCGATGAACTTGTCATATACCTTTCGGTTTGGTTTTCCCATATAGGAAAGAACACGGTCCGATATATGCTCAGGTGCAACACGGAGCTGTCCGCTTATATGATGTTTGCAAAGTTCGTAGAAAAATTCATCATCTTTGTCTGCCATAAGATAGTCATATCTTATTCCAGAGCGGATAAAAACCTTCTTGACTTTCGGCAGTTGTCTGAGTTTCCTTAAAAGAGAAAGATAATCTTTATGTGATACTTTAAGGTTTTTGCAAGGAGAAGGGAAAAGACATTGCTTATCCTTACAGGTGCCGAATTTGAGCTGTTTCTCACAGGAAGGCTGACGGAAGTTTGCGGTAGGTCCGCCGACATCGTGAATATATCCTTTAAAATCAGAGCGTTTCGTCATATTTTCTGCTTCCTTTAAAAGAGAAGCGTGGCTTCTTACCGTAACGGTTCTGCCCTGATGGAAGGCAAGGGCGCAAAAGTTACAATTCCCGAAACAACCCCTGCAAGATGTCAGACTGAATTTTATTTCAGAAATAGCAGGGACGCCGCCAAGCTTTTCATACATAGGATGATAAGCGTTTTCATAGGGAAGTTCATAGACTGCATCAAGCTCTTCCTGACTGAGAGGAGGAGCAGGCGGATTCTGGACAACATATTTTTTGCTGTCTTTTTGTGCCAGAACTTTTCCGCGGACATAATCCTGTTCGTATGACATTTTTGCGGTTGCAACTGCATACTCCTTTTTATCGGTAGAAACGGATTCGAAATCGGGAAGAATAATGCAATCTTTGGGAAGATTTTCTTCCGTTTCTTCATAAACTGTACCGGGGATATGTTTTATATTCTTTATATCGACTCCGCAGTTTAACAAATCTGCAATTTCGACAATTTGTTTTTCTCCCATACCAAAGACTAATATATCAGCACCGCTGTCAATTAAGATGCTTCGCCTTACCTTGTCAGACCAATAGTCATAATGGGCAAATCTCCTGAGACTTGCTTCAATACCACCGATAATTACGGGGATTTTTTTACCAAAAGCTTCGTGGAGTTTATTGCAATAAACAATTGTTGCTCTATCAGGACGAAGGCCGGGCTTTCCGCCTGGGGAATAGAAATCCTGATTTCTGCGTTTTTTGGCTGCTGTATAGTGATTTACCATAGAGTCGATATTTCCAGGGCAGACAAGAAAGCCAAGGCGAGGAACGCCCAATTTTTTGAAATCGTCGGTGCTTTGCCAGTCGGGCTGAGGGATAATTCCAACGGAATATCCATGGCTCTCTAAAACCCTTCCAATGACAGCGTGGGCAAAAGAGCTGTTGTCAACATAGGCATCTCCTGATATTATGACAAAATCAAGCTGCCTGATGCCGCGCTTATTCATATCTGCTTTGCTTACAGGTAAAAACATATTAACATTCCCTCAAAAAGTAATATATTTATATAATATCATTTTTTTATACAAAATTCAAGTAAAGTTTGCAAAATTTGCTTGACTTTAACGAGAAAAAAGGGTACTATTATACTAGTATAGAAATAATGCTATTTGGAGGAATTTTATGCGTGCGATTGTAACTGTTATGGGAATTGACAAAAAAGGGATTATTGCAAAGGTAAGCACCTGTCTTTCTGAAAACAATATAAATATTCTTGATATAAACCAGACCATTATGCAGGATTTATTTACGATGGTTATGCTTGTTGATGTGGCGAATGCTAAGAGTAAGTTTGCTGAACTTTCCAACGAACTTTCTGCTATCGGAGAGGAACTTGGAGTTGAAATTAAAATTCAGCATGAAGAAATTTTCAGAAGTATGCACAGAATTTAAACCTACAAAAGTCGTTTATTTCGGGCAATCGGAATTGCGACTTTGATTTATATTTGGAAAATACTTCTTTGCGGAGGGTACTATGATTAACACAAATGAGATTTTTGAAACTATAAAAATGATTAAGGATGAACACCTTGATATACGAACAATAACAATGGGAGTTTCTCTTCTTGATTGTGCGGATATGTCAGCGGAAAAATCTTGCAATAAAATTTACGATAAAATAACTCGTTATGCAGAAAATCTTGTTAAAACAGGAAATGATATAAGCGAAGAGCTTGGAATACCGATTATAAACAAGAGAATTTCTGTTACACCTATTTCAATGGTAGCAGGAGCGAGTGACGCAAAAGATTATGTGTGCTTTGCGAAAGCTTTGGACCGTGCAGCAGGCACAACCGGTGTAAACTTTATTGGCGGTTTTTCCGCTCTTGTGCACAAAGGATTTTCAAAAGGGGACGAAATTTTAATTAATTCTATTCCGGAGGCTCTTGCAACAACTGAAAAAGTTTGTTCATCAGTTGGAGTTGCAACAACAAAAGCGGGGATAAATATGGACGCTGTTAAGAAAGTGGGAGAAATAATCAAACAGACTGCCCATCTTACAGCTGACAGAGACTCGTTCGGTTGCGCTAAATTTGTTGTTTTTGCCAACGCAGTTGAAGATAACCCGTTTATGGCAGGTGCATTTCACGGTGTAGGCGAAGGAGACAGCGTGATAAATGTTGGTGTAAGCGGACCCGGTGTTGTTAAAAGCGCTCTTGAACAGGTTAAGGGTCAGGATTTTGGCGTTGTTGCAAATACAATCAAAAAGACAGCATTTAAAATTACAAGAATGGGTCAGCTTGTTGCTCAGGAGGCATCAAAGCGTCTTGGAGTACCTTTCGGTATAGTTGATTTATCATTAGCGCCTACTCCTGAAATCGGAGACAGCGTTGCATATATCTTAGAGGAAATGGGACTTGAAAAGTGCGGAACCCACGGAACAACAGCCGCTCTCGCCCTCCTTAATGATGCAGTTAAAAAAGGCGGAGTTATGGCATCGGGATATGTTGGCGGCCTCAGCGGAGCTTTTATTCCTGTAAGTGAGGATGCAGGAATGATTGCGGCAGCTAAGTGCGGAGCACTTTGCCTCGATAAACTTGAAGCAATGACCTGCGTTTGCTCTGTTGGTCTTGATATGATTGCAATTCCGGGAGATACCCCTGCTGCAACAATTTCTGCTATAATTGCGGATGAAATGGCAATTGGTATGATAAACCAGAAGACAACGGCTGTAAGAATTATTCCTGCGGTTGGTAAAAAGGTAGGCGAGACCGTTGAATTTGGCGGACTTTTAGGCGAAGCACCTATTATGCCTGTTCATAATTTCTCAAGTCAGGAATTTATAAATCGCGGCGGAAGAATTCCTGCTCCAATACACAGCCTCAAAAATTAAAATTTATTTTAATAGGGGTTTATTATGGGATTTGAATTTGATGTTTTACATATGATACAATGTCTTCGCAACGAGACTTTGGACGCTGTTATGACTTTTATTTCCTTTATTGGAAACAACGGTGCAATATGGATTGTTATAGGTCTTGTCATGACGGCGTTCGGAAAGTATCGCAAGTGCGGAATTTCTATTCTCATTGCCTTGATTTTCTGCCTTGTTGCAGGAAACGGAATTCTTAAAAATCTGATTGCAAGAGAGAGACCTTGCTGGATTGACGAAAGTGTTAAGCTCATTATTGCGGTACCAAGAGATTTTTCGTTTCCGTCAGGACATACTTTTTCATCTTTTGCCGGTGCAAGTTGTATTCTTTATTTTCATAAAAAAGAGGGGGTTTTTGCTCTTATACTTGCAATTTTAATAGCGTTTTCAAGACTTTATCTCTTTGTGCATTTCCCCAGCGATATTTTAGGGGGAATTGCTCTCGGTCTTATTGCTTCCGCATTCGGAATTTATCTAACTAAAAAAATATATAAAAAAAATGAGCGTTAAGCTCATTTTTTTATGCCTGTAATTACTCGGTCATTTCCGCCTAGGTCTTTAATGATGCGTATGTCAGTATAATCGCTTTTCATTAAATCAGAAACGCTTTCGCCTTGATTATATCCTATTTCAAATGCTAAAACTCCGCCTTTTTTCAGTGGGTTTTCTTTTATTATACTGCGATAAAAATCAAGACCGTCGACTCCGCCGTCAAGGGCGGAAAGAGGCTCGAAGTTTCTTACATTTTTGTCTAATGTTTCTATAACATTACTTTCAATATATGGTGGGTTGGAAACGATACAGTCAGGCGTTTCTTCAAGAGGTGGGAAGCCGGATAAAATATTGTGTTTAATAAAGGCTATCCTGTCATCAACACCATTGTTTTTTGCGTTTTCCTTGGCAGTTTCTAGTGCCTTTTCAGAAATATCACAGGAAAGAAGTCGGGCATCTTTGATATAGTATGCAAGACTTACGGGGATACACCCTGAACCGGTTCCGATTTCAAAAATAAAAGGATTTTTACCCTGATATATCTTTATAAGCTCTTCAATCAGAATTTCGGTGTCAGCTCTCGGGATAAGGGTAGAGGAGTTTACCTTAAAATCAAGAGACATAAATTCTCTGTGTCCTACAATATAGGAAGCAGGTTCTCCCGAAATAAGTCTCTTTATATTTTCCCGTATTGATTTTTCCTCGGTTTCGGATACAGAAATATCTAAAAAAAGTTTGCTTTTATCTATTTTGAGTGTCTCGGTAAGGATGACGTCCGTGTCAAAACGGTCAAGAGATAATGCGTAGAATTCTTTGCGTAAATCATTGAGTTTTACCATTGGTCGCTACCTTTTTCTTCTGGGATTACTGCTACAAGAGATGCGATTGCAACTTCTATCTGTGAATCGTCAGGCTCACGGGTTGTCACATGCTGAAAAAGCATTCCCGGGTAGCTTATAATTTTAGTGAACCAGTTATCGTGTCTTCCTGCAAACTTAATAATTTCATAGGAAATTCCTGCAACAAGAGGTATCAAAATAAGTCTTGCAAGAAGCTTTAAAAAGATGTTGTCAAATCTTATGAAGAAGAAAAGGATAATACTTATAACCATAACAATAAGCAAAAAGCTTGTTCCGCATCTCGGGTGAAGTCTTGTGTGTTTTCTGACATTTTCAACGGTAAGCTCTTCGCCGTGTTCATAGCAATGAATGGACTTGTGCTCAGCACCGTGATACATAAACACTCTCTTAATGTCTTTCATCTGGGAAACTAAAATAAGATAAAGCACAAAAAGAGTTATCCTTACAACACCTTCTGTTGCAATATAAAGAGTGTGACTGTCAGAAAACAGTTCAACAAAACCTGCAAGATAAGCAGGAAGAAGCATGAAAAGTCCGATGCTGAGACAAACGGATAAGGCTACTGAAATATAAATAAGTGCATTAAATGCCTTTTCGGAGCCTAATTTTTCTGTAAGCCATTTTTCAAACTTGCCCGGTTCTTCGGTAATTTCGTTTCCATCTTCGTCAACATCAAAGAACTTTGCAGAAAACATAAGAGCTTTAATACCTATGACCATACTGTCGATAAAATTAACACAGCCTCTTATAATAGGAAGCTTTACTATCTTGCTTTTCCGCGCGTTCCCAATAGGTTGTTTATCTATTATAATTTCTTTATCAGGCTTTCTGACAGCTGTTGCAATAGACTCAGGTCCTCGCATCATAACGCCTTCCATAACAGCCTGACCGCCGATTGAAGTTTTATATGTTTTGCATTTATCTGCCATAAAATCGCCACCTTTCCAAGTTATGCTTTTATCTTTTCGGCAACGGAAAAAATAATGTTTTTCATTTCTTTTTCGGTTGTTGCCTTGTTAATCTCAACTCTGAGAGGTGCTCCGCCGTGAACACCTTTTAAATACCAGGCCATATGCTTTCTTGCCTCTAAAATGCCGATATGCTCTCCTTTGTATTTAATAAGTAAATCGAGATGGGAAAGCATAGTTTCTATTCTTTCGGAAAGCGTCGGAGGCGGAAGAGGTATTCCGGTTTTTAGATATTCGGATATTTCTCTGAAAATCCAGGGATTTCCCTGAGCGCCTCTGCCAATCATAATTCCGTCACAATTTGTATATTCAAGCATATGCTTTGCTGATTTTCCGTCGGTTATATCTCCATTACCCACAACGGGAATAGAAACCGATTGTTTAACTGTTTTAATTATGTCTAAATTTGCTTTTCCGCTGTAAAATTGCTTGCGGGTTCTGCCGTGTATGGTGATAGCGTCAGCACCGCTGAATTCTGCGATTTTTGCGAATTCTACTGCGTTTATATTATCTTCATCCCAACCCATTCTGAATTTGACAGTTAAAGGGATAGAAATTGCATTTTTAACAGTTTTGATTATTTCTCCTGCAAGAGCGGGGTTTTTCATAAGGGCTGAGCCGTCCCCGTTATTAACGATTTTAGGAGCAGGACAACCCATATTTATATCAATTATCATTGCCCCGTTTTCTTCTGCCGCTTTGGCGGTTTCAGCTAAAATCTCGCTGTCGTGACCAAAAAGCTGAGTGGCAACTATGCCTTCGCTTTCCTCGGTATCCAAAAGGCGCTGGGTTTTCTTGTTTTTATACATAAGACCCTTACCGGAAACCATTTCGGTATACATAAGACCAACGCCGAATGGCTTGACAATATTGCGAAAGGCTTTGTCCGTAACCCCTGCCATTGGCGCTAATATTAGATTGTTTTCCAAAGTTATATTTCCAATTTTCATAAAATCCTCCGAAACCTATACTTATTATATATCTCTTATTGACAAATTGCAAGAGAATATGTTAAAATGCAGAGGAAATGGGGTAATTGTTATGAAAAAAAAGAGGATAGTCGTTAAGGTTGGAACATCAACACTGACCCATGAAAACGGCAAAATAAATATAAGGCAAATGGAAAACCTTGTCAGAGTTGTCTCTGAACTTGTTAATTGCGGAAATGAAATCGTTCTTGTATCCAGCGGTGCTGTTGGTGCAGGAGTAGGGAAACTTGCTCTTCCCAATAAGCCTGAGGAAATAAGAAAAAAACAGGCCCTTGCAGCAATCGGTCAGGCGAGTCTTATGTCTATGTATGACAGATTTTTCGCAGAATACGGATATAATGCGGCGCAAGTTCTTCTTACAAAATATGTTTTTGATAATGAACAGAAATATAACAACACTAAGAATGCGTTTATGACAATGCTTGAATATGGAGTTATTCCTATTGTTAACGAAAACGATGTTGTTTCAACAGAAGAGCTTGAATTTGGCGATAACGATACTTTGTCAGCCTATGTTTCTGTGTTAATTGATGCTGACCTTCTTGTTATTCTTTCTGATATTGATGGTCTTTATGACAGCAACCCCTCCAAAAATCCAGATGCAAAAATTATCCCTGTTGTTGAAAAAATTGATGACAGCATATTGTCTGTTGCCGGCGGAGAGGGAACAAGAAGAGGAACTGGTGGAATGAAGACCAAGCTTAATGCCGCAGAAATTGTTATGAAAAACGGAATTGATATGATTATTGCAAACGGCGGCAGGGTCGAAAATCTTTATGATATAATTGAAGAAAAAGCGATAGGAACATTATTTAAAGCATAAGAAAACGGTTGCGAAAAGCAACCGTTTTTTCAATTGTATAATTTTAACAAAAACAAAATAAAAAATTTGTCAAAATAAGTTCGTGAAATTTATTGAAAAATGTAAATAAATATTATATAATGAAATTGTGTTCTTTTTTGGACGCGGAAAATATTAAATATTTAATGGAGGAACTTGAAATGTTCAAGAAAATTGCATCACTTATTTTAGTTATTGCTCTCGCTGCTTCTATGTGTTTATTCACAGCTTGCGGTGACAAAGCGGCTGATGAAGACTTCAAAGTTGGTTTTATTTTCTTACATGACGAAAATTCAACTTACGATAAGAATTTCTTAGACGCTGCCAAGGCTGCTACAAAGGAATTAGGCCTTTCTGATGATCAGGTTATGATTAAGGTTAACATTCCGGAAGGTAACGAATGTTACGAAGCTGCTGCTGAACTTGCAGAAGCTGGTTGCGATATCGTATTCGCTGACAGCTTTGGTCATGAAAGCTTTATGGTTCAGGCTGCTAAGGAGTTCCCTGAAGTAATGTTCTGCCACGCTACTGGTACAACAGCTCACACAGAAAACCTTCCTAACTTCTACAACGCATTTGCTTCTATCTATGAAGGCAGATACCTTGTAGGTGTTGCTGCTGGTTTAAAGCTTAACGAAATGATTGAAAGCGGAAAGATTACTCCTGACCAGGCTAAGATTGGTTATGTTGGTGCTTACCCATACGCTGAAGTTAAGTCCGGTTACACATCTTTCTTCCTCGGCGCAAGAAGTGTTTGCCCAACAGCTACTATGAGTGTTAAATTTACAAACTCCTGGTTTGATATAGCTCTTGAAAAAGAAGCTGCTAACGCTTTAATCGCTGATAACTGCGTTCTCATCAGCCAGCATGCTGACTCTGAGGGTGCTCCAAAAGCTTGTGAAGAAGCTGGTATTCCTAATGTTGCTTACAACTTAGATACAAGAGAATGGGGTCCAAACACAGCTCTTATCTCTTCTAAGATTAACTGGGCACCATACTTCAAACACATTATCACAGCTACAATGGAAGGCGAAGCTATTACACAGGATTTCTGCGGTGGCTTAGCTGATGATGTTGTTCAGATTATGGGTCTTAATGACAAGGTTGCTGCAAAGGGCACAGAAGCTAAACTTGAAGAAGTTAAGCAGGGCCTTATCGACGGCAAAATCAAAGTATTTGATACTGCTACATTCACAGTTAAGGGTGAAAAGCTTACATCTTACTTAGCAGATGTTGATTCTGATGCAGCTTTCACACCTGATACAGAAGTTATCGAAGACGGTGTATTTATGGAATCTAAATTCCGTAGCGCACCTTACTTTGACATCGATATCGATGGTATCACAATTAAATAATATTGCGATAAAATAGTGAAGCGGAGAAAACTCCGCTTCATTTTTTATTATAAAAAATATTGACGAAAAAAGTCTGATTTGGTATAATTATATAGTTAAGTAAATTCTACATCTGTTAAAGGAGTGATAGTGTGGGAGCTGTTGCAATTGAGCTTAAAAATATTACCAAAACTTTTGGAAGCGTTGTTGCAAATAAAGGCGTAAATCTTACTGTTAATAAGGGCGAAATTCTCTCTATTCTTGGCGAAAACGGAAGTGGAAAGACCACTCTTATGAATATGATTTCCGGAATATATACACCGGATGAGGGCGAGGTTTATATTGATGGAAAGGAAGCTGTTATCGCTTCTCCAAAAGATGCTTTTGATTATAAAATAGGAATGATACATCAGCATTTTAAGCTTGTTGATGTTTTTTCTGCTGTTGAAAATATTATTCTTGGCCTTAATGACGAAGAAAAATTTGATTTAAAGCACTATGCTAAAATGGTTAAAGAGATAAGCGAACAGTACGGCTTTGAGCTTGACCCTTTAAAGAAAGTTTACGAGATGTCTGTTTCAGAAAAACAGACTGTTGAAATTATTAAAGTCTTATTCCGTGGCGCAGACATTCTTATTCTTGACGAACCGACTGCGGTTTTAACTCCTCAGGAAACAGAAAAGCTTTTTGCAGTTTTAAGAAAGATGAGAGATGCGGGAAAGGCTATTATCATTATAACTCATAAATTAAATGAAGTTATGGCTCTCTCTGACCGTGTTGCAGTGCTCAGAAAAGGCGAATATATCGGAACGATTGAAACGAAAAATACGACTGAAACAGAACTTACCGAAATGATGGTAGGTAAAAAGGTAAGTCTTAATATAGAACGAAAAGAGGTAAAAGAGACAGCAGACAGACTTATTGTTAAGAACATTGAATGTCTTAGTCGTGAAGGAGTTAAACTTCTTGAAAACATCTCGTTTACTGCAAAAGCGGGCGAAATTTTAGGTATTGCAGGCATAGCAGGAAGCGGACAGAGAGAACTCCTTGAAGCAATCGCCGGACTTCAACACACCGAAGGCGGAGAGATTTTATATCATAATCCAAAAACAGACGAAGTTGAAAATCTTCGCGATAAAACTCCCGTTGAAATCCGCCAGATGGGTGTAAGATTATCTTTTGTTCCTGAGGACAGACTTGGTATGGGTCTTGTAGGAAATATGGATATAGTCGATAATATGATGCTCAGAAGCTACAAAAAAGGAAAGAGTATGTTCCTTGAAAGAAAAGCTCCTAAGGATTTAGCGGAAAGAATTATTGAACAGCTTGAAGTTGTTACTCCTGACGCAAATACACCTGTAAGAAAGCTTTCGGGTGGTAATGTTCAAAAGGTTTTGGTCGGAAGAGAGATTTCTTCTGCTCCGACAGTTTTAATGGTTGCTTATCCTGTAAGAGGTCTTGATATCAATTCCTCATACACCATATACAATCTTTTGAATGAGCAGAAAGAAAAAGGTGTTGCGGTTATTTATGTGGGAGAAGACCTTGATGTTCTTTTGGAATTATGCGACAGAATTTTGGTTCTTTGCGCAGGTCAGATAAGCGGAATTGTTGATGCAAGGTCTACAACAAAAGAAGAGGTTGGCCTCTTAATGACAAAGTTAAAGGAGGGACAGGCAAATGAGTAATACGATTAAACACCACGAAAATCCTATTCAGATTGCAAAACGCGACGATATGCCTATGCTTAAATCCTGGGGCGTAAGAGCAATAGGGATTGTTTTGGCTCTCCTTATATGTTCTGTTGTTATCCTTCTTTTAACAGGATATAATCCTTTGCAGGTTTATAAAGCGATGTTTGTCGGTTCCTTTGGGTCGCCGAGAAAAGTTTGGTATTTATTACATAATCTTTCTATGCTTCTTGCTATTTCTCTGGCGGTTACACCTGCTTTTAAGATGAAGTTCTGGAATATCGGTGCAGAGGGACAAACTTTGGTTGGTGGTCTAGCGGCTGCCGCAATGATGATATATTTCGGAAACATTCTTCCGGGGATTGTTTTAATCCCGCTTATGATTATCGTATGTATGATTGCAGGTATGATATGGGGTATTATCCCGGCTTACTTTAAGGCTAAATTCAATACAAACGAAACACTTTTTACTCTTATGATGAACTATGTTGCTATGCAGCTTATTTCGTTCTTTATTGTTTTCTGGGAAAATCCAAAGGACTCAAACCATATTGGAATTATAAACAGTAAAACAATGGGGGGGTGGCTTCCGTCTTTATTTGGGCAGAAATATTTGCTTAATATCATAATTGTTGCTGTTATTACAATTGGGATGTATATCTATCTTAAATACAGTAAACACGGATACGAAATTTCCGTTGTGGGCGAGAGTGAAAACACAGCCAGATATATTGGTATAAATGTTAAGAAGGTAATTCTCAGAACAATGGCACTGTCAGGTGCACTTTGCGGTGTTGCAGGATTCTTACTTGTTTCAGGAACCCACCATACAGTTGATACAAACACGGCAGGCGGTCTTGGGTTTACCGCTATTATGGTTTCCTGGCTTGCGAAATTTAACCCGATAGTTATGATTTTAGTTTCCTTCCTGATTGCTTTCTTAGAAAGAGGAGCAGGAGAAATTGCAACAGCCTGCGGGCTCAATCAGAGTATTGCAGAAATTTTAACCGGTATAATTATTTTCTTTATTATCGGCAGTGAATTTTTCGTTCAGTATAAAGTTAATTTCCGTAAAAAACATAAGGAGGTGGCGTAATGTTTGCAAAAATTATTAACAGCGCTGTTGTGCAGGGCATTCCGCTTCTCTTTGGTTCAACCGGGGAAATTATAACTGAAAAATCAGGCAATCTTAACCTTGGGATTCCGGGTATTATGTATATGGGCGGAAGCGCGGGGGTTATCGGCGCATATCTTTATGAAAGCTATTGTAAAGGTGCGGGTATTATGCCTAACGCTTTCTGGGGAATTTTGATTCCACTTTTGGCGTCTCTTTTAGGCTCGGCTCTCCTTGCTTTAATTTACAGCTTTTTAACCATTACACTAAGAGCGAACCAGAATGTTACAGGACTTGCCCTTACAACCTTTGGTGTTGGATTTGGTGATTTTTTTGGTGGTTCAATGACCAAAATTTTCGGTAATGGCGGCAACTTGAATGTTAAAACAACTGCTGATTTTTTTAAAACGACACTTCCGTTTGCGGATGATTTAGGAGCTATCGGAACGATATTCTTCTCTTACGGATTTTTGGTTTACGCGGCAATTATTATTGCTTTTGTTGCGTCCTTTATCCTTAAAAAGACACGAGTAGGTCTTCATCTTCGTGCAGTGGGAGAAAATCCTGCAACAGCTGATGCGGCAGGAATAAATGTTACAAAGTATAAGTATCTTGCAACTGTTATAGGTGGAGCAATCGCGGGACTTGGCGGATTGTACTTTATTATGGACTATACAGGCGGGTCATGGACAAACGGCGGCTTCGGCGACAGAGGTTGGCTTGCTATCGCGCTTGTAATCTTTGCACTTTGGAAGCCAAGCATTGGCATAATCGGTTCGCTCATTTTCGGTGGTCTTTATATTGCCTATGCGTATACTCCGGGACTCAGCCGTGCTTCTGCTGCAATCTTTAATATGCTTCCATATCTTGTTACCATTATTGTTCTTATAATAACAAGTGTAAGAAACAAAAAAGAAAATCAACCTCCGGGCAGTCTTGGACTCCCTTATTTCCGAGAGGAAAGATAAAATAATAAAAGTGACCCGTCAGGGTCACTTTTTTAGTATCTGCTTTAAAGATTTGTTTGAGGGTCTTATAAATCTGTTTAAAAAATATAAACCTTCCTTGTCGCCTGCTTTTATATAGTTGGTTTTATTCTCGCAGGAAAGGGATGCTAAAAAGCCCAAATTTTTAATAATATCTGTTGAGGCAAGGCTTATTGCTCCGAAAGGATATGTATAAACCGTCGGGCAGTACCCTGTATGCTCCATAAATTCATTTTGCAGAATGTTAAGGTCGTCTGATAAAATTCTCTTATAATCTTCAAGGTTTTCCGTAAGCTTTTTCTTAGAGCCGTTTCTGCCCTTGTCGGTGGAGTGGAAGTTATATGAATGATTTTGGAATTCAACAAGCCCGCTATCCATCATTTCGCTGACATTATCCCACGAGAGATGGGAATATTCAGGAGAAACATCCTCGTTTTGAGTGTATAAATCTGTATATATACCCACTATGGAAATAACCGCCTTCATTTCGTATTTTTTAAGAAGAGGGAGAATATAGAGATAATTATTATAGTATCCGTCGTCAAAGGTTAAAATAATTGGCTTTTCGGGAAGGGAGGAGCCTTTATAAACATAATTAATTAAATCTTGCATAAAAATCGGCTCATATCCGTTTTCTTTTATAAAAAGTAAATCTTCTTCAAATTGCTTTGGAGTTATGACAAATTTGCCGGATTTGTTTGTATCTGGAAGGACGCTGTGATACATTATTATAGGGACGTTTAAAGAGTCTTCTGCTGAAACCGTTTCGGTATTATGAACGAAGAAATATCCTCCTAAAACGGTAATTAAAAACGCAAAAACAGCTATATAAATTATGATTGTTTTCATTTTTATAACAAACATATTTTTTATCCTTTCTATTCAAGGTTCTCTAAGGATTTTTCAAAAAACTCTGCCGTTCTGAAATAATCATTTTTCTCGGAATCCTTGTAAACCGAAGATTTATTTTTAAGCAGGAATTTCGTTATTTCATAACAGTCAATCCAGATTTCGCCGTTACCGTCTTTTTGAGATTCATCAAAGATAAGCTGAATGCCAAAATGGAGATGAGGGGTGTCAATATTATTTACATTTTCTTTGGCGCTGTAACCGGTCATACCCACATAACCGATAACATCTCCTGCTTTAACAATACTTCCCTCAGTCAGCATATAAGCATAAGGGTGGTCTTTGCGGAGATGGGCGTAATAATAATATCTTTTTTTATCAAAACTTCGTATGCCAATTCGCCATCCGCCATACTGATTCCATCCAAGAGCCTCAACAGTGCCGCTTTCTACGGCAATAACCGGCGTTCCGACACTTGCCATAAGGTCGTGTCCCAGATGTTTTCTTTTGTATCCGTAAGAACGGCTTGAACCAAAATCGTCATAATGGGAGAAGTAGTATCCGTCTGCTATGGGGGAAAAAGCTTTAAGACCGTATTTTGTCTCGCTTTTACCATTCTCAACGGTAGTGTATTCTCCAATATATCCGTTTAAAACAGCAGAGTAGGCATCGTGATAATAATTATAATATTTGGAGGAAGTTTCGCTTGGCTTTTCGACCTTTTTAAATTGAGTTACAAGCTTTTCTAAATCAGATTTTTTATAACGCTTAAAATCTCCGCCGTATTTTACTCCAAGACAAGCAAGGAGCTCAATCCAGTTTATTTTTGTTTTTTCGTTATATGATGAAATATCTGCTTTCATTGCATCGTTTAAAGCTGTGCTTGTGATAGAAAAATCTACCCATTTAATGAAATCGGTATTTTTTTCGATAGTTTCCTCAGGAACAACCGGCGAAAGAATAAGATTTCCCGTTTTTTGCATTTTTTCAAAGGATTTTGATGATTCCGAGGAAAGCTTTTTAACGGGATTTTCTGTAAAACATATAAAGAGCCCCGCAACCACAAAAACAGACAGCAAAACAGCTATAAATCTTTTAATTGTAATTGTTAAAAACATAATTTCTCAGTCCTAATAAAATCTTATAAAATATATATGGATTTTGAAAGTTAATTATGATATAATAAAGGAAAAGGAAAGTTTTTGCAGAATATATTATTATCCCAAAATACATTTTGGAAAAGAGGGAAAGAGTTGGAAAAGCTTCTCATAATCGATGGTAACAGCATATTAAACAGAGCCTATTATGGCATAAGAATGCTCAATGCTCCTGACGGGACACCTACTAATGCTATTTACGGATTTTTAAATATTTTGTTTAAGCAACTTGAAGAACTGACTCCTGACGGGGTTTGTGTTGCTTTTGATGTTAAAGAAAAGACATTCAGACATAAAATGTATGATTTATATAAGGCACAGAGAAAACCTGCTCCTGAGGATTTTCTGGTTCAGCTTCCTTTGATTAAAGAGGTTCTCTCGGCAATGAATATTACCTGTCTTGAAAATCCGGGTTATGAGGCGGACGATATAATCGGTACCGTATCAAAGCTTTGCGATGAGCAAGGTGTCGAGTGTTATATTTTAACGGGAGATAAGGACGACCTTCAACTTGCCTCAAAGACCGTTAAAATAAGCCTTGTTATAACAAAGATGGGGACAACCACAACAACAATTTATGACGATAAAGGTGTATTTGAAAAATACGGGGTTACTCCAACGGAATTTATTGATGTTAAAGGTCTTATGGGGGACACATCGGACAATATCCCGGGCGTTACGGGAATAGGCGAAAAAACAGCATTTTCGCTTATTGCAAATTATAAAAGTATTGAAGATATATACGAAAACATCGACTCGATTGATGTGACTAATTCTGTCAGAGAAAAACTCAGAAACGGAAAAGATGATGCTTTTTTAAGTAAAACTCTGGCTACAATCAATCGGAAAGTTCCGGGGGACTATAACCTTAACGATTATGCGTTAAAGGAATATAAAGAAGAGCTTGGTGAAATTTTTGCAAGGCTTAATTTTAAACAGCTTATGTCAAAGTTAAAGCTTTCTGCTGCTAAACCAAACGAAAAGAGTTTCGATAAATCTTGCGAAAAAAGTGACGAGAGTGTTATTGCTAAGCTTAACGGCAAAGTTGCATATAAGCTTTACGCCGAAAACCAAGCTCTTGCAATATGCAGCGGAGAAGATTATTTCTATATAGAAAATATCTCAGATGAGACTCTAAAAAGTTTCTTTGAAGGAAATTCTTTAAAAGTCGGTTACAGCGTTAAAGAAGATATGGTTTATCTTGCTGAAAAAGGCATTGAATTTAATAATCTTGAATTTGATGTTATGATAGGTGCTTACATCTTAAATCCTGTCAGAAACGGCTATAATCTTGACGAAATAGCTCTCGAATTGGCAGGTGTCGATATTTCTGCCGACGAAGAGACGCAGGATGGCCAGATTATGATGGATTTTGGCGATGAAAGGGCGGATAACATTCTTGAAAAGGCGGCAAAAGAGCTTTTTGCAATAAAAGAGCTTTATGAAATAATTGACGGAAAAATTAAAGAGAATAATCAGGAAGAACTATGTTATAAAATCGAGATGCCTCTTATTGAAGTCCTTGCCAGTATGCAGACAGAAGGTGTTTTAATTAACAAAGAAGCTCTGGAAAATTTCGGAGCAGAGCTTTCCGGTAAAATTGACTTTTACACTAAGGAAATATATAATTATGCAGGAAGAGAGTTTAATATAAACTCCCCTAAACAGCTCGGCGAAGTTTTATTTGCTGAGTTAGGGCTTCCTCACGGCAAGAAGACAAAAACAGGCTATTCAACCAATGCGGACATATTGGAAAAACTTAAAAATGTTCATCCGATTGTTGCAAATATTTTGGAATACCGTCATGTCGCAAAGCTTAAATCTACCTATGTTGACGGTCTTATTGCCGTTATAAACCCGAAAACCGGACGAATTCATTCTAATTTCAAGCAGACAGTTACAGCAACAGGAAGACTCAGCAGTACTGAGCCTAATTTACAGAATATTCCAGTAAGAACTCCTCTCGGACGAGAAATGAGAAAGATGTTTGTTGCTCCCGAAGACAGAATTTTTGCTGATGCAGACTATTCCCAGATTGAACTTCGGGTCTTATCACATATTGCAGGGGATAAGAATATGCAGAACGCATTTCTTAATAATATCGATGTTCATACACAGACTGCGTCTCAGGTGTTTAAAGTTCCCCTTGGTAGCGTTACACCTGAAATGCGAACAAGCGCAAAAGCGGTTAATTTCGGCATTGTTTACGGAATAAGCGATTATTCCTTATCTCAGGACCTTAACATTTCTTTTAAAGAGGCAAAACGGTATATTGACGGCTATTTTGAAAATTATCCAAATATAAAACTGTATCTCGACAATGTTATTAAAGAGGGCAGAGAAAATGGATATGTTTCAACGATATTTGGCAGGCGAAGATATATGCCCGAACTTCGTTCAAGTAATAAAATCACACAATCTTTCGGAGAGAGAGTGGCGATGAATGCTCCAATCCAAGGAACTGCGGCAGATATCATAAAAATTGCCATGGTTGAAGTTTATAAGGCGTTAAAAGAAAATAATCTTAAATCAAAGCTTATTCTCCAAATCCACGACGAACTTATTGTTGAAAGCTATCCGGATGAGATTGAAGAAGTAGAGAAAATTATTAAAACAAAAATGGAGGAAGCGGCAAAACTTGCTGTTCCTCTCAAAGTTGAGCTTAACACAGGAAAAAGCTGGTATGATACAAAATAGGGGTTAAAATTATGAAAATAATCGGAATAACAGGCGGGATAGGCGCAGGGAAAAGTACGGTAAGCGCTGAATTTAAAAAACTCGGTGCAAAAGTTATTGATGCAGATGCCATATCTCGCCAGATAACCACAAAAGAGGGCACTGCATACGGCGAAATTGTTGATTATTTTGGCGAAAGTATTTTGCTGAAAAACGGCGAAATAAACCGCAAAGCATTGGCGGAAATCGTCTTTTCCGATAAAGCTAAGCTTAATGCTTTAAACGAAATAACACACAAACATATTTTTAATAAGATGCAGGAAGAAATCAATGCCTCGTCAGAGGAGATTATTGTTCTTGATGTGCCTCTTTTGTTTTCTGATGATTTTAAAATTCCATGTGATATAAAAATCGCCGTTCTGGCGGAGGATAACTTACGCATTGAAAGGGCAATGAAACGGGACGGAATGACCTGCGAGGAAGTAGCAAGAAGAATTAAAAATCAGATGACCAATGAGGAGTATATTGGTCTTGCTGATATATACATATGGAACAATGGTTTGGAAGAAACCCGAAAACATGTCAGAGAAATATACGAAAGCGTGAGGAGATAACATTTGAGACGAAGAGGTTGTTGTTTAATAAGATTTACTAAAAGTCTTATATGGCTGTTAGTTCTTATATTGGCGGTGGTATGGTTTTTCTTTTACGGGGGAAAAGCTATGCTTCTTGAATATTTTTATCCAATGCAGTATGAGGAATATGTAGAAAAGTATTCAAAGGAATATGAGCTTGATAAATTTTTAGTATATGCGGTTATTCATACGGAAAGCAAATTTGATGAGACTGCAATATCGGAAAAAGGTGCCGTTGGTCTTATGCAGCTTATGGAAGAAACTGCCGCTGAATGCAATGAAAAAGCGAAATTCGGGTATACTATGCCCGATGATTTATTAAATCCCGAGGCTAACATAAGAATAGGGTGTTATTACCTCAGCAAACTGATTAAAACATTTAATTCAGACGAAAAACTTGCGTTATGTGCATATAATGCAGGCATCGGAAATGTTTATAAATGGCTGGAAAATGAGGATTACGAAGACGGCTCTGGCGGTCTTAAAAAAATACCTATTACGGAAACCAAAGAGTATGTGGACAGAGTAATGAGAAGTTATGAACGGTACAGAGAAATTTATTAAAGGAGATAGAAAATGGAATTAACTTATTCAAGAAAAAACGGTTTTACAAATATTGAAAAAGAGGAAAAGGATAGAATTTTTAAGTTCTGCGAGGAATACAGATGCTTTTTAAATAATGCAAAAACCGAACGGGAGTTTTGCGACGATGCTTTTAAAGCATTGGAAGAATGCGGATTTGTATCTCTTGAAAGTAAAAAAGAGCTTAAAGCAGGGGATAAAGTTTATGCAGTCAACCGTGGAAAAGGCGTTTTTGCGGCGGTTATAGGTAAAGAGGCACTCTCCAAAGGAATTAACCTTATCGGAGCTCACATTGACTCTCCAAGACTTGATTTAAAGCCAAATCCCTTATATGAAGACGGCGGTTTAGCTTTCTTTAAAACTCATTATTACGGCGGAATAAAGAAATTCCAATGGCTCACAATTCCTCTCAGTATTCACGGAATTATAGTTAAGAAAGACGGAACTCAGATTAGAGTTAACATAGGAGAGGAAGATGGCGACCCGATTTTCTGTATATCCGATATTCTTCCGCATCTTGGACAGGAACAGGCGAAGAAGAAGCTGGGAGAAGCAATACCAGGCGAGCTTCTCAATGTTATTTTAGGAAACATTGAAGCAGAAGCGGATAAAGAAAAAGTTAAGTATAATGTTTTGGCATATCTTAACCAGAAATATGATATAACAGAAGAAGACTTTTTAAGCAGTGAAATTGAAATTGTTCCTGCGTTTCCTGCAAAGGATTTAGGCTTTGACCGCAGTATGATAGCAGGATACGGCCACGATGACAGAGTTTGTGCATATACAGCGTTAAGAGCGATTATGGATATGGGAACGCCGAATAAAACAGCTGTTTGTCTCCTTGTTGATAAGGAAGAAATAGGCAGTATGGGATGTACGGGAATGCAGTCTCGCTATTTTGAAAATATAATGGCGAAAATCTGCATTCTTAAAGAAAAGGAATGCAGTGATTTCTATTTAAGAGATGTTTTATCAAATTCCGCTTGTCTCTCAGCTGATGTTGGAGCAGCATTTGACCCTAATTTCCCTGAAACAGCCGAGAAAAACAATACACCGTATTTAAATAATGGTTTACTCCTTACCAAATATACAGGTTCAAGAGGAAAGAGCGGAGCCAGTGACGCCAATGCTGAATTTGTTGCTAAAATACGCGGAATTTTCGGAGAAAACGGCGTTGCATGGCAGGTTGGAGAGCTTGGTAAAGTTGACGCAGGCGGCGGCGGAACAATTGCTCAATTTGTGGCAAATCTTGATATGGAAGTTATCGATTGCGGAGTAGCGCTCCTCTCAATGCATTCTCCGTATGAAATTGCCGGAAAATTCGATATTTATATGGCTTATAAAGGATATAAAGCATTTTTTGAAAACTAAAAATAAAATCGGGCATTTTGCCCGATTTTTTTATGCAAAAAAGTTGAAAAAATCCCTTAATAAACCTTGACACAGAGCGTTTTTTTTCGTATACTTAAATATATATGTAATGAATTTTGAAAGGATTGATATAATTGGCAAAAGACGAAAAAAAGCTCGTTGAGGAAATTACATCCATGGATGAGGATTTTGCGCAATGGTATACAGATGTTATAAGAAAGGCTCAGCTTTGTGATTATTCAGGTGTAAGAGGCTGTATGGTTATTCAGCCTTACGGTTACGCTATCTGGGAGAATATCCAGAAAGAAATGGACAGAAGATTTAAAGAAACAGGGCATGAAAATGTTTATATGCCGATGTTTATCCCTGAAAGTCTCCTCCAAAAGGAAAAAGACCATGTTGAAGGCTTTGCTCCTGAGGTTGCCTGGGTTACCCACGGCGGAAGCGAAAAGCTTGCTGAAAGACTTTGTGTAAGACCAACCTCTGAAACTCTTTTCTGTCATCACTATGCAAATGTAATTCATTCTTACAGAGATTTGCCTAAGAAATATAATCAATGGTGTAATGTTGTAAGATGGGAAAAGACAACAAGACCGTTCCTCCGTACAGCTGAGTTTTTATGGCAGGAAGGTCACACTGCTCACGCAACAGCACAGGAGGCCGAGGAAGAAACAATTAAAATGCTTAATGTTTATGCAGACTTTATGGAAGAATTCCTTGCTATCCCTGTTGTTAAGGGAAGAAAGACCGATAAAGAAAAGTTTGCAGGTGCGGAAGCTACATATACAATCGAAAGCCTTATGCATGACGGAAAGGCTCTTCAATCAGGCACAAGCCATAACTTTGGTGACGGCTTCGCAAAAGCTTTTGGTATTCAGTACACAGATAAGAATAACGAACTTCAATATGTCCATCAGACATCGTGGGGAACAACAACCCGTCTTATAGGTGCTATTATTATGGTGCATGGCGACGATGCAGGTCTTAAACTCCCTCCAAGGGTTGCGCCGATTCAGGTTGCCATTGTACCGGTTGCAATGCACAAAGAAGGCGTTTTGGAAAAGGCTAATGAGCTTAAAGAGAAACTTTCAAAGAGTTTCAGAGTTAAGCTTGATGACAGCGATAAATCTCCCGGTTGGAAGTTCAGCGAATATGAAATGCTTGGCGTTCCGGTAAGACTTGAAATCGGACCTAAGGATATTGAAAATAATCAGGCGGTTTTGGTAAGCCGCACGACAAGAGAAAAGAAATTTGTTTCTCTTGATAATCTCGAACAGGAAGTTGCACTTTTACTTGAAGAAATTCATAATCAGATGTTTGAAGCGGCTCTTAAAAACAGAGAAGAAAAGACAAGTGTTGCAAAAACATATGACGAATTCAAGAGCCAGGTTGCTGAAAAAGGCGGTTTTGTTAAGGCGATGTGGTGCGGAGATGTGGCTTGTGAAGAAAAGATAAAAGAGGACACAACGGCAACATCCCGTTGTATGCCATTTGAACAGGAGGAAATTTCCGATAAATGTGTTTGCTGCGGTAAAAAAGCAAAAGCAATGGTTTATTGGGGAAAGGCATATTAAAATAACTGAAAGGGCGTATTGATTTTGGATAAATTTTATAATACACTTCTTAATCAGTTTTCTTTTATTCAGATTACTGATATCCTGGATATTTTAATTATAGCTTATGTAATATATAAATGTCTTAAATTCATCAGAGATACTAAGACTATTCAGCTTCTTAAAGGAATAATTATTCTTGTTGCAATAATGCAACTTAGTTATTTCGCTGATTTACATACGGTTTATTATGTTCTTGAAAACGCTATGCAGCTTGGTCTTATTGCTATTCTGATTGTTTTCCAACCGGAATTAAGACGCGGTCTTGAACACCTCGGAAGACGAGGAATGGGAAAAATGTTTGCCTTTGCAGGCGAATTTGAAGA
>JAZOAF010000164.1:0-7251 GCA_045595345.1 Clostridia bacterium | reverse complement strand
GAGTTTCGCCGTGAGGGACTTATTTTAGGTCTTGCGGCAAAAATGTTCGTTGTGGCAGGACCCGTTTTGGTTTACGGAATAGCCTCCTCTGTTATTGTCGGCCTTATCTACTATATTATTACATTGTTTTAGGGAGGTTTTATGAATAAAAGACTCGGGAAACAGACAGTTAAATTACAAAATCCAATTTCAATTATTTCCTCCGCCAATGTTGTAGGACAAAAAGAAGGCGAGGGGCCACTTTCAGACTATTTCGATATTATTATGGAAGACGCCGAATGGGGAGAGGACACATGGGAGAAAACGGAAAGCAAGATGCAACACGATACTGTAACCAGAGCAATCTCAAACGCTTCTCTTTCGCCTTCCGACATTGACTATATTTTAGCGGGAGACCTTCTCAATCAGTGTATAAGTTCAAGCTTTGGGCTTCGTGATTTAAACATTCCTTTTTTCGGCGTGTATGGTGCCTGTTCAACTATGGCAGAAACCATTTCTCTTGGCTCAATGCTCTTAGATGGCGGATTTGCGAAAAATATTGCCTGCGTAACTTCAAGCCATTTCTGCACAGCTGAAAGGCAATACCGTCTCCCTCTTGAATATGGCGGTCAAAGAACTCCCACAGCTCAATGGACGGTAACAGGCTCTGGCTCTGTGGTTTTGTCAAAGAGCGACATCGGACCTTTTATAACCCACATAACAACGGGGAAAATTCTTGATATGGGCATAAAGGACGCCAACAATATGGGTGCTGCTATGGCTCCTGCTGCGGCAGAGACCCTGAAAGCTCATTTTGAGGACACAGGAAAATCTCCATCCGATTATGACCTTATTTTAACGGGGGATTTAGGTCTTTTGGGGAAAGAGATTATAATAGATCTAATGAACAACGACGGAATTGATATTAAGGATAACTATAACGATTGCGGATGCCTTATTTTCAACGGCAACCGTCAGGATACTCACGCAGGGGGAAGCGGCTGCGGTTGCGGAGCTGTTACTCTTACGGGGTTTATCCTGACCCTGATGAAAGAGAAAAAGCTTAACGATGTTTTGTTCATGGCAACGGGGGCGCTTCTTAGTCCCACCTCAACTCTGCAAGGGGAGAGCATTCCTGCAATTGCCCATGCCGTTTCAATAAGCAACCACAGATAAAGGAGGAAATATGGCATATTTAAACGCTTTTTTAGTGGGCGGAGCTTTCTGCGCAATCGCCCAGATTTTAATTGACAAAACCAAGCTTACTCCTGCGCGGATTTTAGTTATTTATGTTATTGCAGGTGCAATTTTAGGAGGTCTTGGTATCTATCAATATATAGAAAAAATCGGCGGGGCGGGGGCAACGGTTCCCATTATCGGCTTTGGCAACAGCCTTGCAAAAGGCGTTATAAAAGAAGTTGACAAAAACGGATTTTTAGGAATTTTCACGGGCGGAATAACTGCCACGGCAGGAGGAATCTGCGCCGCCACAACCTTTGGTCTTTTAATGGCTCTTATATTCAAGCCAAAGGGTAAATAAATAAAAGCCTTGAAACAGCTTGTTTCAAGGCTTTTATTTTTAACACATCTGCAAAATTTGTCATATAATATGGCAGAAAGTATTAAGGAGTTAAATATTATGCCAAATATCATTCCAATTTCATCTCTTTCCGTTGGAGAAAGCGGAGTTGTTAAGGTTCTATCCGCAGAAGAGAATATAAAAAGACGGCTTATTGACATAGGCTTAATTGAGGGAACAAAAATTTCCTGCGTTTTAAAAAGTCCGTCGGGAGACCCTCTTGCTTATTTAATCAGAGGGGCGGTTATTGCTCTTCGGAAAGAGGACACCGCAAAAATTCTTGTTGACACCAAGGAGGGCGTATGGGACTGACGGCTTCTTCAACGGGACTTCATACCCTCTCGGGAGAGCTGGAAATCTTAAAAGCCTCTCCCTCAGATAAGATAATCGCTTTGGCAGGAAACCCCAATGTGGGCAAAAGCACGGTTTTTAATGCCCTGACGGGACTTCATCAGCATACTGGAAACTGGGCAGGGAAAACCGTTGAAACCGCTCAGGGAACTTATCTTTATAAAGAAACAAATTACATTTTAGTTGACATTCCGGGGACATATTCTCTTAAAGCCCGCTCACGCGAGGAAGAAATCGCCCGTGATTTTATAAAAAGCAATTCCTTTGATGCAGTAGTTGTGGTCTGCGACGGTACCTGCCTTGAAAGGAACCTTAATTTAGTTATTCAAACCTTGGAAATAACTGACAGAGTTGTCCTTTGCGTCAATTTAATGGATGAGGCAGAGCGCAAGGGAATTAACATAAACCTTAATAAGATTTCCAAAAAATTAGGCATTCCCGCAATTGGGGTCTGTGCCAAAAACAAAAAGGGTTTTTCCGCTTTAATAAACGCTGTTTCAAAGGTTTCTAAAAACGGTAACCCTGAGCCTTATAAAATGACATATCCCGAAAAAATTGAAACTGCTCTTTCGTTTTTGGAGAAAGAATATACTCCTCGCCATCTCGCCCTTGCCTATCTTGAAGGGGATGCAGTTCCACAAAAGGAATGCGAAAAAGATGCGCTCAGGGAAGCTCTTTCTTATCTTGAAGAGGAAGGGATTATGCAAAATCAACTCTCCGATATTCTCGCATCTTCCATTGTTCTCCGCTCGGAGGAAATCTGTCTTGATGCAGTTTCCTTCGAAAATCCCGACTATCGAAGCTTTGACCGTAAAATCGACAAAATCCTTACCAATAAATTTTCAGGCTACCCCATTATGCTCCTGCTTCTTGCCTTTATTTTCTGGCTCACTGTATCAGGGGCAAACTATCCCTCTTCTCTTCTTTCCTCTTTACTTATGGGGTTTGAGGATGACCTTATGAACATTCTTAACCTTATAAACACCCCGAAAATAGTTTCCAATATGCTTGTTTTAGGGATTTATCGGTGTCTAGCCTGGGTTGTATCAGTTATGCTTCCGCCAATGGCAATCTTCTTTCCTCTCTTTACTCTCCTTGAAGACCTTGGCTTTCTCCCAAGGGTTGCCTTTAACCTTGACCACATATTCAAGAAATGCAAGACCTGCGGAAAGCAGGCGCTCACTATGTGTATGGGTCTTGGATGTAATGCGGCAGGGGTTGTTGGGTGCAGAATTATTGACTCTCCGAGGGAAAGGCTTATCGCAATTTTAACTAATGCTCTCGTTCCCTGCAATGGGCGTTTCCCCACAATAATTACGGTTATGACTATCTTCTTTGCAGGAAGTTTATTTGGCGGGTTTTCCTCGGTTTTTTCGGCTCTTTCCCTTACTCTTGTCATAGCTCTTGGAATTTCTCTTACATTCTTCCTGTCCTGGCTTTTGTCAAAAACCTTGCTTCGCGGAACTCCCTCGGTTTTCTGTATGGAGCTTCCTCCCTATCGAAAGCCTCTTATAATAAAAACCTTGGTACGCTCACTTTTTGACCGAACTCTTTTCGTTTTAGGCAGAGCCGCCGCCGTTGCCGCCCCTGCGGGACTTTTAATCTTCCTTATGGCAAATTTCAAAGTGGGAGGCGAAACTCTCCTTTTCCACCTGTCTTCATTCTTAGACCCTCTGGGGCGTCTTATGGGGCTTGACGGATGTTTACTTCTTGCCTTTATCCTTGGCTTTCCTGCCAACGAAATTGTTATGCCAATCGCCATTATGGCGTATATGTCAGGAGGAGTTTTGTCGGAGATAACCGACCTTGTTTTCTTAAAGGATTTGCTCGTCTCAAACGGCTGGACGCCAATTACGGCAATTTGCACCGTGGTTTTCTCAATCGCGCATTTTCCCTGTTCAACCACCTGCCTCACCATATATAAGGAAACAAAAAGCATAAAATGGACTGCTCTTGCCATTTTCCTCCCCACCATTTTGGGTATGATTTTATGTATTTTAATCAATTTAATAGGAAATCTCTTCATATAATTTAAAAAAACCGTACAAATGTGCGGTTTTTTTATTAAAAGCTATTGACTTTATCGCTTTACTATGCTAAAATGGTAAAGTACTTTTTCTTAAAAAGGAGATTGTTTTTATGACAAAGCTTAAAAATCCGGCTACGGACAAATTCTTTGAGGCAATTCTCAGCCTTAAAAATATAGATGAATGTTACAGCTTTTTTGAGGATGTCTGCACCATTAAAGAGCTTATGGATGTTTCCCAGCGTCTTGAAGTTGCTATTATGCTTAACGACAAGAAGAGCTATCAGGAAATTTCCAAGGCAACGGGGGCAAGTACAGCCACAATAAGCCGTGTTAATAAATGCTTAAATTACGGACCGGGCGGATATAAAACCGTTCTTGACAATCTTACGGGGGAGGGAAAATAAATGAATACAGATGCTTTGGTTTTAAAAAATGACGAGAAAGCGATTTTCACTTTGCGTTCTCTTTACGAAAAATACGGATACTCCCAGTTTAAGATGAGCAAGTTTGAAGAGTATGACCTTTATGTCCGCAACAAAGACTTTCTTGTTTCAGATAACATCATAACCTTTACGGATACAACGGGAAAGCTTATGGCACTTAAACCCGATGTAACTCTTTCAATTATCAAAAACGGAGATGACTCTTCCTCTCTTCAAAAGGTTTATTATAACGAGAATGTTTACAGAGTTTCCAAAGGCTCTTACTCCTTTAAAGAAATTATGCAGGTTGGTCTTGAATGTATCGGCGAGGTTGATACTTACTGCATTTTAGAGGTTTTATCTCTTGCGGCAAAGAGCCTTGAATGTATCTCTCCTGATTTTGCGCTGGATATTTCCCACCTTGGAATTATCTCTGCTGTTATGGATGACCTTGACATTTCTTCTTCCGAAAGAAGCGCTCTCTTAAAGTGCATCGGGGAGAAAAACGCATCAGGAATTACCGAAATCTGCGGCGAGGCAGGGGAAAACCTTAAAAAGCTTGTCCTCACTTATGGAGATTTAGATAAAGTAAGCAAAGTTCTTGATGAAATTTTCGGGAGCGAAAAGCCTGAGGCAGCCACCGAACTTATTTCGGTCGTTTCCGCTCTTTCCGAAAAAGGATTTAAGGATAAAATCAGAATTGATTTCTCAGTTTTAAACGATATGAACTATTACAACGGTTTCGTTTTCAAAGGCTTTATAAACGGAATTCCAAGCGGAATACTCTCAGGGGGTCAGTATGACTTCCTTATGAAGAAAATGAAGAGAAACAAAAAGGC
Organism: Clostridia bacterium; assembly: GCA_045595345.1. Taxonomy (GTDB): domain Bacteria; phylum Bacillota; class Clostridia; order Monoglobales; family Monoglobaceae; genus SIG454. Next base: position 2,052 of record JAZOAF010000164.1, on the reverse strand, counting down.
AATCGGCTTTGCGGTTTACCTTGATATGCTGGAAAGATTTAACGAAAACAGCAGGGATTTTGATGTTGACGCCATTCTCCTATATGAAGACGGCATTTCCTTATCCGTTCTTGATAAAGCGGTTGACGCTCTTACCAAAGAGGGAAAAAGCGTTCTTGCTCAAAAATCTTTACCCAATAACCTTAAATTCAGAGAGGTAATCAAAATTAACGAAAAGGGGGACATAACAGTTGAAAACAATGCTTAATATTGCTCTTCCCAAAGGCAGACTTGGGGAAAAGGTTTATGATATGTTTGAAAAAGCAGGGTTTCCCTGCCCCTCTATAAAGGAAAATAACAGAAAGCTTATTTTTGAAAATGAGGAACTCTCTCTTAGATATTTCTGGGTTAAGCCCTCCGATGTTGCAATTTATGTAGAAAGAGGTGCTGCCGACATCGGCGTTGCAGGGAAAGATATTCTCCTTGAATATGAGCCTGACATTTATGAGCTTCTTGATTTAAACCTTGGAAAGTGCCGTATGGCGGTTGCAGGAAAGAAAGATTTCCGCGACAACCCCCAGAGAACTCTCCGCGTTGCAACAAAGTTTACAAATATTGCAAAAAATTATTACGACTCTCTCGGGCGCGACATTGATATTATCCACCTTAACGGCTCCATTGAGATTGCTCCGATACTCGGACTTTCCGATGTTATAGTGGATATCGTTGAGACGGGAACAACCCTTAAAGAAAACAATCTTACCGTTCGGGAAACCATTGTTCCAATCAGCGCAAGACTTATTTCAAACAAAGCGAGCTTTAAATTCAAGAATGAACAGGTTGAAGAAATCAAAGCAAAGCTCTCAGTTTTAGTGGAGGCATAAAATGATTAAGATACTTAAATACGGCGAAGTTAAAAACGAAGAAATTTTTGCAAGAGTTGAGCCTAAAACCGATGTTTCGGGAATTGTTGCGGATATTATTTATGAGGTCCGTAAAAACGGGGACAGCGCTCTTTATAAATACTGCGAGAAGTTTGACGGAGCAAAGCTCTCTTCCCTCCTTGTTTCAAAAGAGGAAATTGAAGAGGCAATCTCTTTGGTTGAGCCAAAATTCTTAGAGATACTCAAAAAAGCGGAAGCGAACATCCGCAAATTCCACGAAAAGCAAAAGCGGGACGGCTTTACCATCAAAGAAGAAAACGGAGTTATAATGGGGCAGAAAATTACCCCCGTTGACCGCGCAGGTCTTTATGTTCCTGGTGGAACGGCGGCATATCCGTCAACTGTTTTGATGGACAGCGTTCCTGCAAAAATTGCAGGGGTAAGTGAAATCGTTATGGTTACCCCTCCCAATAAAGACGGAAAGGTTAACCCTGTTATTCTGGCGGCGGCCTATATCGGCGGAGTTGATAAAATCTTTAAAGTGGGCGGAGCGCAGGCAGTTGCGGCTCTTGCTTACGGAACAGAGTCAATCCCGAAGGTTGACAAAATTGTGGGCCCGGGAAACGCTTTCGTTGCTGAGGCGAAAAAGCAGGTTTTCGGTACAGTTTCAATCGATATGATTGCAGGGCCGAGCGAAATTTTAATCGTAGCTGACAAAAAGTCAAACCCAAAACACATTGCGGCTGACCTTTTATCTCAGGCGGAGCACGATAAGCTTGCAAGTGCAGTTTTGGTTACAGACTCAATGGAACTTGCAACTGCCGTTTCAGTGGAAATTGAAAAGCAGATTCCTCTTCTTTTAAGAGCGGAAATCGCAAGAGAATCCATTGACGAAAACGGCAAAATCATTGTTGCAGATGACATTATGACGGTTATTGACATTTCAAACGAAATCGCCCCTGAACACTTAGAGCTTTGCCTTGACAATCCTTTTGACTATCTTGACAAAATCCGTCACGCAGGGTCAATCTTTATGGGAAGAAACTGCCCTGAGGCTCTCGGCGACTATATGGCTGGGCCAAACCACACTCTTCCTACCAGCGGAACGGCGAAATTTTCTTCCCCTCTTTCCGTTGACGATTTTATTAAGAAAACACAGTATACCTACTATACAAAAGAGGCGCTTTCT
>JAZOAF010000163.1:0-4540 GCA_045595345.1 Clostridia bacterium | reverse complement strand
AAGAATACATACAAAAGAGCAATTATGGATAATATTGAAGACCTGAATAATGCTGTAGATGAAGAAAATGCAGAGAAAATATTTGTTGCTGTTCGCAGAGAGTATTTAGATGATGTTGCAAACAAAGTAATAAATACTTTTCAGTTAAGCTCTCCAAATATCTTTGCAAGAATCCAGCTATCACTTATGTCTCCATATATGTGCGGATATGATGATATAAACATTGACAATGGAATTATGGCCGGAAGTATTTTTGCTATATGCTTCCATGCAATTAAAAATAGAATTGCACCGCCAAATATTTGTGTCAAGTTAAACCATATTCAGAATGATATTATGGATGAGGTTCTACGAGAAATCGACAGTGAACTCTAAAAAAATTTTTTATCCCTAACTTGACAAAATCATAGAATTTGAAAGGACTGACGGAAATGGCAAAAGGAAAAAAGGCAAAGGAAGAGGTTAAGGTTTTTAAAAGTGCCCCTGCAAGAGAGCAGAGGATAATTGAAACCTTGGAAACAAACTATATGCCCTATGCAATGAGCGTTATAGTTTCCCGTGCCATTCCTGAAATAGACGGCTTTAAGCCCTCCCACAGAAAGCTCCTTTATACAATGTATAAAATGGGACTTTTATCAGGAAGGCTTACTAAGTCTGCCAATGTTGTCGGCTCAACTATGAAATTAAATCCTCACGGCGACGCGGCAATTTATGAAACAATGGTAAGACTTACGGAAGGCCATCAGGCGCTCCTCCACCCCTTTGTTGAATCAAAGGGTAACTTCGGCAGACAGTATTCCCGTGATATGGCATACGCCGCATCAAGATATACGGAAGTTAAGCTTGGCTCTATCTGCACAGAGGTTTTCAAAGATATTGATAAAAATACAATTGATATGGTGGATAACTATGACGGAAGCTTAAAAGAGCCAACCCTACTTCCCGTATCCTTCCCGAATATATTGGTTAACCCAAATCAGGGTATCGCCGTTGGTATGGCGTCAAATATTTGCAGCTTTAATTTATCGGAAATCTGCGACGCAACCATTGCGGTTATGAAAGACCCCGATTGCGATCTTACTGAAATTTTAAAAGCCCCTGACTTTTCAACAGGTGGCGATGTTATCTATAACCGCGACCTTATGGCTGAGATTTATAAAACAGGCAGAGGAAGCATCAAGGTTCGTGGCAGATATGAATACGATAAAAAGAGCAACTGTATTGATATTTATGAAATTCCATATACAACAACGGTTGAAGCCATAATCGAAAAGATTGTTGAGCTTATAAAGGGCGGGAAATTAAAAGAGATTTCCGATATCCGTGACGAAACGGATAAAATGGGCCTTAAAATAACAATCGACCTTAAAAAAGGCACAGACCCTGAAAAGTTTATGACAAAGCTATATAAGGTAACTCCTTTGCAGGATAGCTTTGGCTGTAACTTTAACATATTGGTTGAAGGCTCTCCTATGGTGCTGGGCGTAAGCGACATTCTCTGCGAATGGCTCAGATTCAGAAAGAATTGTATCAAGCGTTCGCTAAGATTTGATATTGATAAAAAGAGCGATAAGCTCCACCTTTTAAGAGGTCTTGAAAAGATACTTTTGGATATTGATAAAGCCGTTCATATCGTCCGTGAAACAGAAGAAGACGAAATGGTTGTTCCAAACCTTATGAAAGGCTTCGATATTGACGAAATTCAGGCTGAATTTGTTGCGGAAATCAAGCTCCGCAACTTAAATAAAGAATATATCTTAAAGAAAACCGAAGAAATTGAGGCTCTTGAAAAGGAGATTGCAGAGCTTTCAGCAACCCTTTCAAGCAACGCCAAAATTGAAAAGCTTATAGAAAAACAGCTCAAAGAGATTTCCAAAAAGTTCGGGACAGAGCGAAAAACGGGAATTATCTATGAAGATGAGGTCCTTGAAATTTCAGAGGAAGAAGAAATCCCTGATTATCAGGTTAAGCTTTTCAGAACCAAAGGAAACTATATCAAGAAGATTTCCCTCGTATCTCTTCGTACAAGCGGAGAGCATAAGCTCAAAGAGGACGACGAGATTATCCAGGAAATCGAATGCAGTAATAAATGCGAGGTTATTTTCTTCTCCGACAGCGGAGATGCCTATAAAATTAAGGCTAATAACATCCCTGACTGCAAGGCAAGTCAGATGGGCGAATTTATCCCTAACCTTATGGGTATGGGAAATAATGAAAACACTCTCGGTATGGTAGCAACAGAGGACTTTAAAGGCCATCTCATTTTTGCCTTTGAAAACGGAAAAATGGCAAAGATACCTCTTAAAGCCTATGCGACAAAGCAGAACAGAAAGAAGCTTACAAACGCATTCTCATTGAAATCCCCCACAGTTAAGATTATTCATATTTCGGAAGATACTGATATGGTGGCAATGAGCAGTATAGGCAAAGCCCTTGTCTTTAACACCTCTGTAATTGCGGAAAAGACAACAAAGAATTCTCAGGGCGTAAGCGTTATGACACCTAAAAAGGGAAGCGTTGTGTCTGACCTTAAACTTTTAGGGGAAGCGGGAATTAAAAATGTAAGCCATTACAGAACGAAGAATATCCCTGCAAAAGGCGCATTTTTAAGAGAAGACGACACAGGCTACGAGCAAATGTCTCTCCTTGACGAATAAAATATGAAACCAAATGGGCAAAGTGCATAAAATTATAAAGAGGTGCTTTGTCTATGTATAAAAAAAGAGCAGCATATAAAAGGTTTGAGGCGTGGCCCTGGATTGTGGGAAGCTTGATAGTTGCCTTTGCCTTTGTAACCTTATGCCGTGGAATTGCCCCCGATATCTGCGAAATGGCAGCGGCGGCATTCCAGAGCGATTTTAATAAAATCTGCAACAATGCCGTTATTGAGTGCGTCGAGGAAGGTCCCAAGGCGGAAGATTTTGTTATAATCGACAGAGACGAAAAGGGAGAAATAAAAGGCATAAGAACGGACACAATGGAAATAAACCGTTTAAAATCGAAAATATCCCTCAAAATCCAGGAGGATTTGGACAAAATAAAGGAAATTAATGTTGAGTATCCTTTTAATGGTATTTTCGGTATTAACAGCGGGTTTATGGATGGCTTTGAAATTCCCGTCCAGCTGATTGGTGCAGGACTTATGGAAACGGACATAGTTTCATCCTTTGACTCGGTTGGGGTAAACCAGACAAGGCTTACCATAAATGCGGTTATAAGGATGGAAGGAAAGCTTCTGGCACTGGGAGACGGGGCGGAAATAGATATTAAAAGCAATGTCCCTGTTTTAATGACGGTTATAGTGGGAAATGTCCCAAGTACTTATGTTGATGTAAAAAAATAAGGAGGAAGTAACGAGAAAGTTCCTTTCCCGTTATCGTCTCCGACGGAATTAATTGCCCGTGCGAAATTTTCTTCGCGCTTACTCAGAAACGCACATGGGCGAAAAAACCTCTTATCATTCCTTGCCATAAGGATAAGAGGGATTTAAATTGCTATTTGTGCCGATGTATGGCGGCGGAATGGAGGTTTTTATGATAAAAGCGGAAATTGAAAGACTCAGAGAAGAACTTAATACCCATAACTATAACTACTATGTTATGGATAATCCGACAATATCCGACTTTGAATATGACGCTCTCCTCCATAAACTTATAAAGCTCGAAGAGGAAAACCCTCAGTTTAAAGACCCGAACTCCCCTACTGTAAGAGTGGGCGGAGCGGTTTTGTCTAAGTTTGAACAGGTTGAACACGCTGTGCAGATGCAAAGCCTTTCTGATGTTTTCTCCAAAGAGGAGCTTTTTGACTTTGATGAAAGAGTTAAAAATGCGCTGGGCGAAGGCGAATATGAATATGTTGTTGAAATGAAAATAGACGGCCTTTCCGTATCCTTAGAGTATGAAAACGGAAAGTTTTTCCGTGGCTCAACACGAGGCGACGGAAATATCGGGGAAAACATAACGGAGAACCTTAAAACCGTTAAATCTATTCCCCTGGAAATAAAAAATGCCCCCGAATTTTTAGAGGTCAGGGGCGAGGTTTATATGCCTCAGAAATCTTTTGAAAGACTTAACGAAGAAAGAGAACTTGAAGGGGAAAGCCTCTTTGCCAATCCGAGAAATGCGGCGGCAGGGTCTCTTCGTCAGCTTGACAGCTCGGTTACGGCAAAAAGAAACCTAGACATTTTTATTTTTAATATCCAGCAAATAATCGGGGAAGAACTGCAAAGCCACAGCGAAGGCCTTGATTATCTTGAAAATCTAGGCTTTAAGGTAAGCCCAAGACGAAAGATTTTTGGAAATATAGAAGATGTATATAACGAAATTTTAAGTATAGGCGATGACAGGGGTAATTTGCCCTTTGATATTGACGGGGTGGTTATAAAGGTAAACAATCTCTCTCAAAGAGAAATTTTAGGCTCAACAACAAAGGTGCCAAGATGGGCGGTTGCCTATAAATTCCCTGCGGAAATCAAGGAAACAAAGGTCCTTGATATTATCGTTCAGGTGGGAAGAACAGGGGTTGTAACCCCTAATGCGGT
>JAZOAF010000162.1:0-22694 GCA_045595345.1 Clostridia bacterium | reverse complement strand
CATCATACCCTGAGAAATCTTTGTTGCAATCCAGGAAGAGAGGCCTGAACCGAGCGGGATAAGCCATAAAGCAGCGTCATGCCATGTAAGGCCTGCACAGTTGCCCATAATTAGTGAGCCGATTTTACCCATACTTGGAGTATCCGCAAGGTTTAAGCCAAGGAAGGTAAAGTCAACTGTGTTTAAATTAAGGCTTTCGATTGCCCCTAAGCCGTTTGCTTTGGCTGTTTCACCAACAAAGCCTAAAAGGTCTTTGCTGTGATGGATAAGCTGAGCAATCTGGATTTCATACATTGAATAGGTATTCCCTGTAATCTTCTGCCCGCTTTCATATAGATTTCTGAGTCCCTGAGTCAATTCGCCCTGATTTAAAACTGCCCAGTCGTTAAAGTTAATGATGATTAAAGCCTGGTCAGCAACATCGCGAATTCCCATCATATAAGTAATCGGCTGACGGATTACCCAGTAAAGAGCAAAGATAATCGGGAGCTGAATAAGCATAGGGAGACATCCGCTCATAGGGCTTATTTTATACTCACTGTAAACCTTTGCGATTTCTTTATTTAATTTATCTTTATCGTTTGCATATTTCTTCTGTATCTGATTTAAAATCGGCTGAACTTTCTGCATCCTCGCCGTTGATTTTCTTTGTTTTAAATCAAGAGGAAAAACTGCAAGCTTAACTAAAAGTGTGAACAAAATAATGGACACACCGTAGTTTCCTATAATAGTATATAACAATCTAAGTACTGTGCCGAAAAATATTTCAATATATTCCATATCGTTCCTCTTTCAATTATTTAAGGCTCGTCCACCCCGCCATTTGAAAATGGGTTGCATCTTAAAATGCGCCATGCTCCTTTAATGCTACCTTTTACAGGTCCATACTTCCTGATTGCCAAAATGGCATACTCCGAGCAGGTGGGGTAGTATTTACAGCAAGGCTTTTTCATAGGAGAAATAAACCGTCTGTAAAACTTTATAGGGAAAATCAAGCATTCCCCTAGCGCCTTGGAAATCTTATTCATTTTAAAACACCTAACTCCTCTGCACCGGACAAAAACGCCGACAATAAAGTAGAGTAGTCAACACTTGCCGTCTTTGACCTTGCAACAATAACAAAGTCATACCCACTCTTTAACTTTCCAATGTTTGTCCGATAGAGTTCTCTTATACGCCGCTTTGCACGGTTCCTTACAACTGCTTTACCAAGCTTCTTGCTCGCGGTTATCCCCAGACGATTATAGCTCTGCCCGTTCTTTTTTGCATAAATGATTATGCAAGGGAGCACCACAGACTTTCCTTTTTTATATAATTTCTGGAACTGTCCATCACGGTCCAAACTGATTATAACGCCCATAATTCTACAAAAAAAGTCAAAAAGACGCCCAAAGGCGTCTTAGGCTGACAATCTCTTTCTGCCTTTTAATCTTCTTCTGGCTAAAACCTTACGGCCGTTTTTAGTCGCCATTCTCTTTCTAAAGCCATGTTCCTTGGAACGCTGTCTTTTCTTAGGTTGAAATGTTCTAAGCATTGTAGTCCCTCCTGTTCAATAAATTGGTATAAAATCTTTCGCCTTGGCAAAAGTTAATTATATACAAAGCAGTATTCCTATTGTATCACACAAGTATTATTTTGTCAAGCAATTTAACAATTTTTTTAGGGCCTTATAAAGATTATTTCCCTGCCCTTTTCCACCCCGTATGTTACCGTATAAACCGCTCCGCCCGTAACTTTTGTTATATATGCAACCACGGCTGAGCTATGGTCCACCATAAAACGGTTTCGTTTTTTCATACACTCGGGGGAATAGCTTTCGGAAACATAAACTTTATCGTCTGAAAGGCCGAGAATTTCTTCATAGGCTTCCTTATCCTTTTTGGTCCAGTTTTTGTGCTGTTCTTTGCAGGGGATTGCGAGAACAAGCTTTATATTCGGATATTTCTCTTTAAGCTTTAACACGCACTTTTCAGCCAGAGTATCAAAGCCCAATGCTCCCCCTGCTATAAAATTCTCATAGCCTCTTTCTATAAGGCTAAGGCACACCTTTTCAGTTTCTTTTTCCAAAAAAGCTCTGTCCTTTTGGGGGATTATTCTATGCCCCGTAAAACAGCAGGTTTTCTCTATATCATAGGTCATAAAAACACCTCGTTTTAATTTTATCATAAATATTTGTTTTCTGTCAATAAATGGATTGCTTTTTCTTTTCTTTTGTGATAGAATACATATATCTTAAATTTGGAGCGCGAATATTATGAGCATTATTTTTAGTCTTGCCGTGTTTTTCGGCGTCTGCCTTCTGGGAGATATGGTGTCCGCCATTTTGCCCTTCCCTTTTCCAGGGTCGGTTATCGCAATGGTTCTCCTTTTCATTCTCCTTATAATAAAGGCTATAAAAGTCGATAAAATAAAGAAATTAGGAGATTTCTTCCTTGAAAATATGGCCTTTTTCTTTATACCGCCAACAGTTGACATTATTAACTATGTGGGAGTTATAAAGGAAGTCTGGTGGCAGTTTATTCTTATATGTTGCATCACAACTTTTCTTACCTTTTTTGCCGTGGCTTATACTGTTAAAGGTGTTATGTATCTCATAAAACGAAAGGAGAATAAAAATGGCTGATATTTTAACCTCACTTTCTTCGGTTACTGCTCTTCCCATATTTGGCATAGCCGTAGCCTTTATCTTTTTCTTTCTGGCAAAGTTTTTAACAAGAAGGTTTAACACCCCCTTAATCAATCCGCTTATAATAAGCGTCTTTTTAATCTGGGGCTTTTACTTTACTTTTAACATCCCTATTGAAAATTTCAACTCAGGAGGAAATGTTATTCTTCTCTTCCTTCCGCCTGCAACAGCGGCTCTTGCGGTTTCAATGTATGAAAAGCGTCATCTTATAAAGAAGGCTTTTCTTCCTATTATTATAGGAACTGTGGTTGGAGTTATTGTTTCGGTTTCTTCCGTACTTATTCTTTGCAAGGTTTTTGGCATAAGTCAGGATATAACAATGTCCCTCTTCCCCAAATCTGTTACCTCGGCAATTGCAATGCCTCTTGCCCAGGAGCTTGGCGGTTACAGTGCAATCGCATCGGCAGGGGTTTTTGTTACGGGAGTTTTCGGTGCAATTATGTGCCCATACTTTATAAAGTGGTTTAAGATTGACAATCCAATCGCGGAAGGTCTTGGAATCGGAGCTTCCTGCCACGCCCTTGGAACAACTCAGGCAATTAAGCTTGGAAGAACCCAAGGGGCAATGAGCGGAATTGCAATCGGCATCTGCGGGCTTTTGACAGTTATCGCTTCATTGTTTATATAAAAAAGAGATGTGCTCAGCACATCTCTTTTATTTTACACTAGTGTATCTTTATCTCTTATTTCGCTTCTTCTTATTTTGCCGTTAAAGGTTTTTGGAAGAGCATCAACATATTCAACCACTCTCGGATATTTATATGGTGCTGTGTTGTCCTTAACATACTTTTGAAGTTCTTTTGTAAGCTCATCGGATGGGAAATATTTATCCGAAAGAACAACGGTTGCCTTAACCGCAAAACCACGGATTGGGTCAGGAACGCCTGTTACGGCAACTTCCTTTACCGCAGGATGTTCAAGCATAACGCTTTCGATTTCAAATGGCCCTATTCTGTATCCTGAGGACTTAATAACATCGTCATTTCGTCCGACATAACAGAATGTTCCCTTCTCGTCACGGTAGGCCGTATCTCCTGTATGGTAGAATCCGTCGTGAAGGGCTTTTTTTGTGTCTTCCTCGCTGAAATTATAAGTATCTAAAAGTCCGCAGGTTTTACGCGCCTGGCTTAAAACTCTTATACAGATTTCGCCGGTGGCACCTCTTGGGCAGGACTCTCCGTCCTCTCCTAAGATATGCACATCATAGCCAGGAACAGGGAAGCCGATTGCCCCCGGGTTTGGCTCTGACCAAGGATAGATTGTTGCTATACAAAGAGTAGTTTCTGTCTGTCCAAAGCCTTCATAAAGTTTAAGGCCTGTGGCTTTCATCCAGTTGTTATAGATTTCAGGGTTCAGCGCCTCTCCTGCTGTGCAACAATGAGTAAGGGAAGATAAATCATACTTACTTACATCATTTTCAAGAAGCATTCTATACATTGTCGGCGGAACGCAGAAAGTTGTTACCTCATATTTTTCAAGCTTACTCAAAATATCTTTTGCGTCAAACTTGTCAAAATCATAAACCAAAACTGCGCTTTCCCCGAACCACTGGCCGTAAATCTTACCCCAAAGGGATTTGAGCCAGCCTGTGTCGGAAATTGTAAAATGGAGACCGCCGTCCACAACTCTGTGCCAGAACACGCCTGTCATAATATGACCGAGCGGGTATTTAAAGTTATGGGTAATGATTTTCGGATAGCCTGATGTTCCTGATGAGAACGCCATAAGCATCATATCGTCCGCCTTAACTGCCTGGTCCCCTGTTGGTCTCTGCCAGTCAGGGTTTGCAAGTTCAAAACCCGCCTCAAAGTCAATCCAATCGTCTCCTGCATTTTTATGACCGAGAACAAACTTCTTTTCAATTGTTTCGTATTGTCCTTCACCCTCGTCAAAATACTCGGTTTCCATACCGTCGCCCGTTACAACAACAGCCTTTATTTTCCCTGCATTACAACGGTAAACATAGTCCTTTGCTTTGAGCATATTTGTTGCCTGAACAACAACTGCGCCGATTTTATGAAGTCCTAAAATACAGAACCAGAAGAAATAGCTTCTCTTTAAGACAAGCATAACCTTATCGCCTTTTTTAATTCCCATATAGTTAAAGTAGCTTGCCGCTTTATTGGAATAATACATCATATCAGAAAAGGTAAATCTCTTCTCTTCTCCGTCTTTTGAAACCCAAAGCATAGCCAGTTTATCGGGCTTTGTTTTGCCAAGCTCGTCAACAACATCATAAGCAAAGTTAAAGTCGTCATTATAGCTTAGCGTATAATTTTTCTGGGCATCTTTCAGCGAGATAAAATCATCCCTCGTTGCGCCCACAAATTTTTCATATATTGCCATTTTTTATCACCTCTAAAATTTTTCTGTCTTATTTCATAACAACGGCGATAAATTGTGCTTCTTTGTCTCCAAGCGCCACCTCGGCATGAGGCACGCTTGCATCAAAGTAAACACTGTCGCCCTCTGAAAGTTCATAGGAAATGTCGCCTATGTAAAGTATCATTTTGCCTGATATGACATAGTTGAATTCCTGACCATCGTGGGCGTGCATAACCGGTGTTTTTTCGTCAGGGTGAATAGTTACTAAAAATGGCTCAGCCTTTTTATTTCTGAATGTATAGGCAAGATGCTTATAATCATATTCATCTTCTCTTTTAACAGAAAAGCCTTTGCCTTTTTTAACCATACAACACATAGAAATTGTTGGCGCGCTGCCGCTTATCAGGTCAAGAATATCAACGCCAAGAATTTCGGCAGCTTTATAAATTAAGCTAAATGAAAAGTCCATTTCGCCTTTTTCATATGCCATATAAATTTCTTCACTAACTCCAAGTTTTTCTGCCATTTCACTGGCTGGAATTTCCATATCATCACGAAGAGTCGCAAGACGCATACCAATATCTTTAATCTGTTCGTTCATAATCTTAAACCTCCTTTTTATTATTACGCTTCGTAGTTAAACCCAAGCTGAATAGCTTTCATATTAAGATCATAAAGCTGTGGCTTTTTAGCCGGAACAATCTTTTTCATAACCTTATCTATAAGCTCGTCAGTCATAAGGTTGGTCTTTTTAAGGAAAAGACCTAAAATAATCATATTCGCAAGGCCTGTTAAGCCTTCTTCTGATGCAAGACGGGTTGCAGGGATATAGTAAGCCTCAACATCGTCTCTTTCGCTCTTTTTATCAATGAGCGAGCTGTCAACAATAGCCATTCCGCCACTCTTAACTTCTGTAATATACTTGTCAAAGGATGGAGCATTCATAGCGATTAAAACATCCGGCTTATCAACGATTGGAGAGCCGATTTTGTTATCGCTTAAAATGATACTGCAATTTGCTGTACCGCCACGCATTTCAGGGCCGTAAGACGGGAGCCAGGAAACTTCCTTTCCGTCAATAAGACCGCCATAGGCAAGGAATTTTCCGGAGAATAAAATACCCTGTCCGCCAAAGCCTGCAATAAGTATTTCTTTATTCATTTTCTTTTCCTCCTTACTCCGCTGTCTTATCCTTATATACTCCAAGTGGGTAATAAGGCATCATATTTTCTTCAAGCCACTCAATCGCCTTAGTTGGCGCAAGGCCCCAGTTTGTCGGGCAAGTTGATAAAACTTCGATTAAAGAGAAGCCCTTACCTTCAATCTGGTTCTTAAACGCCTTCTTAATAGCAGCTTTTGCAGCTTTAACATTCTTAACATTGTTTACGGCAACTCTTTCAAGGTAAGTTGCACCGTCAACCTGAGATAACATTTCGCAAACCTTAACAGGATAGCCAACTTTTTCAACATCTCTTCCGTATGGAGAGGTCTGTGTGATTTGTCCAGGAAGTGTTGTCGGAGCCATCTGCCCGCCTGTCATACCGTAGATTGCGTTGTTTACGAAGATAACTGTAATATTTTCGCCTCTTGCTGCGCTGTGAACAGTTTCAGCTGTTCCGATTGCCGCAAGGTCGCCGTCACCCTGATATGTAAATACAATATTATTAGGGTCGGAGCGTTTAACACCCGTTGCAACTGCCGGAGCACGACCATGAGCCGCCTGAACCATATCGCAGTTGAAATAGTTATAAGCAAAAACGGAGCATCCAACAGGAGCAACACCGATTGCTCTGTCTGTTACGCCAAGCTCATCAAGAGCTTCTGCTACTAATCTATGAATAATACCATGAGTACAGCCAGGGCAATAATGAAGAACTGCATCAGTTAAGCCCTTTGGTTTTTCAAATACTACTGCCATTATTTTCTGCCTCCTTCTATAGCTTCATCAATTTTAGAAAGAACATTCTCAACTGTTGGAATCATACCGCCTGTACGGTTGCAGAGGAGAACTTCCTTTTTGCATTCAATTGCAAGACGGATGTCGTCTATCATCTGGCCCATATTAAGCTCAACTGAGATAAACTTATTAACCTTTTCGCTTGCCTTTTTAAGTGCTTCTTTAGGGAACGGCCAGAGAGTAATCGGTCTTATCATACCAACCTTAATTCCCTTTTCTCTTGCTCTGTCGATTGCGTTCTGGGAAACTCTTGCGGCAACACCGAAAGCAACAATACAAACTTCGGCATCCTCCATTTTATATTCTTCCCAGAGAGCTTCTTCTGCTTCAATTTTAGCATAACGCTCATATCTTTCAAAGTTAACCTTTTCAAGTTCATCAGGCTTTAAGTAGAGAGAGTTAACAATGTTTGGCTTTCTCTCGCCCTTTGTTCCATTCACCGCCCAAGGCTTTTCGTATGTCTTAACTTCGCTTATATCAAGAGAAACAGGTTCCATCATCTGGCCCATTGTTCCGTCTGATAAAAGCATAACTGGCATCTGATATTTATCAGCTAAGTCAAAGCCTTTAACTGTCATATCAACCATTTCCTGAACGGATGCCGGAGCTAAAACGATAAGTCTGAAATCGCCGTGTCCCGGGCCTTTTGTTGCCTGAGTATAGTCAGACTGGCTTGGCTGGATACCGCCAAGTCCCGGGCCGCCACGCTGAACATTAACGATTAAAGCAGGGAGGTCACATCCAGCGATATAGGAAATACCCTCACTCTTTAAAGATATACCTGGGCTTGAAGAGGATGTCATAACCCTCTTGCCTGTTGAAGCAACGCCCATAACCATATTGATGGCTGCAACTTCACTTTCTGCCTGCAAAAATACTCCGCCCTCAATTTTAGGGAGTCTTTTTGACATATATGCCGCAACTTCTGTCTGCGGTGTTATCGGATAACCGAAGTAATGACGGCAGCCTGCCATAATAGCGGCCTCAGCCAAAGCTTCGTTACCTTTCATTAAAACTTTTTCACTCATTTTAATTCTTCCTTTCTATGAAAATCTGTTACCTTAAAATCTGATGCAAAACCGACAGGCGAGTGCGAAGGCGTATCGTGAATACTCCGAGTCGCGAAGCCTGCTCGTGTTTGGCGCAGATTTATCCTATTTTTCTACTGTGATAACGCAGTCGGGGCACATAGTAGCACAAAACGCACAACCAATACAAGCCTCAGGGTCTGTAACTCCTGCAGGGCTGTAACCCTTAGCGTTTAATGTATCTTTAAGGGCCACAATGTGCTTTGGACAAGCAGTTACGCAAAGTCCGCAACCCTTACACAAATTTTCATTAAATGTAACCTTTGCCATTTATTTTTCCTCCTTAAGCCGACGGGGAATGACCCCCATAAGCCTTAAACTTGTTAAATTTTTATTCTTCGAATTTGTCGTCCTCGTAAGGCGTCAGCCTGACTTCGTCCTCGGCATTCAAATTCTTTAAAATTTTCCTGCGTTTAAGGTCGAAGAGTTTAAAAACAATAAATTTTGATGGAAGACAAAGAAAATTCAAAAATAATACTGTCGTATATTTGCGGAATTTTCTGCAGTATAACGCAAAATTTATGTTTTTAAACCTTATGGGATTCGTTCTCCGTCGGCTTAAGCCACGATTGCCTTACATAAAGGTCAATCGGGACAATGTTTTCTATTTTGCCGTTAAGCTCATCATAAAGAGAGCGTTTAACAGTTGTCATTTTTATCGGAAGTCCTGACAGCGCCGAAACCTCATTTGCGTAGGAGACTGAGTTCAAAACAGTCTGTGCTGTCGTTTCTTCTCCTATATTTGAGTTATTGACAATTCCCGTGAAAGAGAATTTCGCCGCACTCTCAATTTCTTTCATAATTTCAATGGTTCTCTCAGCATCCCCTGTTAAAAACCTGTGTTTATTTATAACAAAGAGCATTTCATAGTTCCCCTCTTCTTCCATAAAGGGAACATATCTGCCAAGAGCAAGGGCGCCGCGGTCGTCCCCGCCAACATCGATTACCGCAACTCTGCTTTTATCTTCAAAGACCGAATAAATCTCGGCAGGAAGAGCAGGAGTATCAACATTGGTGTTTGCATATTCGGAGGAGATAAGCTTAACGCCCGCCTCCGAAAGTGCCTTTGCCGAATCCTTGGTCCGAAAATACGGATTAACGATGTCAAGGTCAGCAATTGAAACCTTTCCGTTTTCTTTGGAAAGCGCCAGCGCATAATTTACTGCAATATTGGTCTTTCCGCTCCCGTAATGCCCTGCAAAAACCGTTATTCTTTTAGGGTTTAAACCAAAAGTGTCCATTTGTTTTCGTCCTCAATCTTGCCCCACTGGATACCTGTTATTGTATCATAGAGCTTCTGACTTACTTCGCCGATTTCGTTATTGTTTATAAGCATAACATCGTCCTTATAGCGAAGCTTACCAACAGGAGAAATAACTGCCGCAGTACCAGTTCCGAAACATTCTTCAAGCTTACCGCTCTTCTGAGCCTCAATAAGCTCGTCAACGCTTATCTTTCTTTCCTCAACTTCCATTCCCCACTGACGGCAAAGAGCTAAAACTGAGTCTCTTGTGATACCAGGGAGGATACTTCCGCTAAGCATAGGAGTTACGATTTTTCCGTCAATCTTAAAGAAGATGTTCATAGCGCCAACTTCTTCGATATACTTTCTCTCAACGCCGTCAAGCCAGAGAACCTGAGAATAGCCGTCGTCGTGAGCCTTAACCTGAGCCGCAAGAGATGCCGCATAGTTTCCGCCGGTTTTCGCAAAACCGATACCGCCCTTAACCGCTCTTACATAGTCATCTTCAATCCAGATTCCAACAGGAGCAAGACCGCTTTCATAGTAAGCACCGCTTGGAGAGAGGATTATAATAAAGAGATATGTCTTAGATGGGGCAACCCCTAAGAATTCGTCAGTTGCGATAATGAACGGTCTTATGTAAAGAGATGTTCCGTCTTCTGTTGGAATCCAGTCTTTATCAACCTCAACAACCGCTCTTACTGCCTCAACAAAGTCTTCCTCAGGAAGCTGTGGAATGCAGAGTCTCTTATTTGTTGCATTTGTTCTCTTTGCGTTCATATCAGGACGGAAAAGTCTTGCCTTGCCGTCTGCGCCCATATAGGCTTTGAGGCCTTCGAACATTTCCTGACCGTAGTGGAAAACCATAGCGGATGGGTCAAGAGTAATCTTGTCATAAGGAACGATTCTTGCATCGTGCCAGCCCTTTCCCTCTGTGTAGTTCATAACGAACATATGGTCAGTGAAAACCTTACCAAATCCAAGTTTTCCTGTTGGCTTCGCTTTTGGAGCCGTTGTTTTTGTAATCTTAATTTCCATATCTATCATCCTTTCTAGTCGGCAACAATGCCTTCAACTTTTTTGATATTAAGTTTTTTTGCTGCGTCTTCACGCATCTTATATTTAAGAATTTTACCCGCCGCATTCATTGGGAATTCTTTTACGAAATCAATATATCTCGGGCACTTATGCTTTGCCATATGCGCTCTTATATAATCTTTCATTTCGTCAGCGGTCATTTCTTCCCCGTCTTTTAAGATTATAACAGCCATAATTTCTTCGCCATACTGCTCATCAGGAATACCGATAACCTGAACATCCTTGACTTTATCGTGGGTGTAAATAAATTCCTCGATTTCTTTCGGATAGATATTTTCTCCCCCACGGATAATCATATCTTTAAGTCTGCCTGTTATTTTATAGTTTCCCTCAGGAGTGCGAAGTGCAAGGTCGCCCGTATGAAGCCAGCCGTCCTTATCAATTGCCGCCGCAGTGGCCTCAGGCATTTTATAATAGCCTTTCATAATGTTATAGCCTTTGGCAACAAACTCGCCTGTAACGTTGTCAGGGAGGTCTTCACCGGTTTCAGGGTCAACAATCTTACACTGAATTTCAGGAAGAGCACGACCAACCGTTGTAACTCTGACTTCAATGCTGTCGTCCGTACTGCTCATTGTGCAGCCTGGGGACGCTTCTGTCTGGCCGTATACGATTGTGATTTCCTTCATATTCATTTTCTCAACAACCTGATTCATAATAGCCTCAGGGCAAGGAGAGCCTGCCATAATACCCGTTCTCATATAAGAAAAGTCTGTCTTTTCAAAATCAGGGTGTTCAAGCATCGCGATAAACATTGTGGGAACACCGTGGAAACAGGTTATTCTCTCCTGATTTACGCAGGAAAGGGCAGGCTTTGGAGAATAATAAGGCAATGGGAGAAGTGTTCCCCCGTGTGTCATTGTTGCGGTCATGGCAAGAACCATACCGAAGCAATGGAACATTGGTACCTGAATCATCATTCTGTCCGCCGTGGATAAATCCATTCTGTCGCCGATACACTTACCGTTATTGACTATGTTATAGTGGGTAAGCATAACCCCTTTCGGGAATCCCGTTGTTCCTGATGTATACTGCATATTGCAGACATCGTTTACATTAACCTTTGCCGCAACTCTTAAAACCTCATCAAGGGGAACGCTGTCCGCTTT
This sequence comes from Clostridia bacterium, assembly GCA_045595345.1. GTDB lineage: Bacteria > Bacillota > Clostridia > Monoglobales > Monoglobaceae > SIG454. The sequence goes on along the minus strand of JAZOAF010000162.1, from coordinate 11,188 downwards.
ATCGATTGCCTCTTCCCATGTTGTGCAGCCCTTTTGCTTAAAGCCGACTGTTATAACATTTCGAAGGAACGGAAGTCTCTTTGCGTGAAGAGGCTCTCCCGATTTGGTGTTTTCAAGCTCAGGACAAAGCTCAGCAATAATTCCTGAATAGTCTGAATCGCGGTAACCCTCAATCATAATAAGAGTGTGGGTGTCGGACTGTTTCAAAAGGTATTCCGCTTCGTGAATTTTATAAGCGGTGTTAACAGTAACCAGAACCGCTCCGATTTTCGTTGTTGCCCAGAAAGCTATGTACCACTGAGGAACATTTGTTGCCCAAACTGCAACATGGTGTCCCGGGCGGACGCCCATAGCCATTAAGCTTCTTGCAAAGGTATCAACATCGTCACGGAACTGTGAATATGTTCTTGTATAATCAAGTGTTGTATATTTGAATGCGTACTGGTCAGGGAATTCCTCAACCATTTTATCAAGAACCTGAGAAAAGGTTTTCTCAATAAGCGCATCTTTCTTCCAAGGAAACTTGCCCGTCTTTGCTTTGTTGTCATAAAGGGAGGTTTTGCCTCTTGATAAGCCCTTATATCTTGACATAAAGCTTACGAAGTGCGGGAAGATTATATCAGCCTCGCTTACCTCTTCATCCCATTTAGGATTCCATTCAATTGAAAAGAACCCGTCATAGTTTACGCTCCTAAGAGCTTCCATAAACTGACTTATAGGGAGGTTGCCCTCGCCCACAAGGCTCTTCGTTTCAAGGCTTTCGGAGTCCTTTATGTGAATATGCTTTACATATGCACCTAAATTAGTAATTGACTGTTCAGGAGTTTCCCCGTGCATTCTGTAAGGATAGTGAACATCCCAGAGTGCCGCCAAAGTATCGCTTGCAAAGTTTGTCAAAAGGTCACGGAGCTTGCTTGTATCCGCATAAACCCCTGCGGTTTCAATAAGCAAAACCACTCCCTTTTCTTCTGCAAGAGAAAGATTCTCTCTTAAAAATTCCTCCACTCCTTTTTCCGAAAGAGCTTTAAGTCTTATATACGGAGCTTTAAGGATTTCGGCAGCTTCAAGGCATCTTATAAGTTCAGCCTTTGCCTCGTCCTTTTCTTTGGAAATATCCTTTACCATATCGATACAGGAAATTTTGACTCCGCTTTCTATCATACGCCAGGGCGCATCTTTTAAATCAGTCTCTTTGAGCTTTGAAACATCGTGGATTTCAATTCCGTCGAACTTATATTCCCCTGCTAAGTCAAAAAACTCAGAAAGGGTTATATCGTTCCACTTATTTGTGGAAAAAGATAATTTCATCTCTCATCCTCCTCTTCAAAGCAAATCTTGTTGAGGGCGTTTATATAAGCATTGATACTTGCCCCGATAATGTCAGTTGAAATACCCTTGCCTGAAAACGGCTTTCCGTTGTGACGGAGCTTAACAATGCTTGAACCCATAGCCCCTCGGCCTTCGGTTACTGACTGAATCTGAAAATCGTCAAGCTCGAAGTGGTGTCCTGTTATCTGTTCAATGGCAAGGAATGCCGCGTCAATGGGACCGTCGCCGATGCAGACGCCCTGTAAAATTTCTCCGCCTTTTTCAAGCTCAATGTGAGCTGTTGGTGTAATTATATTTCCGTTGTTTATAACATAGCTTTTAAGCTTATATGTAGGACGAACCTGCATTGCAACAGAAGCTACAATTGCATCAAGCTCTTTTGAGCCGACTTTTTTGCTCTTTGAAACCTTAACAACTTCATCATAAACCTTTGCATTATCCTCTTCGGATAAGTCATAGCCAAGCTTTGAAACTGCAAGCTTAACTGATGCTATATCATCGTTTGAAGAAAGCTCAATATTTTCAGCTGCGGCATTTGTTCCGCCGTCAAACGGTGTATATGAATTGCCTCCTCTTGCCATAAGCTTAATCTTCTTAACGCTGTTATCTAAAACTGCCATATTTATTCCTGTTTTAACCCCGAGAGCATCCCCTTTTTCGCGGAACACCTTCGCAACAGCGCTGAGGCGTGGATATTCGTGAGAAACAACAGAGGTTTTAATCTGGGTAACTCCGCTTCCGATACAAGAAAGAGCACAAGCCGCAGCCATATTGAGAGAATCGCTGCACTCAACGGAAACCTTTACCTCTTTCATTTTCGGAACTGTTACGAATAAATCCTTTAAGAAGCCTTCAAACTCAGACGGAAGCATTTCGCCTGCGCTGTCACAAACTGTTACAGTCTTTGCACCGCAGTCAATTACCTTTTCTATAATTTCACAAAGGAATTCCTTTTCCGCTCTTGTTGCGTCCATAAAGGAAACCTCAACGTCCTTGCAAAGGGAAGCCGCCTTTTTAACAACCTCTTCGGCAAGAGCGAGAACCGCCTTCGGCTTTTTGTTGCAAACATATTCCATCTGTACTGTTGAAACAGGAACCATTATATGAATTCTCGGCTTCTTAGCATCCTTGATTGCATCATAAGTTTTCTCAACCGCATCGGCGTCAAGACCGACAGGGCAAGAGAGGACGCTGTTTTTAATAATCGGTGCAACGGAATGGAGATATAAGATATCAGTTTTTCCGTTTTTAATTGGTGCAGTTTCAATAACAGACACCTTTATCTTGTCAAGAATTTTTGCAACCTCTATTTTTTCTTTAAAGCTTAAAGTGTAGCCACCCTGCTTTCCTTCTTCTCTTAAAGTAATATCAGATATAAAAATTTCAGTCATTTTTAACACTCCTTAATTTTAAGAATTTTCTCTGCATTTTTATATAGAATCAGACTGTTTTCTTCGTCTGTTAATTTCATACTGAAAAACTTTTCAATTTCTTCCGAAACATTCCACATAGGGAAGTCAGACCCGAAAACAACTCTTTCTGCTCCATATAGCCTGATAAGCTCCTTTGCTCGTTTCATCCCAAGCATCCAATATGAGCTTGATGTATCAACATAGCAGTTCTCGTTTTCTAAATACTCATAAGCCAAATCACACATTGACCATCCGCCGAAATGGGCGCCGATAACCGTTATGCCGGGAAACTCACGCAGGAGCCTTCTAAGTCGTCTCGGATGAGAATAGTCATAGCGATAATCTCCGCAATGGATTAAAAGCGGAATATCCTTTTGTCTTAGATAGTCATATAGCTCGAACATTCTCTTATCATCCATATTGAAAAGCTGTGTATCAGGGTGGATTTTAACTCCCCGAAGTCCCATCGCAGTCGCTCTTTCCACCTCTTCAATTTTGTTTTCAAAGTCGGCGTGCATTGTGCCAAACCCATAAAACTCTTTATGCTTTTTGCACTCTGATGCGATATAGTCATTTATAGCTTCAACTCTTGATGCCGTCAGGGCAACAGAATGAACAACAAAATTTGTAACCCCGCAGTCCTTGCCTTCTTTAAGCAAATCCTTTGCCGTACCCTTGCCGTCCATACCTATTCCATAGAACTCGCCAACACTTTCAACTGCCCTCTTTGCTATCTTCTCGGGATATATATGTGAATGAAAATCATAAATTTTCATAGAAATTCCTCCAATAATTCCTGCTTGTAAAAAAACCAAAAGCGGCTTTGCCGAAAAAGCAAAACCGCACCTTAAATCAATAAGATTCTAACAAGGTATAAACGCCGTCGGCTTTTTCGAACCATACTTTCTAATTATAATTATGCTTAGAATAATAATACCAATAATGCTAATTAGCTCAATAGCACAAATCAGGCATAGAGCGAGATACAAAAAAACAGACATTGAAAGAACAATGCCTGCAAAAGATACACTATTAAAAGATTTTTTTGCACTGCGAAAACAAGGTGCAAAGGTCATTGCATCTTTGGATGAATTTGAAGAATGTTTTCTTCCAAAAAACATCATTTTTCGCCTCCTGAAAAAATCTTATTTAATTTTACCACAGGTTTCCCGAAAAGTCAAGGGATTTTGCGATTTTTTTCTAACTTTTTAGGTGGTAAAAAAAGCCTTCTTTCAAGAGGAAAGAAGGCTTTAAATATTTAAAAATTATGCGCCGAAAAATGCTTCGTGAACAACCTGAACTGCTCTTTCTGCTTTTTCAACATTGATAAGAACTGAAACCTTGATTTCAGAAGTTGAAATCATATGGATATTGATTCCTGCATTATAAAGAGCTTCAAACATTTTAGCAGCAACACCCGGGTTTGAAGTCATACCTGCGCCAACGATTGAAACCTTGGAAAGGTCTTCTCTGTGCTTGATTGTTTCAAAATCGAGATTGTCCTTTTCAGCCTCTAATGTAGCGATTGCTTCTTCAAGGTTAGCCTTTTGAACTGTGAAGGAGATATCCTTCTTGTTCTCTCTGCCAATTGACTGTAAAATAACATCAACATTGATACCTTTCTTTGAAAGATGAGAGAATACTTTAAACGCAATACCAGGTGTATCAGGAACACCAACTATTGAAATACTTGCAACATCATTATCACGGGCAACGCCTCTGATTAACATTTTTTCCATCTTAATAACCTCCTTAACAACTGTTCCATCTATCTTTTCAAAACTTGACTTAACTTCAAGACGGGTATTATATTTTTTAGCCATCTCAACTGAGCGGTTGTGAAGCACATTAGCACCGAGACTTGCAAGTTCAAGCATCTCGTCATAAGTAATTTCATCAAGCTTCTGAGCATTCTTAACTATACGAGGGTCTGCTGTATAAACGCCGTCAACATCTGTATAAATCTCGCACTTGTCTGCATGGATTGCAGAAGCAATTGCAACGGCAGATGTGTCGCTTCCCCCTCTGCCGAGAGTTGTTATATCGTCATAACGATTAACGCCCTGGAATCCTGCCACGATAACGATTTTCTTCTTGTCAAGCTCCGACATAAGTCTTTCTGTGTCGATTTTATCGATACGGGCATTAGAGTAGTTTGAGTTTGTTCGAAATCCTGCCTGCCAGCCTGTAAGAGAAATTACAGGGCATCCAAGCTTTTCGATAGCCATAGCAAGAAGAGCAATCGAAATCTGCTCACCGCTTGATAAAAGCATATCCATTTCACGCTTTGAGGCATTTGGATTTATCTCTTTCGCCTTGTCGATTAAGTCGTCTGTTGTATCGCCCTGAGCGCTTACAACCACCACCACATCGTTTCCTTCCTTGTAGGTGTCAACAACTCTTGATGCAACATTTAAAACCTTTGCCGCATCTGCAACTGAGCTGCCACCAAACTTTTGAACAATAATGGACATTTAAAAACCTCCTAATATAACAGCACCCTCATTATCCGCTTTGAGAATATTAAGATGCCAGTTTTTCATTTTTTTATTTAAAACAGGGGTTGCCTTTTCAGAAAAAGCTGTTGTTTTCCCCTTTAAAATTCCGATAATCGTCGGCCCTGCACCGCTTAGATAAACGCCGAGAGCCTTGTTGTTATAGCACAAATCAAATATATCCCCCATCCCCGGTATAAACTTCTTACGGTAGTCCTGATGAAGTCTGTCGCCCATGGATGTTCTTATGTTTTCATATTTCCCTGAAATAATACTTGCGGTTAAAAGAGCGCTTCGCCCTAGGTTAAAAACTGCGTCTTTATGGAAAACTTTTTCAGGGAGCACCGCCCTTGACTTTTTGGTTTGAAGAAAAAAGTCCGGTATGAAAGTTGCAAAAGACAAATCGTCTTTAACCGGCACTGTAATAAAGTTTATCTTATGCTTTGAAGGAACATTGACGCAAAATCCGCCAAAAACCGCAGGGGTAACATTGTCCCCGTGGCCTTCAATTTCTGCCGCCATATTGAGAAGTTCCTCTTTCCCGAAAGGGTTTTCCAATAGGGCATTTGCTGCGAAAAGTCCGCCCACAATGCTTGCGCTGCTGCTTCCCAGTCCTCTCGTTATGGGGATATTATTCTCCATAACAAGGCGGATATTAACCATATCCTCTCCTGCTTCTTTGAAAACTCTCTCTGCGCATTTATAGATAAGGTTTTTCTCGTCATGGGGAAGGAAACTCTCGCCCTCGCCCATAACCTTAACCTCAGTAGGTCCGCTTATCTTCTCAATGCTGACATAGTTATACATAGTAAGAGCAATGCCAAGGCTGTCAAAGCCCGCACCCATATTGGCACTTGTCGCGGGAACTCTCACCTTAATCATTTATATCACCCTTATTTTCCCTAAAACCTTATAATTTTTGAAAGGTTCGCTAAGTAAAAGTTCGCTGAGTTCTTCTTCGCTAAGCGGCTTTGTTATGATTGCAAATTCATTATCCAGACCATCAAGCTTTGTAACCTTATAGCCTTTTATCTTGTCAGCGTCGCCCATAAGTCTTAAATAGTAAGGATATTTCTGAGCCTTACCGTCTTTAAGATAGTCCTCTTCCGCCTCGTTCCATAAAATACGGATATTGATGTTTCTGTGTTTTGCGACATCAACAAGGTCGGATACCATTGCGCTTGCGGTTGGGAGCTTTCCTGCTCCTCTGCCGTAGAACATAACATCCCCTAAGGATTCGCCCTGAACTAAAATTCCGTTGAATACATCGGAGATATTTGCAAGAGGGCTGTCTAAATCAATAAATGCAGGGCAAACACGGGCAAAAACGCCTTTCTTCGCCTTAACGCACTGGCCAACAAGCTTAACGCTGTATCCCATTGCCTGAGCATATTTTGCATCCTCTGTTGTAATCTTTGTTATTCCCTCAGTTGGAATTTTCTCACAGTTTACATTCTTGCCGTAGGCAAGTGATGCAAGGATTGCAATCTTTCGGCAAGTGTCAATTCCCTCAACATCTGCTGTGGGGTCTTTTTCGGCATAACCCTTTTCCTGAGCCTCTGATAAAGCCTCGGCGAACGATTTCCCGTTTTTAATCATCTGAGTTAAGATATAGTTTGTTGTTCCGTTTAAGATACCAACAATACCTGTTATATCGTTTCCTGTAAGGCTTGAAATAAGAGGTCTTATAATCGGAATACCTCCGCCGACACTAGCCTCAAAGAGATAGTTTATGCTTTTTTCTTTGGCAATTTGCAAAAGCTCTGTTCCGTGCTTTGCAACAAGCTCCTTGTTTGAAGACACAACATGCTTTCCTGCAAGAAGAAGCTTTTTGGTAAATTCATAAGCGGGAACTGTTCCGCCCATTGCTTCGATAACCGCCTCAACCTCAGGGTCATTTAAAATATCGCCAAAATCCTTTGTAAAGCACTTATATTCACTGTCAGGGAAATCACGAAGGTCAAGAATATATTTAACTTCAATTGTGTCGCCTGCTTTTTTTGCAATGTTCTTAGCGTTGGTTATAAGGAGCTCTCCAACTCCGCTTCCAACAACACCGAAACCCATAATTGCAATTTTCATAAGTATATCCTCCCTTTATCAAGGTTTAAAACTTGTTAATAACAATACCTGTAACCAATTTCGGCCAGAAATATGTCGATTTCTGAGGCATCTTCTCGTTTGCAAGAGAAACCTCTTTGATTTCAGCAACGCTTGTTGCGTTGATTAAGAATGAGCACTGATATTCTCCGTTCTTTACTGTCTCAATGGCTTCCTTTGCGTCTCTTGTGTAGAAAAGGTTCTTCTGATTAGCCATATTTGCGCTGTCAATTCCGAAAAATCTTTCCAAAACAAGAGTGTGAAGAAGGGTTACATCAAGGTTTTTATATGCCAAAGACATATCTGTTATATAATTGTTGATTGCGTCAGTATTTTTAAGTTCGAAACGGTAATAATAATCTTTGCCGGTATAAAGAGCGAAGCATTTTTCGTCTAAAACCGAGGAGATTTTTTCCATTATAATCTGGGCATAATCTCCTTCTGTAAAGTAAATCTTTGATACTGCAAAATCCTCTGTTAAACAGCTTGTTATAACACTTTCGTCAAACTCAGGAAGATTTTTAATCATTCTGTGTGTGGGGAAAACTAAAAGTCCGCTGTCTTCCATTGAGGTAAGCATCATCATAACATAATCATACGGTGCATCGCCTGCATCAGGATTTTCCTCTCTCTTCTTGTTACGGAAATTAAGAGCGGTTTCATATCTGTGATGCCCGTCTGCTATAAATAACTGTTTATTCTTAAACTGCTCACTTATCTTAGCCGTCTTTTCGCTGTCGGAAACAATCCAGATGTTCTGAGTTATGTTATCGTCCGTAACAAAGGAAACATCGGGTGCTCCCTTTGAATATTCGGTTATGAGCTTTTCAACAGCCTTATCCTCGTCAAGATAAAGAGAATAAATCTGGCTGAGGTTTGCATCGGTTGTGCTCATTAAATCAAATCTGTCAGTCTTTGCTTTTGAAAGAGTGTTCTCATGAGGAAGAACAATCTTCTTGTCAAATTCCACAATCTCAACCAAAGAAATTATTCCTTTAAGAGAGATTGGAGTTCTGTTATATTCAAAGACCTGTTCATATATATAAAAAGCAGGTTTTTCATCCTTTTTAAGAATACCCTTTTCTATCCAGGAATTAAACATCTCTCCTGCACGGGTATATTTATTACTTTTCTCATCGTCAGTTTCGTAAGTCTTTCCATAGTCAACCCTGACAATGTTATATTCGCTTTTCTCATAAAGAGCGTCTTGCTGCTCAGGGGAAATTATATCATAAGGAGGGGCAGTAACATCATTAAGATTACCAACCAACTCTGTATTATACCGAAGACCTTTAAAAGGTATTACATTTGCCATAATTCCTGCCTCCCAAAAAATAATTCTGTTCTTATCATAATACACCAAAATCCAAAAATAGTCAAGGAATATCTGACATTTCAGAGAATTTTAGTAAATTTGTAAAAAAATGTTTCGGGAAAGGAAATACAATGATAAAAAATGCAAAGAAAATCATAAACACAAAGGTCTTTGAAGATGGGACTGGAAAGTATCTCGGAAGAATTTCGGATGTAGCCTTTTCGGGAGATTCTCTTAAAGGCTATTATGTTTCCAGCGACAGCATCGTTCCTCTTCTCGGCTTAGTTTTCCCTTCTTCTGTTACCGCATATAAAAAGGGCAAAATTTTCGTCAGGGAAGTCTCCCCTTCTTCCTCTGACTTTATAACTTTTAAAAAAAATATCTCCCACCAGAGTTTTTTCTCGGGAGAGCGAAAAATCGGCAAAGGACGGGATATGCTTTTTGACTTTGAAACGGGAGAAATCGAAGGGTTTTTATATTCAGAAAATATTTTTAAGAGGCCCTCTTATTTAGATATAAATAAAATAAAAATAAACGGAAAAAATATAAATGTAAGAAATTAAAAGGAGGCAAAAAAATGAAATTTGTAGTAGGCGTTATTGCAGGGGCATCTATTGCCGCAGGAGCTATGATGATGACTGACCCTGCCTATATGAAAAGAATGAAGAAAAAATACAAATGCGCAAAACGAATGATTAACCATATGGTATAAAAAAGGTGTAGTCAACGACTACACCTTTTATTTTATTCTTCTTCAAAAGCGTCTTTACCAAGTCCGCAAACAGGGCAAACCCAATCTTCGCTGACTTCTTCCCATGGTGTTCCAGGAGCGATTCCGTTATCAGGGTCTCCTAAGCTAGGGTCATAAACATAGCCGCAAGGGCAAACATATTTTTTCATTTTTATCTCTCCTTACTTAAATTTGATAGTTATATTTTACCACATTCATTTTTCCCTTGTCAATAAATTTTATACTTTATTGATTTTCTTTGTTGCCATCAAGATTGCGCTTACGCAAATCATTGAAGCAATAATTTCAAGGCATCCGTTAACCGTAACAATTCCTATAACAAAATCCATAAAGGATTTGCCCATAATTCCGCCTGCGGAAAAAGCTCCGCCCTTGCCGAAGATAAGCCATACAAATATGAGAAAGAAAAGCGTATTTGTAAAGGAACCAACAGCTCCTGTCACGGCATAGGTTATGTCACCTCTTTTGCTCTTTGTGAGGATAACGAAAAGCCCGATAAGTAACAAAAGAGCCACTCCCATTATCACAATAAATTCTCTGCCAACGATATACTGTCTCATAAGATTGCCGAAAAGCAGATATAAAAGTGTTCCTATTGCGCCGATAATTATATACTTAACGGCATTCCCTCTCTTTTTGAGAAACTTTGCTGTATAATAAGGCACAATTCCAACTAAAATTCTCGGAACAAAGCAGATAACAAGGCTTAACCAACTTGTTTTAACCTCAGGAGTGAGGCTATACCAGGGAACAAAGAAAAATGATGTAAGTCCCGGGTTGATTGTGTTGTTTATAAGACTTGTAAGACCGAAAATAAGGCCTAAAATTGCCCCCTTTTTCGGTCCTAAGGTTACAGAACCGACTATAACGGGTATCTGAATCAATGTGATTTTTACAACCCAGGGGATATACCCAAGCGGCGTAAATGTCATTAAAACGATTATCGCAGAAAACAGCGATAAAATTACCATATCTTTTGTGTTGTTTTTCATAAAAATTCCTCCGTCCCTGCCAATCAAATGGTCAGTGCTTTCATTTTTATATATTTTTTAATTTTATACTATTTTTGCTCCTGACTGGATGTCACTTTCCACAGTTGTTACGACTAATTTGCCGTCGTGTTCAGCTGAGAGTATCATTCCGCAGGATTCATATCCCATCATCTTTCTTGGCGGGAGATTTGCGATAAATAAAAGGTTCTTGCCGATTAAGTCCTCAGGCTTATAATACTTGGCAATTCCCGAGAGTATCTGTCTTGTTTCAGAGCCAACTTCAAGGGTAAATCTGAGTAATTTGCTTGACTTCGGAACAGCTTCGCATTCTAAAACCTTACCTACTCTTATATCCATTTCCAAAAACTTTTCAAAATCAACATCTTTTGCAAATGGTTCGATTTCGATTTTCTCCTCGGGAACAGCAAATTCAGCTTCAAGCTCTGACATTTTCTTTTCAGCATCTATTCTTGCAAAAAGAGGTGTTGCCTCGCCGATTTTCTCTCCTGCTTTAAGTTCTCCGAAAGTAAGAGACTCATAGGAAAGAGCGGTAAAGCCCATCTGCTTTGCAATTTTCTCCCCTGTTTCAGGCATGAATGGTGTTATTAAAGATGCGATAAAGCGGATTGCCTCGCAGAGATTATACATAACATCTGCCAAAACATCCTTTTTCTCTTCATCCTTTGCAAGTGCCCAAGGCATTGTTTCGTCGATATACTTATTGGCTCTATTTGCAATTGCCATAACCGCACCCAAGGAGTCGGAAACTCTGAGCTCTTCCATAAACTTAGCGG
>JAZOAF010000161.1:0-1899 GCA_045595345.1 Clostridia bacterium | reverse complement strand
TCTTCCCTCGGTGAGCATATATCCCGCTTTAATCGGTTTTGAAAGTTCGTCTTTGATACTTGCAATAATAATATTTAAAACCTTTGTGTTCTGGCGGATTTTCTCGAACTTATTATAGAACTGGTCAAGAGTTACCGCTGTAACGCTTTCCGATTCATTGAGATAGAACTCGATTTCCTTTTCCGCAGAAAGAGGGTGAATCATATTGGCAATACCGCCAACTAAATTTACCGCATAGAACATATAAATTGCCTGAGGGCAGTTAGGAAGAGCGATGGTTACCCTGTCTCCCTCACGGACGCCGATAGTTTTAAGGGACTTGGCGCACTTTCTTATTTCGTCTATCATTTTTGCGTATGTAGTGGGCTTTCCCATAAAGTCAAAGGCAACATTATTAGGGTATTTCTTGGCAATTCTTTCAACTGCCTCAAACATTGTCCCCTCAAAATAATCAAGATGCATAGGGATATCCCTCATGCTTCCTTCCCATGGAGTTTTAACCTTCTTGCTTCTCATTTAAAATTCCACCTCTTCACTCATCGGTCTTTCAAGTAATTCAGGATTTTCAAGTAATTTTTTAAGGAGCTTTACGCTCTTTGAAAAATAATATCCGTCGGCAATTCTTTCGTCCACTGTAAGACCTATGTCAACGCTGTCTTTCATAGTGAATGTGCCGTCCTCGTTAAAGAATGGGCGGATTTTCTTCTCGCCGATAATGGTAAACATTGAGGTTGTTCCCCAGTTAGAAAGATGATGATAGCCTGACTTTAACTTGATTGAGCCAAGATTGGTAAGCAGCACGGATGAATAATATGGGTCGGTTGCAATAAGAGCCTGAGGAATTTTACCGTGTCTTTCCAAAAAGCAACAGAACTTTACCGCAGGCTTTGAAATAAATCTCGGAAGTCTGCTGAACATATCCATAAACTCGCTTGTGGGGTCTTTGGAGTCCTCGCTTTTTCTCACATGAGAAACCTGTCTGAATATTTCGTTGTGGACATCCTCAATGGTATGCTCGTCCTTTGCATAGATAAAGGCAAGAGCCTCTGCGCTTTCGTCTGTGAATATCTTCTTGATTGTAAATGCCGCAGAAATTTTATTTCTCTGATAAAGATTTCCGTTTGCAATAAATCTGTTAAGATAAGGACGAAGAGTTACGGTTTTTAGTACTGCCGTAACGATAACCTGAAACAGATTATATTTATATTCAGGATTATCCGCATTCTTTTTTGCAAGGTATTCGTTTATATTTGTAAGGTCAATTCTCTCTGAGATAAACGCTTCATTGTCACATCTGTTCGGAAAAACAAGAGGCATAATGAAATGCATTCCATCTATATTCCGAAGTAGCTTTCCGTCTCTTCTGTCACCAATTTTTCTTTTCCCCATATCCCTTTTTCCTTTCTTTTGTGTCATATTAACACATCTTTTTACATTATATCACAAATAATCTCTTCTTTCAAGGAAATAATATAATTTACAAATATAATTTTTTGTGGTACACTATAAATATATTAATATAAAAAGGTGATTTGATTTGAATTTCTTCGGGCATTTATCAACAATAAACAGGCACAGGCACAAGGTTATTTCCCATTGCAAAAAGGCAGGGATTCTCTGGCAGGGACTTTTCCACGATTTATCAAAATACTCTCCAACGGAATTTTTCAGGGGAGTTAAAAACTATAACGACGGAGTTAAGAGTCCAAACGAAAAAGAGCGTGAGGAAAAGGGTTTTTCTCTTGCCTGGATGCACCACAAAGGGCGCAACAAGCACCACTTTGAATACTGGAATGACTATAACCCGAAAATCCGTCAGGTAACGGGAGTTAAGATGCCCATAAACTATGTTAAGGAGATGTTTTGCGACCGTGTTGCCGCAAGTAAGATTTATCAGGG
>JAZOAF010000160.1:0-13477 GCA_045595345.1 Clostridia bacterium | reverse complement strand
AAGCGTGGCCTGAAACATGGACATCGGCGAGAGCTTCATAAACCACTTCTGCGCCATGCTTTAAAAGTTCGTTTATAACATTTGAAATTGCCTTTTCGTTACCTGGGATAGGACTTGCGGAAATTATAACCAAGTCCCCTGCCTCAATGTTGGCTTTCTTATGACCTGAAAATGCCATACGGGAAAGAGCCGCCATTGGCTCTCCCTGACTGCCTGTTGTTATGATAACGAGCTGGTCCTTTGGATAGCGGTTAATTTCATCCAGAGAAATCAAGGTGTTTTTCGGGATTTTCATATAGCCAAGCTCAATAGCGGCTGAGAGAACATTCTCCATGCTTCGTCCCGAAACGGCAACCTTTCGTTTATATTTAACAGCTGCATCAATAACCTGCTGAACTCTGTGAATGTTTGATGCAAAGGTTGCAACAAATATTCGCTTGTCGCAGTTTTCAAAGATATTATCAAAAGTTTTTCCCACTGTTCGCTCGCTCATTGTATAGCCTGGGCGCTCAGCATTGGTGCTATCTGACATAAGGGCAAGAATACCTTCGTTGCCAAGCTGACCAATCCTTGCAAGGTCAATCATTGTCCCGTCAATTGGTGTCGGGTCGATTTTAAAGTCCCCCGTGTGGAGAATAACTCCTGCGGGAGTGTGAAGAGCAACGGCAACAGCATCTGCGATACTGTGGTTACTTCTTATATATTCAACCTTAAACTCCCCAAGCTTAAAGGTTTCGCCGGGATTAACGACAATGGTTTTGGTTGAGTTGACAATTCCGTGTTCCTCTAATTTATACTTTAAGATGCCCAAGGTAAGCTTTGTTCCGTAAACAGGAACATTAAACTCTTTAAGGAAATAAGGAATTGCCCCGATATGGTCCTCGTGACCGTGAGTTAAGACGATACCCTTAATACGATTTTTATGCTTGATAAGGTAAGTCCAGTCGGGGATAACCATATCAACACCAAGCATATCATCGTCAGGAAAGGCAAGACCGCAGTCGAGTATAATTATGTCGCTCCCATACTCGAAAACGGTGAGATTTTTGCCAATCTCTAAGATACCGCCAAGGGGTGTTATTTTAATTTTTTTAGATTTTTGCACAATTTACCTCCATTTATAAAATTTTCGTGCAATAAAACACCAAAAAGAACCAAAGCCTTATAAAAGGCAAGGTTGTGGCACTTTATTAAATTAGCCGCTCAATATAAACTACGGCTATTATACCACGAATTTATTGTTTTTTCAATAGGTTTACGGGATTTTTTTGTTTTCCTCTTTATTTTTTGGCAGCAGTATGGTAAAATTATAATATACAGTTTGGAGGAAGAAATATGGTTAATCTCGGAAACGACTGGGACGGCATCTTAAAAGATGAGTTCGGGAAGGAATATTATCTTAATATAAGAAACTTCTTAAAAAACGAATACCGTACCCATATAATATACCCTGATATGTTTGATATATTTAATGCTTTAAAGTATACACCATATAGTGGGGCGAAAGTTGTCATAATCGGGCAGGACCCATATCACGGAGAAGGTCAGGCGCACGGACTATGTTTTTCCGTTCAGGACGGAGTTAAACCTCCCCCATCCCTTGTTAATATTTATAAGGAAATCAATGCAGATTTAGGAATTCCAATTCCTAAAAGCGGGAACCTTACCAAATGGGCAAAAGAGGGAGTTCTGCTCCTTAACAATGTTTTAACTGTCCGTGCAGGAAGTCCCAACAGCCACAAAGGAAAAGGCTGGGAGGAGTTTACCGACTGCATTATAAGAAATTTGAATGACAGGGAAGAACCGCTTGTCTTTATGCTGTGGGGAGGCAATGCAAGAGAGAAGAAGAAGCTCATTACCAATAAGCGCCATCTTATTCTGGAAAGCGTGCATCCAAGTCCACTATCGGCTTATAACGGCTTTTTCGGTTGTAAACATTTTTCCAAAGCCAACGAGTTCTTGATTTCCAATGGAATTATCCCTATTGACTGGGATTTGACAAAATAAAAGAGAGCTGTTTAACAGCTCTCTTTTTGTATGTCTTTCGTATAGATTTTTTTATTTCTGATTTTGATTTCCTTGTTGCATATTTCATAAGAGGCTTTCTTATGAGAGATGATGACAAGGGTTTTGTTTTTAAGACCTTTAAGGTTTGCAAGAAGCTGTTTTTCGGTCTCCTCGTCAAGCGCCGAGGTTGACTCGTCAAGTAAGATAACGCTTCTGTCAGAAAGAATTGCTCTTGCAATTGCAAGACGCTGAATCTGTCCTTCGGAAAGGCCAAGCCCTCTTTCGCCGATTCTGGTTTCAAGCCCCAACGGGAATTCCTTTATAAAGCCGTCTGCACAGCTTATTTTAAGAGCCTTTTCAATCTCCTCGTCGGTTACATCAGGCTTGGTTATGGAAATTGCCTCTTTAATTGTTCCTGAAAGAAGAAGGCTGTTTTGCGGAACATAAGAGAAAAGGGGTCTTGTTCTCTTGCTTATCTGAATATCTTTTCCGTCGGAGAGACAAAGATGGATTTCTCCGCTGTCAGGAGAGTTAACCCCTAAAAGAAGCTTTAAGAGGGTGCTCTTTCCGATTCCCGAAAGACCTGTGATAACCGCAAAGTCGCCTTTTTCGATTTCAAGACTTGCCCCCGAGAGAATAATCTCTCTGTCATATGAGAAAGTAATGTCATTAAATACGATGGAAGAAAGCTTTTTATAAGTTTTCTCAGGATTGATTTGTTTCTTGTCAAGACCTTTCTCGTCCGCAATGTTTTCAATTTCAAGAACTCGCTCGGCAGAGGCGAGAACACCAAAATAACGAGGCATAATTCCCGTAATTCCTGCGAAAGGAGTCTGAATCTGGTTGACAAGCTGTAAAATAGCGGTCACAGTTCCAACTGAAACAATTTTGCCTA
Source organism: Clostridia bacterium (assembly GCA_045595345.1). Lineage (GTDB taxonomy): Bacteria > Bacillota > Clostridia > Monoglobales > Monoglobaceae > SIG454. Next base: position 10,575 of record JAZOAF010000160.1, on the reverse strand, counting down.
AAAGACAAAAAGCACTGTAACCGAAAGCAAAGATGTAGCCAAGCTGGAATATAAGGGTAAGACCTGTCCCTGCAAAAATTCCGACATACTGGTGTCTTAATTTTGCCTTATAGTTTTCTTTCTGATAATCATCGGAGATGCTTTCAATTTTGTCTTCAATACCGAAAACTTTAATCATAAGCATTCCGCCTATGGATTCATAGAAGAAGGAGCGAAGCTTTCCTTCGGTTTCCATAGCCTTTTTATGTAAGGACTTAACAAGCTGTCTTAAAATACTTGCAACAATAAGAACTAAAAAACCGCCGACCAAGAAAATAACAGTAAATTTCGCATCTATAATAATAAGGGAAGCAGTTGCAAAAATCAAAGCGGAAAGCAGAGAAACAACGGACGGGAGAAGGTTTATAACGCCGTCGCTTATAACAGAGATGTCATTTGTAAGCCTTGTCATAATGTCGCCGCTCGGCATTTCCTTAATTATGCCGTAATCTTTTTTGAGGATAGTTGAAAAGAGTTTCTTTTTAAAGACAATTTCTGTTTTTGCCGATGCCCTTGCGGAAAGCCATTGCTGGAAAAACTTTAAGGTAACCTGAGAGAGTATTAAACCAAGGAGAATCCAGAGGTCAAAGCCGAGGGCTTCGCGACTCCCTGAAACAGCGGAGTCAATGACATTTCTGCATATAAAAGCAAAAAGAACACCTAAAAAAGACATAGCTGTGCTTATTAAAGCCAGAGCAAAGACAACAAAAAGCTGACCCTTTGCTACTCTAAACAGCCATTTTAAGGTGTTTTTATCTTTTATCTTATTATTTTGCATTTTCCAAGACACCATTTTATTACCCTCCTTAAAGGATGAACAAAAACGACTAATAAAACATAAATTCTATACCAAAAGGAAGAAACCCCGATAAGTTTTCTGCCTTTATAAATTCCTGTAACCAATCCTATAATGTCGTTATCCGTAATGCCTTTTTCTGCTGTGGTCTGGTTGTCCCCACGCATAATATAGGTTTCACCTTCTCCAAAACCAACAACCCTGTGGATAACATATTTTCTGTCCTTCCTTTTATAAAGAGGAAGGTCATACTTATTTAAGGGAAGAATAGCTCTTGAAATAACAACACGGTCCTTTCCTGGCCTTATGAGAGGGAGCATACTGAGACCCTGCGGTTTAATAATAACATCTCCGCCGAGACTTATTTTTTCTTCAATGAGAGGAAGCATCTCGTTAAGGGAGATATCCTTAATTTCATTATTCATCTAAAAGACCTGCCTCCCGAAGACTTTCCAGGAAAGTTGCAACATCTTTTCTTGCAACGGCTTCGTCAACATCATATTCGGCGAGAAGCTTTGCTGTAAGCTCATCCTCGGTTGTTTCCTTTTCAAGATTTTCCCAGAGGAATGCTCCCGTATCGTTTAAGTTAAGCATATTGGTAAAATCCATTGTCTCCACATCGCTGGACACAACAATACTGCATCCTGCAACAGTCTTTAAAATATATCCGCTTTTAATCTTCATAGGAAGAACCTCCCTGAGAGAAATTTTTCATAAAATTATATGCAACAAGCGCCGCCTCGTCGTCGGTATTACAACCCATTTTAAAGACGGGAATGTTCTTTAAGTTCTTGTCAAGAAAGCCTAAAAGAGCTTCCATAAACTCTATGCTGGGAAATCTTAAAGTCTCCCGTAGGATAGAGGGGATTGCCTCCTTTACCGTCATTTTTTCAATGTGGTTTTCTTCGCTGCGGGAGATAAAACATATTCCCCCGAGAGGAGCGCAAAGGTCAAGGTTTTTACCGCTTTTCCCGCTCCAAGGCGTTCCATAGGCATAAATTTTTCCGTCAATAAGACGAAGGGCAGGCTTGTCATCGTTAATAACAAGAGCCCCCTCGAAAACCTTCTCCCAAAGAGAAGCGTGGGTAGATTTTCCTGTTCCGCTTGGGGCGGAGAAGAGATACACCTTGCCATCATAATATACGGCGGAGGCGTGAAGGACAAAACCGTCAAACTTCAAAAGCTTTTTTGAAAAGTCCAGACCTGTCCATGTGTATTCTGCCTCAGAAAGAGTAAGGCGCTCGTCTTCTGCCACTCTTCGCTCTAAAAAATCATAACTGAAAGAAATATTAATATCACTTTCTCCCGAAAAGTCATCGGCATATTTTTCGGCATATTCAATAAGCCTGTTTTCACTTTGCAAAACAGTTATAGAAACTTTCAGGCCTGCAATTTTACATTTAAGCTCTCTTGCCATCTTCTATACCAATGTCCTTTCAAAGAATACCCATACACATTCATTATACAATATTTCCAAATCTTTTTCAAGAGTAATTTTCTAAGGGGAACAGAGCATAAATATAACTGAGGTGGTATAATGTTTTCGTCTTCTAAAAATAAAAAGAGGTATGATTATAAAGAACTTTTAAAAGATACCCGAAAGTTTAAGGCAAGGTATCCGTTTTGCGAGATTTCTTCAATAGGGGAGAGCGTTCTTAAAAGGAAGCTTTTCTGTTTTAAAATCGGGGAGGGGGATAATATTGTTTTCTATAACGGTGCCCATCACGGAGCGGAGAGCATAACCTCTGCCCTTCTTATGAAATTCATTGAAGAATACGCAGAAAGCGCTGTAAATGACGGGGAAATATTCGGAATGAGCGCCAATTTCCTTTATAAAAATGTTTCCCTTTATGTTGTCCCTATGGTAAATCCCGACGGGGTTGACCTTTCCGTAAACGGAGGGAGGATGTATTCGGCGGATTTCCCCAGACTTTTCAGGATGAATAACAACAGCGCCGATTTTTCTTTGTGGCAGGCAAACTTTAACGGGGTTGACTTAAATCATAATTATGACGCCCTTTGGGAGTTATCCCGAAAAGGAGAAATTGAGCATAGTATTTTCGGTCCGGGACCCACACGATATGCAGGAGAGAAGCCTTTTTCCGAGCCTGAAACCCAAGCCATAGCAGAGTTTACAAAGAGAAGGGAGATAAAAATCACTATGGCTTTTCACAGTCAGGGGCAGGAGATTTACTATGACTTTAATAATAAAGAGCCAATCTATTCACTATTTATTGCCAATGCACTTTCCTTAGGGACGGTTTATTCTCCGTCGGTGCCTGAGGGAATTGCATCTTACGGCGGATATAAAGATTGGTTTATTGAAAACTTCGGGAAGCTCGCCTTTACCGTTGAGGTAGGAAAGGGAGAAAACCCGCTACCCCCAAGCGACTTAAATCAAATCTATAAGGAAACCCTTAAAATTTTAGTGGGTGGAATGAAGGCCGCGTGTCTGATATAAAAAAAGGCAAGAAACGAACATTTCGTTTCTTGCCTTTTGTTTTTAATAAAGAGGTGGATGATATTTCTTGCGTCTGCGTTTTCTTGCTTTGCTTCTCTTGATGGAAAGATAGAAACCGTAAGCCACAAGAAGAATAAAGAGAATAACAAGAGTCAAAATAAGATAAACAATAACCTTAACAATGGTCAGACCCCATATTTTCTCCCCAAGAGTCATAAGGAAACCGAAAATGTGCCGCTTGACTTCTTTTTCAGCAACGATTTTGGAGGTTCCAACGATTTTCTTGCCATAGGTATAACTTATAGTTCCCAAGGTGTCGCCCTTTTTAACAGGAGCATAAACCTCTTCGCTGGAATATTTTATGGTTGATTTAATCTCGTCGGCATTGGCGTCAAGAGGAAGAGTTACAACTATATTCTCTTTTGCAACAGCACGGACATGGTCAACCCCTGCCCCCTGCTTAACCTTTGTTTCTCCTAAGATGTCGCCTTTTTTCGCAATCTCAACCTGCTTGAAGTTGTTAAAACCGTATTCTAAAAGGGCTTTTGCTTCCTCGTGGGACTGTTCACTCTTTAAGACAACACAGATAAGGTCGCGGTCCTTATGAGTTGCAGAAGCAACAAGACAAGAGCCTGCCGCATCCGTATAGCCTGTTTTAATTCCCGTCGCCTTGCTGTAATAATAATTTGAATAGCGGAGATAGGAAACAAGATTGTTTGTATTTATAAAATATCTTTCGTTTTCGGTTTTGTTTGTGGGGGCAATGTTAAGAGTCTTGCTTCCAACGATTTCACGGAAGAAATCATCTTCCATAGCAACCTTTGCGGCGGTTGCAAGGTCCTTTGCGGTTGTGAAATGGTCGGGGTCTGTAAGTCCGTGTGCATTTGTGAAATGAGAATGGATAAGACCAAGCTCATCAGCTTTTTTGTTCATTCTCTTAACAAAGTTTTCTTCGCTTCCCCCAACTGTTGTTGCAAGAAGAGTTGCCGCGTCATTTCCCGATGCAATAAGCATAGCGCGGATTAAATTTTCAACGGACATTTTCTCCCCTGCTTTAAGCTCAATATGGCTTCCGTCAGAGTCCATTTTGTCCTGCATCTCTCTTGTGTATGTAAGCATATCGCTAAGGGAAATTTCGCCCTCCTCGATAGCGTCGGAAATAACAAGATATGTAATAATCTTTGTTGTTGATGCGGGATACATTTCCCTCTCCGAATCCTTTTCGTAAAGGATATTTCCCGTTTTCCCATCAATTAAGATTGCGGAAACGGCGGTAAGGATAGGTGGGTTTTCCGCAAAAACAACCCCGAAAGGCAGAACTATACAGAAAATAAGAAGTATTGATGTAAAAGCTTTTAAAATCTTCATATTTCACCGTCCTTTGCAGATTGCTCAGCCTGAGAAAGTCTGATATAGCTTGGGATAAGCTCCTGTGCGGAAAGGATTTCCCCTTTCCTGATTTTTTCATAAGCCACTTCGCAGACCGAACCTGCAATATTCATTTTTAATGTTGCAGGAGCAAAAACTGCGTCCGGCATAGCCTTTAAAACTTCATCTTTGTACGGGAAAACACCGTCCCCTGAGAAGATAACCTTTTCTCCTTCAAGCTCCTCTAAAAGCTCGGATAGAGGAAGGGCTCTGTCAGGGCAAAGTCTTTCGCCGTTTTTAAATTTAGCGTTATAAACCTGTTCCCGTCTTGCATCTAAGATAGGGCAAACAATCCCCGAAAAAGAAGAAAGAGGATAAGCGAGTGCTTCCAAAGTTGAAACACTGACGCAAGGCTTATTAAGCGCCTGAGCCATTCCCTTAACCGTTGCAACGCCGATTCGGACTCCCGTAAATGAGCCGGGACCGACAGCGGCTGCGAAATAGTCAATATCCGAAATATTAAGCTCGGATAGAGAAAAAAGGCTCTCAACCTGAGGCATAATCTTCTGAGAATGTGTCTTTTTATGATTTATAACTGTCTGGGCAATAAGCTTCTCTCCGTCAAAAATGGCAGAGGTTGCCGCCGCACAGCAGGTATCAATTCCGAAAATAAGCATAATTTTCTCCTTTTATTTAACAAGGATTTCCCGATAGTCGTCTCCTTTTGAAGAATCTTTGGAAATCTCGATATATAAAGTGTCTTTGGGGAGAATCGGGTTTATAAACTCTGCCCATTCAATAAGGCAAACTCCTTCTCCGAAAAGATAATCGTCAATCCAGTCAAGCTCGTCTGTGTTGGCGTTTTCAAGTCTGTATGCGTCAAAATGATAGAGAGGAAGCTTTGCCCCGTCATATTCGTTAACCAGAGTAAAGGTCGGACTTGTAACATCCCCCGAAAACTCAAAATAATCCGCAACCCCGCGGACAAAGGCGGTCTTGCCTGCCCCAAGCTCTCCCGAAAGGGCAACAACAGAGCCTTCCTTTAAGGAAGAGGCAATTTCTTTTGCGATATTTTTAGTGTCCTCCGGACCAAAACTAATGTATTTCATAGGGATAAAATCCTCCTATAAATATTCTACATTTAATTTAAAGTAAAGTCAATACAAAACTATTGAAAAAAGATTTTTTTTGTTGTATAATGTAGTTAAATGTTTTTATGAGGTGATTTTATGGGGAATCGTGTTGATAAGCATAATTACTATCTTGATATTGCAGAAACTGTTATTGAAAGAGGAACCTGTCTTAGAAGAAATTTCGGGGCAATCATTGTTAAGAATGACGAAATCGTTTCAACAGGTTATACAGGGGCACCGAGAGGCAGAGCAAATTGCAGCAGCATTGGTGTTTGTATAAGAAGTAAGCTTAATGTTCCGAGAGGGGAAAGATATGAGCTTTGCAGAAGCGTTCACGCGGAAGCAAACTGTATCATAAGTGCATCCCGTCAGGAAATGATTGACGCAACTTTATACCTCGTTGGTAAGGAAAAGGAAACACGAGAGCTTGTTGCCAATGCGTCCAGTTGCAGTATGTGTAAGAGAATGGTAATCAATGCAGGAATAAAAGAAGTTATTATTCGCAATACACCGACAGATTATACTGTTGTTCCTGTTCGTGACTGGGTTGAAAATGATGAATCCTTAGAGGGAGTTCGCGGTTACTAGGTCATAACAAATGCCTGTGCTTCATATATTTGAAGTACAGGCATTTTTTGTTTTAGGGGGAATTGTTTTGAAGAAAACCGCGTTAGTACTTTTGATATGCCTTTTATGTTCTGCTCTGTTTTGCAGTTGCGGAAAGAAAGGGAATACGGGAGAGGAAAACTATGAAATCGGTCCTGATGTTTATCCCTCTGTCAATTTTGTTTTAGGGGACAGGGAAATAGTCGGAAAAGAGGAGAAGGACGGAATTTTCAAATATACCTACAAGACCGAAGAAGAGGGATATATGGATGTATATGAATATATGTCATATCTTATTGATAATTGCGGAGGGGTTGTAACCGTTGCCTTAAACGAAGGAGAAAGAGGCCAGTGCGAAATCGCCATGGAGTCGGACGAAAGCGGATATGTTGTTACAATGGCATTTGATTACAGTGAGGATGAATATACGGTTACCATAAAAAGAGTGGCAGGGAAAATAAAGAAAAATTAAAAGGGCGCAAAATGCACCCTTTTTTTATTTAAGTAAATTCATAAGTCCGCCGGAAGAATGAGCGTGGCAGATTGCGATTGCCAAAGCATCGGCGGTATCATCAGGCTTTGGAACTTTCTCTAAATTGAGAAGCGACTTAACCATCTGCTGAACCTGCCCCTTGTCCGCCCTTCCGTAGCCGACAACTGCCTGTTTAACTTGCAGAGGAGTGTATTCAAAAACGGGAATGTTTAAATTCATTGCCGCAAGAACAATAATTCCTCTTGCCTGAGCAACATTTATGGCGGTTTTCTGGTTGCTGTTAAAAAACAGCTCCTCAATTGCCATAGCGTCAGGTTTTTCTCGCTCAATTATTTCCGAGACGCCGTCATAAATTTTCTTAAAACGAAGAAACATATCCTCTTTTGCCTCGGTTGTAACCGCCCCATAATCTGCTACTTTGAACTTGTTGCCGATATAGTCAACAACTCCGTAGCCAACAATTGCGAAACCGGGGTCAATACCAAGTATTCTCATAACAAAACCGCCCTTATTTTTCCTTGCATAATAAAATTTACTAAAAAATCAAATTTAATATTGAAAATCGCCGAAAGATGTAGTATAATAAGAACATTGTATCATATGTTGTTGAAATTTTCAACAGTTAAAATAGGAGGAATTTAGTTATGGCTAAGGAAAAAGTTGTTCTTGCATATTCAGGCGGTCTTGATACTTCAATTATTATCAATTGGCTTATCGAGAACTATGGCTATGAAGTTATCGCAGTTTGTGGCGATGTTGGTCAGGGTAAAGAGACTGACGGTTTAGAGGAAAGAGCACTCAGAAGCGGTGCTTCAAAGTGTTATATCGAAGACCTTCGTGCTGAATATGTTAAGGATTTTATATTCCCAACAGTTAAAGCAGGAGCAGTTTATGAGGATAAGTATCTTTTAGGTACATCCCACGCCCGTCCTATTATCGCAAAGAGATTGGTTGAAATCGCTCTTAAAGAGGGTGCAACTGCAATCTGCCACGGTGCAACAGGAAAAGGAAACGACCAGGTTCGTTTTGAGCTTACAATCAAGGCTCTCGCTCCTCATCTTAAAATTATTGCTCCTTGGAGAATCTGGGATATTAAGTCAAGAGAAGATGCAATCGACTATGCAGAGGCTCACGGCATTGAAATTCCTGTAACTAAGAAAGATTTATATTCAAGAGACAGAAATATCTGGCATATCAGCCACGAAGGAATGGACCTTGAAGACCCTAACAATATGCCGCAGTTTGAAAACTTATTGAAGCTTACAGTTCCGCCGACAAAGGCGCCTGACGAACCAAGATTTGTTACAATCGGCTTCGAAAAGGGCGAACCTGTATCTGTTGACGGCGAAAAGCTTGACCCGCTCCCGCTCGTTGAAAAGCTTAACGAAATCGGCGGAGCATACGGAATAGGTATTGCTGACATCGTTGAAGACAGACTTGTCGGAATGAAGTCAAGAGGCGTTTATGAAACACCGGGCGGAACAATTCTCTATGCGGCTCACCGCGAGCTTGAATACCTCTGCCTTGACAGACAGACTCAGTCCTTTAAGCACACTGTTGCAAATAAGTTTGCTGAGCTCGTTTATGATGGTCTCTGGTATACCCCTCTCCGTGAAGCACTTTCTGCTTTCGTTGATTCAACTCAGGAAACTGTTACAGGTGAAGTTAAGCTTATGCTCTATAAGGGAAGCATTATAAATGCAGGCTCAAAATCTCCATATTCATTATATAATGAAACAATCGCAAGCTTTGGCGACAGTCAGGAGCTTTACAGCCATAAGGATTCCGAAGGCTTTATCAATCTCTTCGGTCTTCCACTCAAAGTCAGAGCTTTAATGGAAAAGGAAAACAAAAATAAGTAATTTCGATTTACGGCAGAGTTTCTCTGCCGTAAGTTTTATAAAGGAGGTACGGTATTATGAAATTATGGGGCGGAAGATTTTCGAAATCTACCGATAAAAGCGTTGACGATTTCAACTCTTCAATAAGATTTGACCAGAGAATGTACCGTCAGGATATAACGGGAAGCATTGCCCACGCCAAAATGCTTGGCAAGCAGGGGATAATCGAAAAGAGCGAAAGCGATTTAATCGTTAAAACTCTTGGCGAAATCTTAAAGGATATTGAAGACGGCAAGGTTGAATTTTTAATTGACGCCGAAGATATCCATATGAATATTGAAACAATCCTGATTTCAAGAATTGGGGATACAGGGAAAAGGCTCCATACGGGAAGAAGCCGAAACGACCAGGTTGCCCTTGATATAAGAATGTATCTTCGCGACGAGGCGGATGAAGTAGAAGAGATGCTTAAATCTCTTAAAGAGACAATTTTATCTGTTGCAGAGGAAAACATTGAAACCATAATGCCCGGATATACCCATCTTCAAAAGGCACAGCCAATAACCCTTGCCCATCATTTTATGGCGTATTATGAAATGTTTAAAAGGGACGGCGAAAGACTTAGCGATTTAAGAAAGAGAATAAATGTTATGCCCCTTGGAAGCGGAGCGCTCGCTGGCACAACATATCCTCTTGACCGTGAATTTGTTGCAAAGGAGCTTGGCTTTGATGCCATAACATTAAACAGTCTTGACGGCGTTTCAGACAGAGATTTTGTGTGCGAATTTGCCTTTGTTTTATCTATGATAATGATGCACCTCAGCCGTTTTTCAGAGGAAATTATTCTTTGGAGCTCAAACGAGTTCGGCTTTGTTGATTTAGACGATGCGTACAGCACAGGCTCATCAATTATGCCACAGAAGAAAAACCCTGATGTTGCTGAACTTGCAAGAGGAAAAGCAGGAAGAGTATATGGCTCACTTATGGGACTTTTAACAGTTATGAAAGGACTTCCACTTGCCTATAACAAGGATATGCAGGAGGATAAGGAGCAGATTTTCGATGCCCTGGACACAGTTAAAATGTGCCTCCCTGTTTTTGGCGGAATGCTCAGCACTATGAAAATCCGCAAGGATAAAATGCTTGCTGGTGCAAAGGGTGGATTTACAAATGCAACGGATGTTGCGGACTATCTTGTTAAGAAAGGTCTTCCTTTCCGAGATGCCCACGCAGTTGTTGGAAAGATGGTTGCATATTGCTTGGACCAGGATAAGGCTCTTGACGAATTATCCTTTGATGAGTATAAAACTTTCTCCGACTTGTTCTCCGAAGATGTTTATGAGGCAATTTCTCTTGACACCTGCGTAAATTTAAGAACAGTTACGGGCGGACCTGCCTTTGAGACTGTTAAGAAAGTTATCGAAAAATATAAAAATATGTAAAACTTGACAGAATATTGAAGTTATGCTATAATTTCTTTAATTCTTGAAGATAGAGGCGCGAGGATTAAGAGTAGGGTGCGGATTTGGCAAATGTCGGCACGCTGAAAGGAGTTTTCGCCGAAATGTAGGGCCCTCGCCAAAGGGTTTTATGTTGGGGCATAAGAGAATATCTTATGGACTGTCACGATTTGTGGGGGGCTATCAATAAAAGTGTTTTTTAGACCACTGATGCTCTCTCGCATTGGTGGTTTTTTTGTCAAATAATTAAAATTTTTCATAAAGGAGTGTTTGAAATGAAAAACACAAAAAAAGTTCTGGCGCTTGTTGGAATTATGCTTTTAGTTCTTTCAATGACATGCTTTGCAACCGGTGATGCCGCAGAAGCAAATATGTTCA
>JAZOAF010000159.1:0-9062 GCA_045595345.1 Clostridia bacterium | reverse complement strand
TAGGGTTCTTTCATTTTAAGGTCACGAATAACGCTTAAAAAGCCGTTTTTGCCAACAGCCCCACCCACATCAAGCTTACCTTTTCTGTTAAGCGGTAAATCCACATAAGGATTTTCTATATAGCCTTTTACTCTGCCTTTTGCGTCGCCAACAACCAAAACAATCCCTGCCTCTCCGCCACCTTTAAACTGGATGGTAACGGTTGCTTCATCGTTTTTAAGCATAGCGCCCATAAGCTGACCCGCAACCAATGTTCTGCCAAGGGCTGCTGATGCAACAGGGGAAAGGTTATGGTACTTTCTTGCTTTTTCAACTGTTTCACGGGAGTTAGCGAAATAAATTCGCATAAATCCGTCTTTTGTTACTGCTTTTGTTAATAAATCCATAAATATCTCCTAAATAAAGAAAGAAAGCCGACGAAATTGCCGGCTTTTAAGTCTTATTTGTTTATCGTATATCAAAAATCTTACGCACGCTTTGTAACATTTGCAGCCTGCGGACCCTTAGCACCTTCGACAACCTCAAATTCAACTTCTGCGCCTTCCTCTAATGTCTTGTAGCCTTCCATGGCAATTGCTGAAAAATGAACAAAAACATCAGTTCCGTCTTCACTTTCGATAAAGCCAAAACCTTTCTCAGCATTAAACCATTTTACTTTTCCGTTTTGCATATAAATTATACCTCCTAAAAATTAAGCCGTTCATTCAGCCACGAGTATAAGTATATCACATGGAATTTCCAATGTCAACCATTTTAGCAACTAAAAAGCCTTTTGGAAAGCTCAATTTCATCCTCGTTTTTGCTGTTTAAAAACTTAATTTCTCCATTAGTTTTTCCAGCATTTTGAAGATTCATACTTTTAAGCCTTCTTAATAACTCTTTTGCCGTGCCCTCTCCGCCATCAAAGAGAACAACCTCTTCTCCCATAATCTTTTTAATTGTTTTCGAAAGGAACGGATAATGGGTACAGCCAAGAACTATTCTGTCAACCTTACCTTTATAGTTTGAAAGCAAACCTTCAACAAATTCTTCTACTTCTTCTCCCTCCAAAACGCCTTTTTCAACCCACTCCATAAGACCAGGGCACGGGAGCAGCTCAATGTTGCATATTCCTTTATATTTATCCAACAATGCTTTAAACTTTTTTTCACCCAAGGTCATATCTGTCGCCATAACCAAAACGCTTCCGCCTTCTTTATAAAGCACAGCGGGTTTTATAGCAGGCTCAACGCCTATTACGGGAAAATCAGGATATTTTTGCCTCAAAAGCTCAGCCGCAGCACTTGTGGCACTGTTGCAGGCAACAACAATTGCTTTAACCCCCATCGAGACAAGCATTTCCGCATTGGCCATCGCCAAATCACGAACTTCGCTCACCGACTTTGTTCCATACGGAGCATTCTTTGAATCGCCAAAATATATGAAATTTTCATTAGGCATAAGGGCAGCCGCATTACGAAGAACACTTATGCCGCCAACCCCTGAATCAAAAAAGCCAATGGGCTTTTCACAATTTTTCATATTAACCATCCTTTTAGCTTGTTTTTCTTAATACAAAAAAGCAACGCTGGGTATCCGCTTTTGGCGGAGAAAATTTAAGCTCATCATATACTCTTGAAACGCTAAGACCACATTTTTCAGCTGCGTCAAGAATTTCCTTTTCGCTATACGCTCTTTCTGATTGCTCCTCCGTGTATCTATTATAGCATTCCCCGTTTTTCTCAAAAAAGTCCAGCCTGAAATAGCAAATTTTATCCTTTTCGTCATACTCATTCTGCCAGACATAGAAAATATCTTTTTCTTCGTTTACAAAAGTATTATTGCCCAAAATCTTGCTTAATTTATACTCTGTATTGATATCAAAAATCATTATTCCGTCAGGATTAAGATAGTTTTTCACCAGGAAAAGCATTTTCTCAAGTTCTCCGTCTTCCGTCAGGTAGTTAACCCCGTCAAGAGTGCAAATTATGGCGTCTACGGTTCCGTAAAGCTCGAAATCAGTCATATCCTGATTAAGATAAAGAATATCAAGGTTTTCCTCATACGCTTTTTCCCTTGCAATATTGAGCATCTCACAGGACATATCAATCCCTATCATATCATAGCCTCTCATAGCCATAATGGAGGTCAGAGTCCCCGTTCCGCAAGCCAAATCAAGGACAAGCTTGGGGGAAAGTCCCTCTTTTTCAAAAATTGCCTCAATATAATCTGCAAAAGCATCATAGTTTATATCTTGCAGTTCTTCATAGAGCTTTGCAAAATCACCATACATATAAATCACACCTTTTTAAGCTTATCGCCTGTATATGAAGCAAGAAGTTTCTTCTCGCCAACTCCCTCGAAATCAATTATAAGGAACAAATCTGCGCCCATAGGCTTTGCGCTTTTAACAACGCCGTTACCAAAGGCGGTATGGATAACCTTATCTCCCTCAGCAAAGGATTCAAAATTTGCTTTTTGGGTAGTCTCACGAGTCTGGCCAAGATTTGCACTGCCTTTATCAAAGGAAACCTTTTGCATAGTTCCTCTTGTGTCAAGTCCGCCAAAAGTGGCTTTTGTCTTTTGAGGATATTGTCTGTCCAGAAGTTCATCGGAAATTTCGCCTATAAATCTGGACTCTGTTTCATATCTTGTTGAGCCAAACAACGTTCTGCATCTCGCGTGAGTTATAAAAAGTCGTTTCTTGGCTCTTGTTATTCCAACATAGCAAAGGCGTCTTTCTTCTTCCAGTTCTTCTTCGGATTCCATTGACCTCATCCCTGGAAAAATTCCCTCTTCAAGCCCTACCAAAAATACAGTCGAGAATTCAAGACCCTTTGCGCTGTGGAGAGTCATAAGAGTAACTGTTTCTGCCGATTCGTCATAATTGTCAATATCGGATATAAGAGAAATATCTTCAAGCAGCGTTTCAAGAGTCGTTTCGGGATTATTTTTAACCGCCTCAACAACCATTGATAAAAATTCCTTGATGTTTTCAATTCTGGTCTGATTTTCAACGGACTTTTCAAGTTCTAATGCACTTATCATTCCGCTTTTATTTATAACCGCTTCAACGAATTTTTCAAGGCTTTCTTCCTCGTGCAAAGTATTTTTGAGGCTTTCAATTATATCAGTAAAACCGCTTAGCTTATTCTTCACTTTTGATAAATCGTCATATTCTCCGCAGTTTAGGCATATTTCATACATGCTTTTATTTTCATCACGGGCGATATTTTCAATTTTTTCAATAGTTGTATCCCCAATTCCTCGCTTAGGCTCATTTATAACGCGCTTTAAAGCAATATTATCCTCACCATTTTGAACGAGACGGAGATAGCTTGTTAAATCCTTGATTTCCTTTCGGTCATAGAATCGAAGTCCACCCAAAACTCTATATGGAATTGCGTTATGCAAGAGCGCATCTTCTATAACTCGGGACTGAGCATTCATTCTGTATAAAACAACTATATCATTAAAACTTCCGCCATTTTGGATAAGCTTATTAATTTCTGCTGTTATAAATTTTGCTTCATCACGCTCGTCTTCGGCTCTATAAAGGGTAATTTTTTCTCCCTGCTCGTTTTTAGTCCAAAGCTCTTTCCCGCGTCTGCCTTTGTTGTTTTTAATAACTTCGTTGGCAGCGGATAAAACATTCCCTGTTGAACGATAGTTTTCTTCAAGCTTTATAATTTTAGCATTGGAGAATTCATTTTCAAAGCCTAAAATATTGCTTATATCAGCTCCACGGAACTTGTAAATACTCTGGTCGTCATCCCCAACAACGCAAAGATTTTTGCTCTCCCCCGCAAGAAGACTTACAAGCCTATACTGAGCGTGGTTTGTATCCTGATACTCATCAACCAATATGTATTTGAATCTGTTTTGATAATATTCCAAAACTTTTGGATTTTCTTCAAACAGTTTAACCGTGCAGCCAATCAAATCGTCAAAATCAAAAGCGTTATAGCTTTTAAGTTTGCTTTGATAAAGGGCATAAACCTTTCCTGCAACTTCCCCGAAAAAGTCTTTACCTGCTTCTTTAATAAAAGTTTCAGGTGTCATAAGAGAATCTTTTGCTCTGCTTATAACCGCGCCAAAAGCCTTTGGAGAAAAATTCTTACTATCAATATTAAGCTCTTTCATACATTCCTTGATAACCGTCTGAGCATCAGCTGTATCAAAAATATTAAAACTTCTGTCGTAACCAATCTTGTCTGCATCTCGGCGCAAAATTTTAACGCAAGCAGAATGGAATGTGCTCGCCATTATATCTTCCGCTTCACTCCCAAGCCGTTTTGCAAGTCTTGTTTTAAGCTCTGCTGCCGCTTTGTTTGTAAAGGTAATTGCAAGAATATTATACGGCGAAACAGGAGAAACCTTTAAAAACCCCTCCATACTTTCAGGAATTTCATCCACCTCTCCCTTTGCATACCAGGAAAGCACCTCGATTTCTTCATTGGAAATCTGAGGCATTTTGGTATCAAAATAGGCTCTGCCGTACTCAATCAGATGAGCAATACGATTAATTATAACCGTGGTTTTTCCTGAACCTGCTCCTGCTAAAACAAGCAGCGGTCCCTCTGTTGTGAAAACCGCTTCTTTTTGTTTTGCATTAAGCCCTTTATATCTATTTTCAATTATTTTTTGTCTTATTTTTAAAAAGTCCATTAAAGGCTCCTTTATTTAATAATTCCACCGCCGATAACACTTTTATCCTCGCCGTAAAACACCACAGCCTGTCCGGGAGTTATAGCCCTTTGAGGCGTATCAAAAACGACTTTGACTGTGTCTTCATCAACAACGATAAGCTCTGCCAAAGCAGGTTTTGCGCTATATCTTACTTTCGCAAAAACTTTCATATTGTTCTCAGCTTTTTCTACGGAAATAAAGTTAAGCTTTTCAGCAATTAAGCTATCGGAAAATTCTGTTCCCTTTTCTCCTAAAATTATATCTCGGTTTTCACTGTCAATTTTAAGCACGAACATCGGCTTACCAAAAGCACCAAGGCCTTTTCTCTGTCCAACAGTATAATGGATAATTCCTTTATGTTCCCCTAAAACATTACCGTCAGTATCGACAAATCTTCCCTGGGGATAGTCTCTCTTTGTTCTGCGCTTTATAAAACCTGCATAGTCGTTATCAGGTATAAAGCATATTTCCTGACTATCAGGCTTATTCGCAGTTACAAGGCCGTATTTTTCCGCAATTTCACGGGTTTTGGCTTTATCTTCAAGTTCTCCAAGAGGCATCAAAATATGGGATAACTGTTCCTGTGTCAGATTATATAACGCATAAGTCTGGTCCTTGGCAGAATTATCCGCCATTTTAAGCTCATATCTTTTTGTTTTTTCGTTAAAATCAACCTTTGCATAATGCCCCGTTGCAATATAGTCTGCACCCAAAAGCTTTGCTTTTTTTAAAAGATAGTCAAATTTCAGGTGCTTATTGCAGGCAATACAAGGGTTTGGTGTTCTTCCTTTTTCGTATTCGTCAACAAAATAGCTTATAACTTTGTCATCGAACTCCTTGCGGAAATCCATAACAATATGGTTAATTCCAAGCTTATCCGCCACAATTTTCGCATCATTTGCTACCGAGAACGAACAGCAAGACCCTTCCGGGTCTTCACTGTCCCAAAGGCGCATTGTAACACCGATTACTTCATAGCCTTTCTCTAAAAGGAGCGCCGCCGCAACACTGCTGTCAACACCGCCGGATAAACCTATGACAACCTTTTCCCTCATAGGATTATTCCTCTTCTTCGTCGTGGTGGCCATGGCAAGCCTCGCAACATCCGTTGCAACCAACTATGCCAGTTGGGTCAATTCCTTTGCGGTTATAGTAGTCCGCAATCGCACTGTGTATTGCTTCCTGAGCAAGGTTAGAGCAATGCATTTTAACCGGCGGAAGGCCGTCCAATGCTTCCGCAACAGCAAGGTTTGTTACAGCGAGAGCCTCTTCGATGGTTTTCCCTTTAACCATTTCTGTTGCCATACTTGATGTGGCAACAGCCGCACCGCAACCAAAGGTCTTGAACTTAACCTCTTCAATAACCTCTGATTCGTCATTAATCTTCATATATATTTTCATTATATCGCCGCACTTGGGGTTTCCAACATTCCCAACTGCGTTTGCATCTTCAATCTCGCCCACATTTCTTGGGTTTGTAAAATGATCCATTACTTTTTCGCTATACATATCTATTTATCCTTTCTTATCTTAAACTCTGCCCGATTTAACCGCATCTTCATAAAGCGGTGACATATCTCTGAGTCTTGTAACAATCTCCACTAATGAATCAGCGATATATTTTGCATCTTCCATGGTGCTGCTGTCCCCAAAAGTAACTCTGAGGGAACCATGGGCAATCTCGTGAGGAAGTCCTATCGCCAAAAGCACATGGGATGGGTCTAAGGACCCTGATGTGCAGGCACTTCCTGATGAGGCAGAAATACCCTTCATATCAAGCATCAAAAGGAGGGATTCCCCTTCGATAAACTCAAAAGAGATGTTTGCATTACTTGCCATTCTTTTTGTAGGATGGCCGTTTAATCTTGTAAATGGAATTCTTTCCATTACCTCTTTTATATAAAAATCACGAAGCTTTGAAAGTTTTTCTTTCTTTCCTGCAATATCTGCTGTTGCAAGTTCTATCGCTTTGCCAAGACCAACAATTCCGGCAACATTCTCAGTTCCTGCTCTCTTGTTTTTCTCCTGAGCGCCACCTTCAATGAATCTCTTGATTTTAACACCTTTTCTTATATAAAGAGCGCCGATACCCTTAGGTCCATAGAATTTATGGGCAGTTAAGGAAAGTAAATCAATGTTCATTTTTTCGACATCGATTTCTTCCATCCCAACAGCCTGAACCGCATCGGTATGGAAAACTATTCCCTTTTCTTTTGCAATCTTACCGATTTCCTCAACAGGCATAACTGTTCCGATTTCGTTATTGGCAAACATAACTGTAATAAGAATTGTTTCATCTGTTATTGCATTTTTAACATCTTCCGCTGAAACCATTCCGTATTCATCAACAGGGAGATAAGTCACCTTAAAGCCCTCTTTTTCAAGAGCCTTAACAGTATGAAGAACCGCATGATGTTCAACCGCTGATGTTATAATATGTTTTCCTTTTTCAGAAAGGGCATAGGCAACACCTTTTATTGCCCAGTTATCAGCCTCAGTACCTGAGCCAGTAAAATAAATTTCATTGCTTTGCGCCCCGATAGCTTGTGCAACCTGTTCGCGCGCCAATTCAACAGCCTTTTTAGACTCTCTGCCTTCAAGATAAATACTTGATGCATTACCAAAGTTTTCGGTTAAATACGGCATCATCGCATCCAAAACCTCTTTTTTAAGAGGGGTTGTGGCAGAATGGTCTGCATAAACTCTTTTTGTCATTTTTATCCTACCTTTCTTTTCCAGAGAAAAAATCTATGAAAAGTAGACCGTCTCCGTAAATTCAAGCATATTTTACTACAAAATACACCAATTAATATTATACTACCAAATTTTCCTTTTGTAAAGTAGCTTGACCTAATTTAAGGAATTTTATTATGGGCAAAAAAAAAGCGGATGCCAAACGCATCCGTTCTTTTTTGGAAATTAAATTCCATAAAGGGAAATGAAAAAAGTTTGTTAGTTGTGGTATGTATATATAATACAACTTTTTTCGACTTTTTTCAATAGGTAATTTAGAACATATTATCAATAAACTTGCGTTTCTTTTGTGAAATATGCACAAATTATATCAATTCAACCTTGATATGAACCTTTTTGCCCTTCTTTATAATGATGATTCCATCATTGAAATCAGCTTCTGTAATTGTCTGTGCAATATCGGTTACTTTTTCGCCGTCAACGCTAAGTCCGCCCTGCTGGATAACTCGTCTGCCTTCGCCTTTGGAAGGAACAAGTCCGGATACAACCATTAAATCAACAATATTCATTCCGTCGCCGAGTTCTGACTTAGCAAGTTCAAAGGTAGGCATATTGGCATTTGCCGCACCTGCACCGAATACTGACTGAGCAGCTTCCTGAGCCTTCTTTGCTTCTTCTTCCCCGTGAACCATCTTTGTAACTTCATACGCAAGGAGAGCCTTAACCTTGTTGAGTTCCTGACCTTCAAGCTTTTCATATTCGTAAATTTCTTCCATCGGAATAAAGGTAACAAGCTTTAACATTCTGATAACATCACGGTCATCAACATTTCTCCAATACTGGTAGAAATCGTAAGGAGAAACCTTTTCAGCATCAAGCCATAAAGCACCTTTTTCGGTCTTGCCCATCTTCTTACCTTCTGAGTTTGTAAGAAGGGTAAATGTCATACCGTATGCGCTCTTACCAGCTTTTTTACGGATAAGTTCAATACCTCCGATGATATTTGACCACTGGTCGTCTCCGCCGAATTCCATTTTGCAGTTATAGTCACGGTTAAGCTTATAGAAATCATAACCCTGCATTAACATATAGTTAAATTCAAGGAAAGATAGGCCTTTTTCCATTCTGGTTTTAAAACATTCAGCAGTAAGCATTCTGTTTACAGAGAAGTGTACACCAACTTCTCTTAAAAAGTCAACATAATTAAGTTTTAATAGCCAATCCGCATTATTAACCATTCTCGCCTGGCCAGGCCCATCGCCAAATTCGATAAATCTTGACATCTGTTCTTTGAAACGGTCAGCATTATACTGAATGGTTTCCTGAGAAATCATTGGACGCATATCCGCTTTTCCTGTAGGGTCACCAACCATTGTTGTTCCGCCGCCAAGCAAAACAATCGGGGTGTGTCCTGCATTTTGCATATGTTTCATAACGATAAGCTGCATAAAGTGTCCTATATGAAGGCTGTCCGCTGTCGGGTCAAAGCCAATATAGAAATTTATTTTTTCTTTCTCTAGAAGTTCTCTTATTTCTTCCTCATGAGTTGTCTGGGCGATTAAGCCTCTCTCTTTTAAGGTATCAAATACGCTCATTTTTATATCTCCTTACTCTTTCGTAATGGTTTTAATAGCAAGTTCTTCAAGCTGCTTTTCGTCAACGATTCCAGGGGAATTTGACATAAGTTCTGATGCATTCTG
>JAZOAF010000158.1:0-16555 GCA_045595345.1 Clostridia bacterium | reverse complement strand
TTTTATAAAGGTGTTCTTGGGAATTATTTTCGCAAAGAGGTGGAAAAGATGTTAGATAAGAAGAACAAAAAAACGGGCAAAAAAGTTGCTTTGGGAATTATCGGCGTAGTTTTAATAGGTATCATCGTGCTTGTTGTGTGGCGCTGGAATGATATCAAGGCGGCTTATTATTTTATATCACACCCGACTTCTGCTACCATTACTGAGAAGATAGAAAAAACAAAAGAGGAACGGGAAAAGGTTATTTCTGAATATATTGAAGGAACAGTAAGAGACTTTACGGAAGAGGAAGAGAAAAAGATTACTTCCGGCGAGCTTACTGTTGAAGAAGCGACAGAAATCATAAAGAAAGAGTTTGAAAATTCTGTGATAAAACCTAAGGAGGAAACTCCGAAGGAAACGGCAAAGCAGGAAGTTGACGCATTTATCGCGGAAAATATAATTCAGCTTTATTCATATAAGGCGTATTATTTAGGTCAGCTTGGCCAGATTGAAAAAGCGGCTATGGCTGACTATCGTGCCCTGCCGAAAAAAGACAGAACATTGGTAAGTAAGCAGAGCATAATTGAAAAGTATATAGGAACAGCAAATGCACTTTTGATAGAGTGCGACGGGAAGGTTAACGGCATAATCAAGAAGCTTGAAAAAAAGCTTACTGAAAATAATATGGATACTTCCATAGTTAAACAAATCAGCAAATCTTATGAAGAAGAAAAGGCGCTTAAAAAGGCATATTATATAAGTCTTTTGAAGAAATAGAAATAAAAGGAGGTCTGCCTTATGAAAAAAATTATATCTGTTTTAATTGCTTTTGTTTTGCTTATGCAAATGGTTTTCGGGGCAGGATTTTTCTTTGATGTTGACGAAGCGACTCCTCAGGGGGAAGCTATAATAAAAATGGCGGACAGAGGGATTGTCGATGGAATAGGCGGCGGTTATTTTAATCCGGAAGGAAAGCTGACCCGTTCTCAGTTTGTTAAGATCGTAAATAATGTTTTTGGATATACCCAGATAGGCGAAAATAAATTTACGGATGTTAAAGAGGCAGCGTGGTATTATGACCATGTCTGTATAGGCGTTGAGGCAGGTTATATTCAGGGAATAGGGGATGGTTTATTCGCTCCTGAGGACTTGGTAAGCCGTGAACAAGCTTGCGTTATACTCAACAACATTCTCAAAATGGAACTTCTGCCCTACTATAAAGAGCCAAAGGATGCGGTAAGCTCATGGGCGAAAGATGCGGTTTTAAAGGCTATTTCAAACGGTCTTGTTTATCTTGAAGAGGGAGAAAAATTCAGAGCGCAGCAGCCTATGACAAGAGCGGAGGCTTGTGAGGTTTTGGCAAAGTGTTTGGTTGATGTTGACCCTGTTCCGAAAATTGACTTAAATCAGATAGCGGAGGATGACTTAAATCTTCGCATAAACAGAGTTATATCTGCAATGGAAAGCAAGGTTATACCTGAACTCAGTAATGAAAAGAGTAAACAGATATCAAGAAAAATAGTTGAAAATATGCGACTTTATCTTGCGGATAAAAATCACGACTACAAAAAGGCTTCGGAAGAAACCTTTGCGATATATAAAACTATTCCAAAAGATGATAGGGAGATTTTCAAGGATAAAGTACAGAAATATAATACACTTGAAGACCTTTTAATTCTCTATGATTTCTTCTTTATCATTTAAAAAGGAGATTAGAGTATGAAAAGAAATTTTCTAAGAAACTGGTATGTGGTCCTCTTTGACCTGATGGGTTTTTTCTGTGCCTTTCTCATTACATCATTTTTGGCAACAGAAAATGCAAGATGGTTCTTTATAGCCTTCTTTATTCCCCTCGTTGTATCTGCCTTGGTTATAACGGTTCTGGCACAACTTCAGGGAATTTATAAGGTTATGTGGCGTTACTGTACAGTGGTAGACGGAATAAAGCTTTTAAAGACAGTATTTATAAACTTTATTCTGACTTTTGGTATTTTCCTTGTTTTTGACAAATTTGTTTTAAAGAATATGCCCCTTGGTTATATCAAGATTGCCCTTTCTTATAGCTTTTTGTCTGCTTGCTCTTTTATTTTTGTAAGAGCGATGGATTATCTTGTCAACAAATACATCAAATATTTAAGAACAAGAACAGACGAGCAGGGCAAAAGAATTTTGATTGTTGGTGCAGGTTCTGCGGCGGCAGTTATAATCCACGATTTAAGAAGCAACATTAACTTAACTTATGATATTATCGGTTTGGTTGATGACGACGAAACAAAAAAAGGTTTAACAGTTGGCGGATATGAGGTCTTGGGAAACAGAGATGACATTATAAAACTTTGCAAGAAATACAGAGCTGACGAAATCCTTATTGCTATGCCTTCTGCAACAGGGGAGCAGCGTAAGGAAATTATTGAAATCTGTAATCAGACCAGATGTAAGATTAAGACGGTTCCAAGTGTTGACCAGATGATAACAAGCGGAAAATTTTCAATGCGAAGCATTGAAATTGACGATATTTTGGCTCGTGACCCAATCGTTTTGGATAACGCAGGAATTGCCAACTATGTAACAGGCAGAACTGTTTTAATAACAGGCGGCGGAGGAAGCATAGGCTCTGAGCTTTGCCGTCAGATTATGAAGTTCCACCCTGCAAAGCTTGTTATATTTGATATATATGAAAACAATGCTTATGATATACAGATGGAGCTTAATGAGAAATATCCAAACAACAAGCCGAAGGTTATAATCGGTTCTGTTCGTGATTTGGAAAGACTTGAAGTTGTTTTCGGCGAAGAAAAGCCGGATATCGTGTTCCATGCAGCAGCCCACAAGCATGTGCCTCTTATGGAAGATAGCCCGAGAGAAGCTATTTTAAATAATATTATGGGCACATATAACACGGTTAAATGTGCGGACAAGTTTGAAGCAAAGAAATTTGTTATGATTTCTACGGATAAGGCTGTTAATCCGACTAACATAATGGGCGCAAGTAAGAGAATGTGTGAAATGATTGTTCAGGCGATGCAGAAGAACAGCAAGACTGAATTCGTTTCTGTTCGTTTTGGTAATGTTCTGAATTCAAATGGCAGCGTTATTCCTCTATTTAAGAGACAGATTGCCAAGGGCGGTCCTGTTACCATAACCCATAAGGATATAACAAGATTCTTTATGACAATCCCTGAGGCGGCTCAGCTGGTTATTCAGGCAGGTGCTTTTGCCAAGGGCGGAGAAATATTCGTTCTTGATATGGGCAAACCGGTCAAAATCTATAATCTGGCACAAAACATTATAAGACTTGCAGGGTACAGACCTGATATTGATATTGAGATTAAAGAAATCGGTTTAAGACCGGGCGAAAAGCTTTATGAGGAGCTGCTTATGAATGCAGAGGGTCTTACCTCAACAGTTCACAGCAAAATCTTTATCGGCAAGCAGATTGATGTGAAGATGGAAGATGTCGAAGAAAATCTGAGAGAACTTTTAGAGGCGGCAAACAGCCATGATAAAGAGCGTATCAGAGAGGTAATGCATAAAGCGGTTCCAACCTTTGTTGAACCGGAAGTTATTAATAACGAAGTTGTAAAAACGCATTAAAAATACCCCCGAAAGAATAATTTCTTTCGGGGGGTTATTGTTTTATTTAAAGCAGCCCTAATTTTGCTCTTTTGCCTGTTTTAAGGCTCTCGCCAACTGGTCAGGACAAGAAGTACCTCTGCCACCGCAATCAATGCCTTCGAGGCGTTTTATAACCTCGTCTATATTCATTCCCTCCACGAGCGCGCCAACACCCTTGGTGTTTCCGCCACAGCCTGAAATGAAACGCACATTTGAAACGATATTATCTTCTAAATCAAAGAGGATTTCTCTTGAACAAACTCCTGATGTTCTGTATGAAAAACTTGCCATTTTTCTTCTCCTTTATAATGTCATAAAAAATGAGGACGCTTTTGGCGTCCTCGAAGATTTTATTAGTTGAGCTTATCTTTAAGTGCTCTACCAGCCTTGAATGCAGGAACCTTAGCAGCAGCGATCTTCATTTCAGCGCCTGTCTGAGGATTTCTGCCTGTTCTAGCAGCTCTTTCTCTAACTTCGAAAGTACCAAAGCCAACTAATTGAACTTTGTCACCTTTAACGAGTGCGCCTTCAACAGCACCGATAAGAGCTTTAAGAGCAGCTTCTGCATCTTTCTTAGAAAGTCCAGCGTTTTCAGCGATAGCTGTGATTAATTCTTGTTTGTTCATTGTAATTACTCCTTTTTATTTGTAAATTAATTGTATTCTCTAACAATTAAGTCCATTTTACACCATTTTCAGCTAAATTTCCATAGTTTTGGAGCATTTTTTTAAAAATTGTTGAAAATGCACAAAAGAACTGATTCCAAATTGTTGCTTATAACGAGGAAAGGGCGTAAAATCAAGGGTTTTCAGGAGTTTTCCCCATATACATAGGTTTTATTCTCCATTGTTTAAAAGCATCTCATTAAACTCCTGTCTGGTCATTAAAACCTGACGGGGTTTCGTGCCTTCATAAGGACCTATGATATTCAATTCTTCCATACGGTCAACAAGACGGGCGGCTCTTTGGTAACCTATCTTGAACTTTCTCTGGAACATAGCAACAGAAGCCTGACCGGTGTCGATAACCATTTCCACAGCCTTTATGAATAAATCGTCTCGCTCGTCACTAACGGGAGCAGAATCATTTGAAGATGAACTGCTTTCAGGCTCGCGCTCAATCTGTTCAATAATGGACTCGTCATAGGTCGCCTCAAACTGACCTTTGATAAAGTTAATAACATTTTCAGTTTCTTTATCGGAGAGAAAGTTTCCTTGGAGACGGGTTGGCTTTGATGCACCTCTCGGGAAGTAGAGCATATCGCCCTTACCTAAGAGCTTGTCCGCCCCTGCCGTATCAATTATTGTTCGGCTGTCTGTCTGAGAAGAAACTGCAAATGCAATTCTTGACGGAATATTTGCTTTAATAACACCTGTTATAACATCAACGGAAGGTCTTTGCGTTGCGATAACAAGATACATACCTGCGGCACGGGCAAGAGCGGCGAGGGAATTGATTGATGTTTCAACCTCGCTCCTTGCAGCAACCATAAGGTCTGCAAGCTCGTCGATAATTATAACGATTTCAGGAAGCTTTCTCTCGGGAGTATTGCTTTCTTCCATAAGCTTGTTATATCCGCCTATGTTACGGACAGAAGTGTTTTTAAATTCGGTATAACGGCGCTTCATCTCAGCAACTGCCCAGTTGAGCGCTCCTGCTGCGTGCTTCGGATTGGTAACAACAGGGATTAAAAGATGAGGAATTCCGTTATAAGAGCCAAGCTCAACCATTTTCGGGTCAATCATAATAAGCTTAACCTCGTCAGGACGAGCCTTGTATAAAATACTTGTAATGAGGGAGTTGATGCAGACACTTTTACCGGAGCCTGTTGCACCTGCGATTAAAACATGAGGGAACTGGGAAATGTCTGCCACAACTGTTGCACCGCTGATGTCCTTACCCAATGCAAAGGCTGTTTTTGACTTGAAGTTCTTGAAGGTGTCGGTGTCCAGAACTTCTCGGATATGTACAGCGGCAGGGTTTTCATTTGGAATTTCAATACCGATTGCACTTTTGCCCGGTATAGGAGCTTCAATTCTGACTCCTGTTGCAGCAAGGCTTAAAGCAATGTCGTTTGCCAGATTGGTTATTTTTGATACTCTGACACCAAGTCCCGGTTGAAGCTCAAAACGGGTAACCGATGGACCCTGAGTAATGTTTAAAATCTTTGCATCAATATGGAAACTTGCAAGAGTCTCTAAAAGTCTGTTTGCCTTTTCTTCAAGCTCAGTTTTGATGGCACTTCTGTTCTGCCCCTTAGGAGAGCTGTTTTCAAGAAGTGATAAAGGAGGCATTTTGTAGTTTATAATCTTTGCTTCCTCCATAGCCTTTGCCATATTGTCAATCTGCTGAGCGGCTTCAAGAATTTCGCCCTTTTGGAGTCTCTGCCCTGCTTCAACTGCGCGGTCAAGAGGAACTCCCCGATTGATGGCTTCCTGAGTTGCGCCGTCAAGTTTTTCCTGCATACTTTCAAGAGTAGGCGGTTCAAACTCGCCGTTATCTTCTTTAAAGTTGCCGTTTTCGTCAGGGAGAGGAGTCATAACACCTACTTTAACATCGCCGATAATAATAGGTGCTTCTGTGTTTGATTCATCTTCTTCGCCGTATTCAACAAGCTGAGGAAACTTGTCCTCTGTTAAAACAAAAGGAGTTGAACCCTCGTCCTGCGGTTTTCTGACTAAATCTTCGTCTGAAACATATATGTTCTGAGGGAGAGGAACAAGGTTTTCTTTTTCTTTTTCAGCTTCTCTTTCAGCCTCACGCTGAGTCTTTTCTATCTCTTTTTCGAGCTTTCTTCTTTCGTGGTGTTCTTTCGCAAGTTTTGATGCTTCTTTGGATTGTTTAGAAACAAAATGTCCGATTGTGCGGCAAAGCTTCCCCAAGGATACTCCTGTCAGAAGGAGGGAGAAGACCAAAAGACCTGCAACAGAGAAAATCCAAAGACCGATTTTCCCGATAAGGCTGCAAAGGAGAACACAGATTCCTCCGCCTAAAATACCACCGCCAATTCCGTCATTCCCGTTGCGGAAAAGCTTTGAAACATCAAAACTTGAAATTGTTGTCTGGTCGTCAATTAATGCACATACAACCGAAGTGAAAAGGGTTAAGGCTATGAAAAGCCAAAGCTTATAGCTCTGGGATTTTTCTCTTTTATCAATAATGAGGTTTATTCCTATCCAGATTATGAATAAGGAAGAGATTGCGGCGGCATTCCCTAAAAATCCGCTTAAAAAGGTGCGGAGAAATTCGCCCACAAGCCCCATTGTGTCAAAGAGAAAGGTAAGACCTATAAAAAGACCTACGGCGATAAAAATAACGCCCTTTATCTCATTTCTGTAAACTCTTTTGGGAGTCTTTTTCGGTTGTGCTTTTTTTGAAATTTTTCGTTTTTTGTTAGCCATTTCTATCCCTCTTTATTTAATCGCAAAATATAATAAAACAATTATGCCGAGAATAATTCTGTAATAGCCAAAGGCTTTGAAGTCGTGATTTCTTATATAGTTCATTAAGAACTTGATTGCAAAAATTGAAACTAAGAAGGAAACGATTGTTCCTGTTAAAAGGACTGCCCATTCCGTAGCGTTAAGGGCGAGACCGAAGCCTAAAATTTTAAGAGCACTTGCTCCAAGCATAACGGGAATTGCAAGGAAGAATGAAAATTCAGATGCGATTCCTCGGCTTGCCCCGATTAAAACTGCGCCGAGGATTGTTGAGCCTGAGCGGGATGTTCCGGGGATTAAAGCTAAAACCTGAAAACAGCCGATTAAAAAAGCTGTTTTATATGTAAGATTATCAAGGCTTTCAATTTTCGGAGCCTTATTTTTATTTTCTATAATAATAAATGCAATGCCGTAGAGAATAAGAGCCAGGGCGATAACATAAGGAGTTGAAAGATAGCCGTCAATTATGTCCTCAAATAAAAAACCGATAACCGCCGCAGGAATAACGCCCACGATAACTTTAAGCCAGAGATTTAAGGTATCCTTTTTCTCTGATACGGTTTTCTTGGGGGAGAGGGGGTTGAGCTTATTGAAGAAAAGAACAACAACTGCAAGTATTGAGCCAAACTGGATAACCACCTTAAACATATTAAGGAAGTCATCGCTGAGACTTAAATTAAGAAACTGGTTTAAAAGAATAAGATGCCCCGTACTGCTTATTGGAAGCCACTCGGTTATTCCCTGAACAATACCAAAGACAATAGCTTTTAAGACCTCGATAATATTTACCATAACCATAGTCCTTTCTCATTTCTGCATTTAAAAACAATTATACATAATAATTATAGCATAACAATAATGAAATTGCACTATTTTTTTGAAAAAATAATAAATTTTATTTTAATACACATAATATTAAGAAAATGAGGAGGGAGTATTTTGAAATTTTATTCTTATCCCGACAGCCGAAAGGTTGCCGTTGTAGGAACGGGAATGGTTGGAATGAGCTATGCTTATGCTATGCTTAATCAGGGAGCCTGCGACGAACTTGTTCTAATAGATATAAACAGAGAAAGAGCCAAAGGCGAGGCGATGGATTTAAATCACGGTGTGCCCTTTGCTCAAACTAATATGCGTATTAGCGAGGGAACTTATGAGGACTGCCGTGACGCAGACATAGTTGTTGTTTCAGCGGGTGTTGCACAAAAAGAGGGGGAAACCCGTCTTGACCTTCTCCAAAGAAATGCCAATGTTTTAAAAAGCGTCACAAAGGGCATTATGGAGTCAGGTTTTATGGGGATTATTGTTGTTGCAACAAACCCCGTTGACATTATGACAAGAGTTGTTCAGGAATATTCGGGGTTTAACTCAAAGAGAGTAATCGGAACAGGCACAATACTGGATACTGCAAGACTGCGTTATATGGTGGGGGATTATTTCTCCGTTGACCCGAGAAATATCCACGGCTATGTTATGGGCGAGCACGGGGACAGCGAGTTTGTTCCCTGGTCTCAGGCGTATCTTGCAACGAAAAAAGTTCTTGATATCTGCGATGAAGATAATGAATTCTGCGCCAAGGATTTGGAGAAAATAAGTGAGCAGGTAAAGACCTCGGCGTATACAATTATCAAAGCAAAAAATGCAACCTATTACGGAATAGGTATGTCAATGGTAAGGCTTACGAAAGCAATTCTGGGGAATGAAAACAGCGTGCTGACCGTTTCGGCAAAGCTGACGGGGGAATACGGTCAAAACGGTGTTTACACAGGTGTCCCCTGCATTATCGGACGAAGCGGAATACAGGAAATTCTTGAAATTGATATGACGGAGGAAGAAAAGGAAAAACTTAATTCTTCCTGCAAGACCCTTATGGACTTCTACGGGGAGATAAATAAATAATAAAAGATTGACGAAAGATGAAAAATATGATAAAATCAAGAGTGGCGAAAAGCTTTCTTGATTTTATTTTTTGTTATTTTTTGGAGAGAATTTATGAAATTTGTAATTCAGCGGGTTAAAGAAGCCTCTGTAACGGTTGACGGCAAAACCGTAGGGGAAATCGGACATGGACTTTTGCTCTTCTTGGGCGTGGGTGCAGGAGACACAAAGGAGATTGCGGATAAACTCATTGATAAAATATATAAAATGCGAATCTTTGACGATTGCGAGGGGAAAACCAATTTAAGCTCCGAGGATGTGGATGCTGAGGTTTTGGTTATTTCCCAATTCACCCTTTATGCAAATTGCAGAAAAGGAAACCGCCCAAGCTTTATTGAGGCGGCGCCGCCAAAAGAAGCAAACGACCTTTATGAATATGTTATCTCTCTTTGTAAGGATAGATTCAAAAAGACCGAGAGCGGAATTTTCGGGGCGGATATGAAGGTTGCTCTTTTAAACGACGGACCGTTTACCATAGTTTTAGATAGCAGGGAGTTTTAAAAAATGATTGGAATTATAGGGGCGATGAAGCCTGAGATTGACGGAATCAAAGCCATAATCGAAAATAAGAAAATCGAGGTTATAAGCGGAGTTGAATACATAAGCGGAACTGTGGGCGAGACGGAAGTTGTTGCCGCTCAATGCGGAATCGGCAAGGTTTTTGCCGCAATCTGTGCCCAGACTATGATACTCAGATACGCCCCTGAGAAAATTATTAATGTGGGGGTTGGGGGAACTCTTTCAAAGGAGCTTTCAATCGGCGATATTGCCGTTGCAACAGAGGTTGTTCAGCACGATATGGATACATCCCCTCTGGGAGACCCGGTTGGACTTTTGTCGGGAATAAATATTGTTAAAATTCCTTGCGACGAGGCGCTCTCAGAGAAATTTGCAAAGTGTGCCGAGGAACTTAATATAAAGGTCAGACGAGGGGTTATTGCCTCAGGAGACCAGTTTATTGCAACGGAAGAACAGAAAGAAAAGATAAAGAAAAACTTTTCCGCGATTGCCTGCGAAATGGAAGGCGGAAGCATAGGGCATGTATGTTATGTAAATGGTGTTGATTTCTGCGTTGTTCGTGCCATTTCCGACAGTGCAGACGGCGAAGCGAATATGGACTATCCTGCCTTTATGAAAATGGCGGCGGATAATTCGGCTGAGGTAATTAAAAGATTTTTAAAGAGGTGAGGAGCCGTGGCTTTAAAGAAAAGACAACAAGCAGGCGCTTTGAATTATATAATAAGCTTTTTCATATACAGCGTGGTTTTGTGGATTTACAGATTTGTTCTTTCCTGGGCGATAAATCCAAACGGAGTTGAAACGGGAATTCTTTACGGCCCATATGCTCCTTTCTATGGACTGTGCATAATGCTTGTTATGTTTATTTTCAATTTAATAAAAAAGTACGGCAAGGATAAAGACATAAACCCGACACCTGTTTTGCTGGTTGTTATGTCCGTTGTTCTTTTCGGTGCTCTTGAATTTTTGGGTTCATGGGTTTATGAACTTATTTTCGGGATTGCCCCCTGGAATTATAGCGGAATGCTCTATAATATCAACGGACGAATCTGTTGTGAAAACACGATTTCTCTTGCGGTTTTTGAACTTATCTGTGTTTATATCGCACAGCCATTCCTGAATAAAAGCTTAAATAAAATGGGAGGCGGCGCAAAAATTATAATTGCTATGGCGATTATATTTGTTTTGGTAACGGATATTATTTGTACCTTTATGAAATAGGAGAGAAGATATGAAGAAAATTTGTATTCTCGTTGTTCTGCTCATGGCTTTCCTTTGCGGTTGCCAAGGTACTGCTAAGCAGGAAGAAACCTGGTTTATGGACTTTGATGAAAAGGACAAGGAATTTGGTCAGTTTCAGACAGTCCCCAGGGATAATACAAAAGAATATGAAGCAGAGCTTGACGCTATATATGCGGTGGTTGACGATTATGTATCCTTTATTATGGAGGATGACGCCAAATCCTTGGTCAAGACTTTCTCAGATAAGCTTATTGAATATCTTGGACTGGTAAATGGGGTAAGCTTTGATACCGCTAAGGTAATCGCCGAAGAAAGAGTTCTTGAAACCTTTGAAAAAACGGACATCAAAGACCTCTATGACGGCTGGAAGAACGGAAACTATGACACGGATATAACGAGAATAAGAATCTTCTCCCAGAGAGCAGAGCTTAAAGACGCATATTTAAGCTGCGGAATAAGAATAGTAGACGCCGTGGATGTGGAATTTAAGGTTGTTTCCGGCGCGGACGAGAGAAAAGACAGAATCAGACTTGTTAAGAATACAGACGGAAGCTGGATAGCGGACGCTGACTATTTCTTCTAAAAGAATAAACTCCTGAGAAAATCTCAG
The DNA here is from genome assembly GCA_045595345.1 of Clostridia bacterium. GTDB lineage: Bacteria > Bacillota > Clostridia > Monoglobales > Monoglobaceae > SIG454. The sequence continues at coordinate 5,209 of JAZOAF010000158.1, read as the reverse complement.
GAGTTTTCTTATTTAAATTTTAAAGTATTCAAAAATCTTTCCGAAGTCAAGACCGCCAAGGTTTGCCTTTTTGTATGCCTTATAGGTTTCCTTGTTGGCTTCACGAAGCATAGGGGAGGTTACCCCTGTTATATGGGAAAAATATGTTTCAATATATGCCGCGAAAATATCGCAGTGGCGGATAATCTGTCCGTCAATGGGGCTATATTTATCCTCGTTATAGCTTTCGTTTATCTCCTCGGTTGTAAGGTAGACAGTTTCGCCGTCCTTTTGGATTTTGGTTGAAAATTCGTCCTTTGTGAAATATTCAAGTTCATCCTGCCAAGTTTTTGGAATAAGAGGATAGATTGTTTCTTTCATCTGAATCTCTTCGATTTCCTTTATAAGCTCATCAAGGCCCTCGACTGACTTTTTGACAGGGGACACAATGTCTCTTGTCAAAACCTCGGGGACATCGTGGAAAAGACCGCCGAAGAAGTTGTTGGAAAGTCTTTTTTTGCAAGGAGTAATTCCGCAGGAGCAAAGATAAGATAAAACCGCAACAATAAGCATATGCCCCATAACAGAGGTTGCGGGGAGTCTAGGGGTTTTTGACCATCTTTGCTGGAAACGGAGCTGACCCAAAAGGTTTGCAAAGCTTTTAAGATTTTCGTTGTGAACAAACTCATCAAAATAGGGAAGCTCTTTAAAGCTGTCAAGTTTAAGGTCAATTTCACGATGAGTCTTGTCAATTCCGTAGCAGGTGGTGTTGTACGGATAAATTATATCAAATTCCCACTTTGTTGCAAGATAGTGGGCGCTCTCCAAAAGCTTTTTCTCATTTTCGCAGTAGGACGGGTCTTCATAGTATCTGCAAAATCTTTCATAAAAACCACCGGGGATTTCTTCAAGGTCTTCCTTTAAAGAGGTAAGAACCCACTGGTTTATCTGTTCTCCTTTTTCCGCTCTGAGACGGTGGAAAACAGGGGGTTTTATGTCTGTTAAAACAAGTCTGTGCAAGAATTCAAAGATACATCCTTCCGCAAGTAAAAGGCGGTCAGTATCCTTTGAAAGACCGGAAAGCGTGTAGGCATAAATCATTTTGTGAGCCTGCTTATCAAGCTCTGTAAAGCCCTTTGCAGGGCGGATATGGTCATTCCACCGCTCAATTGAGCCTGCGGTGAAAATAAACTCGATTAAAGATTTTTTCAGCATAAGAAAACCCCTTTTTAAACACTTATAAAGACATTATACAACAACATTGCGAAAAATTCAATTATATATTGACTAATTTTAAAAAATATTGTAAAATTATATAGTAATAATGTGATAATGCCGGAGGTGTCTTAAATGGCTGGGCAGAAATTCAGAAAAAGGCTTTTTGGTTTCAAAAAAGCTGATGTTTATGACTATATAAGAGAGCTTGACGATAAATATGCGCAGGAAAGTCGCGAAAAGGATATGGAAATTGCGAAAATAACTGCGGAAAAAGAGGCTCTTTATGAAAAATATGACGAGCTCCAAAGCAAGAGGGAAATAATTGTTTCCGTTCTTGAAAGAGCTCATGTTGACGCGGACAAATTGCGCGAAGAAGCTAAGAATGATATTCTTGAAATGAAAAAGGTTGCCGAGGCTGAGATTGAAGATAAAAAGGCTGAGGCTAACCGTGAGATTGAGCTTAAACGCCGTGCTCTCCGCAATATGTATGAAAGCGAAACAAGAAAGATTGAGCATTTGAGAAACGAAGTTACAGAGCTTCGCAGAAATTCTCTTGAATCTATCCAGCTTTTTGAGAGAGAACTTGCAGACATCGAAACAAAGCTTGGTTACAGGGAAAGCTCTGCCGCTGAGTCTATCGGCGAGGTTCAGAGAGGAAAGGGCGTTGAGCCGTTTTCAGGAGTTAAAATTCCGATTAAGGTTATAAGACGCAAAACCGAAGCAATATAAAGAGACTATGAGGGGAGTTTTTAAACTTCCCTTTTAAACTGAATGAGAGAAATGTCGCAAATTGGTGACAAAGGGAATTTCGCGGCATATTATAGAATGTGGACTGAATTTTCCTGAAATAATCAGGAAGGAAGGAGGCAAAGCCCATGGAGGTATATCTTGACAACAGCTCAACGACTAAAATGTTTGATGAGTGCATTGAAAAAATGAGCGCAGCTATGCGGGAAAGTTACGGAAATCCCTCATCTCTTCACAGGAAAGGGATAGAGGCGGAAAAGCTTATTAAATTTGCGAAAGAAACCATAAGCGAATCCTTACGGGTAAGCCCCAATGAGATTTTTTTCACATCAGGCGGAACAGAAGCGGATAACTTTGCCATAAGAGGCGCAATAAAAGCTAACCGCGGCAAGCACATCCTAACTACCGCAGTTGAACACCCTGCGGTACTCTCTACCCTTGAATATCTTAGTGAGCGTGGCTATAAAGTGGAAAAAATACCCGTAAAAAAAGACGGAATTATTGATATAGACGCATATGCAAAAATGGTCCGACCTGATACGGTTCTGGTTACGGCCATGTTTGTTAATAACGAAACAGGTGCGGTTATGCCTCTTGCATCTATGAGTAAGATTTTAAAGAGCAAAAACCCAAACGGCGTTTTCCATATTGACGCCGTTCAGGCATATGGGAAGTTCCCTTTTACGGCGGCGAAAATCGGGGCAGACTTAATAAGCCTCAGCTCTCATAAAATTCACGGCCCGAAAGGTGTGGGCGCTCTTTATATCAAGAATAAAACAAAAATTGCGCCGATTATTTTCGGTGGCGGACAGCAGAATAATTTAAGACCTGGAACGGAAAATGTTCACGGCATATACGGGTTTGGTCTCGCCTCTGCCCTTTCCCAGAAAAACATTATGGAAAAGGAAGAGAAAATGAGAGCGCTTCTTCTTCGTCTTAAAGAGGGGATTGAAAAGAATATTCCTGATATTAAGGTCAATACTCCGAAAGAGTGTGCTCCGCACATTTTAAATGTTTCCTTTGCAGGAACAAAGTCCGAGGTGCTTTTGCACAGTCTTGAAATTGAGGGGGTTTATGTTTCCTCAGGCTCGGCTTGTTCAAGTCATAAAAAAGGCCCGAGCTATGTCCTCTCTTCAATGGGGGTTGACAGAAATTTAATTGACGGAACACTCAGGTTCAGCCTCAGCGAGTTTACGACGGCAGAGGAAATTGATTATGCTCTGGACTGTCTTATCAAAACAGTAAAACGAAACAGAGCGCTTATGCGTAAATAGATTGAAAGGAAGATACAGATGAAAGCGGATTTATTTCTTTTAAAATACGGAGAGCTTGCCTTAAAGGGACTTAATAAGCCTGTCTTTGAGAAGAAGCTCTTAGACAACATTAAGGCTCGCCTTAAAAAAATCGGAAACTTTAATATCTTTGCGGCACAGTCCACCATCTATGTTGAAAGTACAGACGGAGCGGATGCTGATGAAACCTTAGCGTCACTTAAAAAGGTTTTCGGCGTTGCCAACATCTGTCCTGCGGTAAGATGCGCAAAGACACTTGACGATATAGAGAAAACGGCGGTAGAATGCCTTAAAGAAGAGGACCTTGAAGGAAAGACCTTTAAGGTTGAGGCGAAGAGAGAGGATAAAAGCTTTCCTCTTAATTCGCCTGCACTTGCGGCTGAAATGGGCGGAAGAATTTTATCACATTTTCCGCGCCTTAAAGTTGATGTGCATAACCCTGACATAACTGTTATGGTGGAAATCAGAAGAGACGCCTTTGTTTATACCAAAAAGATTAAGGGCGCAGGCGGAATGCCTGTTGGAACAAATGGCAGAGCGACCATTCTTCTCTCAGGCGGAATTGACAGCCCCGTTGCAGGATATATGATTGCAAAGCGCGGTGTCCGTCTTGAAGCGGTCCACTTCCACAGCCATCCGTATACCAGCGACAGAGCAAAGGAAAAGGTAATTGACCTTGCAAAAATTATGACAGAATATTGCGGGAATATGAGAGTTCATATTATTCCGTTTACAGATATTCAGCTTGAAATAATCGATAAATGCCCGAAGGTTCTTTTAACTGTAATTATGCGCCGAATGATGATGCGAATTGCTCAGATGGTTGCAGAAAAAACAGGGGGACAGGCTCTCATTACGGGGGAGAGCATAGGTCAGGTTGCTTCTCAGACAATGGAGAGCTTAAACGCAACAAACAGCGTGGTAACCCTTCCTGTCTTCCGTCCTCTTATCGGAATGGATAAAGAAGAAATCGTAAAGATTTCAAAAGAAATAGGAACCTATGAAACATCAATCCTTCCCTATGAGGATTGTTGCACAATTTTTGTTCCGAAGCATCCGAAAACAAAGCCTACAATTGAGGAACTTGTTGAGGCGGAAAAGCTGTATGAAAACTTTGAAGAAATGTTAAAGACAGCAGTAGAGAACGAGGAAGTTATAAAGGTTGGAGAGTAAAGATGGAAGAGCTTGTTAAACTTCTTACCGAAAAAAATCTTAAAATAACTTCGGCGGAAAGCTGCACGGGAGGTCTTTTTGCGGCAGGAATAACTGGGGTTTCAGGCTCATCCTCCTGCTTTGACGGAAGCTTTGTAACCTATTCTAATGAGCAAAAGGAGAGACTTTTAGGAGTTAAAAAAGAAATCCTTGACTCTTTCGGAGCGGTTTCTTATCAGACCGCACTTAGTATGGCAAAGGGAGTAAGACTTTCCTTTAAAGCAGACATTGGAATCGGCATAACGGGAATTGCAGGTCCCACAGGGGGAACAGCGGAAAAACCCGTTGGTCTTGTTTACATTGCAATCTCTCATAAAGGGGGCACAATTGCCTATAAATGTCATTTTGAAGGCAGTCGTGAAGATGTAAGAAAAAGTGCGGTTTTAAAGGCGAAAAGTCTTGCCTTGGACTACGCAAAAAAATGTTGACACGACTCGAAAATTAGGATATTATTAAACTAGTAGGAAAGGGGTAATGAAAATGAACGATGAAAAGAAAAAAGCGCTGGAAAGCGTTTTCGGACAGATAGAAAAACAGTTTGGTTCAGGTGCGGTTATGCGCCTTGGAGAAAAGCCTGCGGTTAAGATTGATGCAATCCCGACAGGCACAATTGCTCTTGATGCCGCCCTTGGTATAGGCGGTGTTCCGAGAGGAAGAATTATCGAAATTTACGGTCCTGAATCCTCAGGTAAAACAACCGTTGCGCTTCATATTGCAGCAGAGGCTCAGAAGCTTGGTGGAGAGGCAGCGTTTATCGATGC
>JAZOAF010000157.1:0-1950 GCA_045595345.1 Clostridia bacterium | reverse complement strand
GAAACTGTTTCAGTTGCCCTTCTTTCCGACACAAACGATATAAAGGAAGGCTCAACCGTTAAAAGAACAGGCAGAGTCGTTTCCGTTCCTGTCGGCGATGCCCTCCTCGGCAGAGTTGTGGACGCCCTTGGTAATCCTATTGACGGTAAAGGCCCGATTGACACCAAAGAGGAAAGACCTATTGAGGCAGAAGCTCCCGGAATTATAGAAAGAAAGAGCGTTAGCGTTCCTTTGCAGACAGGTATCAAGGCAATCGACAGTATGATTCCAATCGGACGAGGCCAGAGAGAGCTTATCATCGGCGACAGACAGACGGGTAAAACCGAGATTGCAATAGATACAATTATCAACCAGAAAAATACAGATGTAATCTGTATCTATGTTGCTATCGGCCAGAAAAATACCGCTGTTGTTTCCCTTGCAAAAGAGCTTGAAAAGGCAGGGGCGATGGAATATACAATTATTGTTTCCGCATCAGCATCTGAAATGGCACCACTTCAATATATCGCTCCATATTCAGGCTGTGCTATGGCGGAATATTTCAGAGAACAGGGGAAAGATGTTTTAATCGTCTATGACGATTTATCCAAACACGCAATCGCTTACCGTGCCCTCTCACTTCTTATAAGAAGACCACCGGGCAGAGAAGCTTACCCAGGCGATGTTTTCTATCTCCATTCAAGACTTTTAGAGAGAGCAGCTTGTGTTGCCCCTGAATACGGCGGAGGGTCAATAACGGCTCTTCCTCTTATCGAAACTCAGGCGGGAGATGTTTCCGCTTATATCCCGACCAATGTAATCTCAATTACAGACGGCCAGATATTCCTTGAAACTGAGCTTTTCCACGCAGGCGTTATGCCGGCTATCAACCCCGGTATTTCCGTAAGCCGTGTTGGCGGAGCGGCTCAGCTTAAAGCAATGAAAAAGGTTTCAGGAGAGCTTAAACTTTTATATTCTCAGTACCGTGAGCTTTTATCCTTTGCTCAGTTCGGAAGCGACCTTGACGCTGATACTAAGGCAAGACTTGCCCTCGGCGAGAGAATTGTTGAAGTCTTAAAGCAGAAGAGAAATGCCCCAATCCGCGTCGGATGTCAGGTTGCAATCGTTTATGCCGTAACCAATGGATATTTAAACGATGTTCCCGTAAAAGATGTTGCATCTTATGAGGAAAAACTTTTTGACTTTTTGGAAAGCAAATATGAGAATCTTTTAAAACGCTTTGAAGCTAATTTCTGCGACGATGAGGATTTGGAAACCCTTAAAAAAGCTCTTTCCGAGATGAAGGAGTAGGCTTATGGGAAAGGATATAAAAAGTCTTAAAACCCGAATTAAAAGTATTAACTCAACTCTTCATCTGACAACTGCTATGGGCCTTGTTGCTTCTGCAAAAATAAGAAGCGCAACGGAGAATATGAACAAAAGCAGGCAGTATAAAGAGTCTCTTGACGAGGCGGTTAATCTTTTGACTTCGGCGAAGGAATGTGAAAAAAGCGCATATATGAGAAAATCAGACGAGGGAGAAATCTGTTATATCGTTGTAGCAGGAGACAGAGGTCTGGCTGGCGGCTATAACGCCAACATAACAAGGCTTGTGGCAACCCTTCCTGATGCAAAAATAATTCCTATCGGGAAAAAGATTTGCGAAAGATACGGAAGACCCGTTCTGAAAGCAGAAAGCTTTTCTTATGAAGATGCGTCTTCTCTTGCAAAAGAACTTTGTCAGGACTTTAAAGACGGCAAATATAAAGAGGTTGCCATCGTGTCAACAAAGTATATCTCAATGATGACTCAGGCCCCTGAGGTTAAAACTATTCTCCCTTTGACAAAAGGAAAAAAAGTAAATAAAGGCGGTCTTATATATGAGCCTGACGAAATAACCGTTTTAGAGGCGGTTATTGAGGAATATATTTCTGCAAGTCTTATTAAGGCTGTAAGGGAAAGCTTTGCCTG
>JAZOAF010000156.1:0-33673 GCA_045595345.1 Clostridia bacterium | reverse complement strand
AAGGCAGACACAAAAGTGTCTGCCTTTTATTTTAGAATTTTGGTCTTTCTGTATAGTGAGTATGGAGAAGCTCGTGCGCCTTGTGGCTACCTGGTTCACCAAAGAACTCAGAATAAAGAAGTTTAATGTCTGGATTTTCGTGACTCTTTCTGAGAGTTGCTCTTTCGTCTTCGCTGTAAAGAGCAGCAGCACGAAGTGCCTTAACATCACATTCAGCCTGTGTTTTTGCAGATACGATTGGCTGACCGCCACCTGTTACACAGCCACCAGGACAAGCCATAATTTCGATGAAGTGATAGTTTGCTTTGCCTGCTCTTATATCGTTTAAAAGCTTTCTTGCATTACCAAGACCGGAAACAACAGCAATTTTAACTTCTGTTCCTGCAACTGTTAATGTTGCTTCCTTAATACCTTCTGTTCCGCGAACTGCTTCATATTCAACCTTATCAAAGGTCTTGCCTTCTAAGATTTCTGTTACAGTTCTAAGAGCAGCTTCCATAACACCGCCTGTTGCACCGAAGATAACGCCGGCGCCTGTTGCTTCTTCAAACGGATTGTCAAACTTCTCTTCAGGAAGCTCAGTAAATCTGATACCTGCCTGCTTAATCATTCTTGCAAGCTCACGAGTTGAAATAACAAAATCAACATCACGGTATTTAGCTTCCATTTCAGGTCTGCCTGCTTCGAATTTCTTAGCAATACACGGCATAACAGAAACAACAACTATTTTAGCAGGGTCAATACCCATCTTTTCAGCGTAGTAAGACTTGATTACCGCACCAAACATCTGGTGAGGAGACTTACAGCTTGAAAGGTTTTCAATAAAGTCAGGGAAGTTATGTTCACAGAACTTAATCCAACCAGGGCTGCAAGATGTGATAAGCGGAAGCTTACCGCCATTTTTGAGTCTGTTAATAAACTCTGTTCCTTCTTCCATAATTGTAAGGTCCGCGCCTGTATCTGTATCAAATACTTTGTCAAATCCCATTCTGCGAAGAGCAGCAGCCATCTGGCCTGTTACAGCAGTTCCAATCGGGTAACCGAATTCTTCGCCGAGAGCAACACGAACAGCAGGAGCTGTCTGAACAACAACATACTTGTCTTCATCAGCAATAGCAGCCCAAACATCTTCTGTGTTGTCCTTTTCACGAAGTGCGCCAACAGGACAAGCAGCGATACACTGACCGCAGTTTACACAAGGAACTTCGCCAAGAGATTTGTTGAAAGGAGAAGCGATTGTTGTTTTAAAGCCTCTCTCTGTTGCATCAATAACAGAAACTGTCTGAACATTCTTACACACGCTTACGCAACGACGGCAGAGAACACACTTGTTGTTATCTCTGACGATTGACGGAGAAAGTTCATCAATTGTGTATTCGTTCATTTCGCCCTCATAAGCGATATCTGTAATACCTAAATCTTCAGAAAGTGTTTGAAGCTCACAGTTCTGGTTTCTAACGCAAGTTAAGCACTTTCTGTCGTGGTTTGATAAAATAAGTTCAAGAGTTGCTTTTCTTGCAGCTCTTACCTTTGGAGTGTTTGTTAAAACTTCAAGTCCTTCAGATACCGGATATACACAAGCAGCCTGAAGAGCTCTTCCTCCTTTGATTTCAACGACACACATTCTGCAAGAACCTGTTTCGCTGAGGTCCTTTAAGTAACAAAGAGTTGGAATATCAATATTCGCTTCCTTTGCTGCCTGAAGGATTGTATAATTTGCCGGAACGCTTAAGCTTTGTCCGTTTATCTTAATATTTACATTTTCCATAGCAAAAGTTCCTCCTTAATGTTTCTCAATAGCGCCAAACTTACAGCTATCCATACATACGCCACACTTAATACACTTGTCCGGGTCAATTACGAATGGAGATTTAATCTCGCCGGAAATTGCACCAACAGGACACTTTCTTGCACAAAGACTACATCCCTTACACTTATCAGCAACAATTTCGTATTTAACAAGCTTCTTACAAACACCGGCAGGACAAGTCTTATCCTGAACATGAGCAATATACTCATCACGGAAGTATCTGAGTGTGCTGAGAACCGGGTTTGGAGCCGTCTGACCGAGACCGCAAAGTGAAGAATTCTTAATTGTGTAACAGAGTTCTTCAAGTCTGTCAAGGTCTTCCATTGTTCCTTTACCATCTGTAATCTTTTCTAATAATTCATAAAGTCTCTTTGTACCAATTCGACAAGGAGTACATTTACCGCAGGATTCATCAACAGTAAATTCAAGGAAGAATTTAGCGATGTCAACCATACAGTTGTCTTCGTCCATAACTATAAGACCGCCGCTACCCATCATTGAGCCGATTTCGATAAGAGAATCGTAGTCAATTGGAGTGTCAATAAGGTGAGCAGGGATACATCCGCCGGAAGGACCGCCAGTCTGAGCTGCCTTAAATTTCTTACCGTTTGGAATGCCCCCACCGATTTCCTCAATGATTTCACGGAGTGTTGTTCCCATAGGAATTTCAACAAGACCTGTGTTGTTGATTTTACCACCAAGAGCAAACACCTTTGTACCCTTAGACTTTTCAGTACCCATTGTTCTGAACCAATCAACACCATTTAAGATAATCTGTGGAATATTTGCATAAGTTTCAACATTGTTAAGGAGGGTTGGTTTGCCCCAGAGGCCCTTAACTGCTGGGAATGGTGGACGAGGACGAGGTTCGCCACGCTTTCCTTCGATGGATGTAATAAGAGCTGTTTCTTCACCACAAACGAATGCACCGGCACCAAGACGGATGTCAAGGTCAAAATCAAAGCCTGTGTCAAAAATATTCTTACCAAGCAAGCCGTATTCTCTTGCCTGATTAATAGCAATTCTAAGTCTGTCAACTGCAATCGGGTATTCAGCTCTTATGTAGATATAGCCCTGATTTGCACCAACTGCATAGCCTGCGATTGCCATAGCTTCAATAATACAATGCGGGTCGCCTTCCAAGATAGAACGGTCCATAAATGCACCTGGGTCACCTTCGTCGGCGTTACAAGCAACATATTTCTGGTCGCCCTGAGCCTTATATGTGAAATCCCATTTCATACCGGTTGTGAAGCCACCGCCGCCACGACCACGAAGACCGGAATCTTTAACGAGCTGGATAACTTCTTCCTGGCTCATTTCAGTAAGAACTTTACCAAGTGCCTGATAACCGTCAGCTGCGATATATTCATCAATGTTTTCTGGGTTTATAACACCACAGTTACGAAGAGCAACACGCTTCTGCTTTGCGTAGAAATTAGTTTCGTTAATAGACTTAATACCGTCTTCTTCAACTGTTTCGTGGTATAAAAGTCTTGTAACAATACGGCCTTTTAAAAGGTGTTCTTCAACGATTTCCTTAATGTCTTCTACTTCAACACGACTGTAGAAAGCACCCTCTGGATACACAACTACAATCGGGCCAAGAGCACAAAGTCCGAAACAACCTGTCTGAACAACTTTAACTTCGTTTTCAATGCCGTTAGCTTTAAGCTGATTCTCAAACTCAGCCTGGATCTTTTTTGAGCCTGAAGAAGTACAGCCTGTACCACCACAAATCAATACATGAGATCTGTATATATTCATCTTTTTGTCCTCCTAAACTATAATTCTTCTGCTTTAATTAAATATTCTGCAACAGGTTTCTGGTTGATAATATGTTCTGCAACAATCTTTGCAACCTTATCCTCTGTCATATGAACATAAGTAACTTTTTCCTGACCAGGAACAAACACTTCAACGATAGGCTCTAAACGGCACATACCGATACAGCCTGTCTGAGTAACTGTTACATCAGTAAGACCTCTTTTTTCAATCTCTTTTGCAAAAGCATTAAGAACAGGACGAGCACCAGCCGCGATACCGCAAGTTGCCATTCCGACAACGATTCTTGTGCCGTTTTCGCGTTCTTTACGCATATTAACCTGACTTAAAGCTCTGTTACGGATTTCTTGTAATTCTGCCAAACTTTTCATAAGTTGACCTCCTTAAAAATTAAATATCCAAACCCCTTTTCAGGAGTCATAATTTACTTTAAACCTTCTATTCCTTCATTGATAAATCCATCAATCCATCCTATAACTTCCGGATTATCAAGAGGAACATTGCCTAAAATCTCTCTTATTTCCTTTGTGTTCATTCTGAATTCTTTATCATTCTTAGTATGAGAATAAACAAAGTCAATATCGGGAGACCCTGATATTAAAACCGTCATTGTTCCCGCAATGTCCCCAAGCGGAGCTCTGTCGATTGAATTAAGCTCAAAATCAGCTCTGAGAGTTGTTCCTTCTCCAAGCTTTGAGGTAATTTCAAGACCTCCGCCGCATTGGACAGCGGCCGCTTCAAAAAGAGAAATTCCCATTCCGACTTTCCTTGTGGTTCTTGTTGTGGAAAACGGATTTTTAACTGTTTTTAAAAACTCTTCGCTCATACCACAGCCATCATCAATAATTTCAATGGTAAGACGATTTTTCTTTTCGTCTTCATCAATTTTGATTGTTATAAGCTTAGCATTTGCTTTAACAGAGTTTTTTGCAATATCCAATATGTGAAGTGATAATTCTTCCATTAAATTACCTCTTAAAAATTTCAAGCACATCATTAACATTCAAAAAGGTATCATTTAAAGAGATGTCTTCAAGGTAGTGAGCATCGGAATTTCTGAAAATTTCGTATTTCCGAAGCTCAGGTCTGGCGTTTAGGTAATCCTCTAAAACGCTGACCTTTTTTGAAACCTCAATGTGCTTTATGTCAAGATTATCAGGGATAAATCCCAGGTTAGTTAAAACGCTGTATGAATGTCTGTCAACATGGGCCGGGATAAATAACCCTCCTGCTTCTTTAACCAATTCAAAAACTTTTTCAATAGAAAGAGTTGTTGGAGAAATCAGTAGTTTTTCCTCAATGTCAACTATCTCATCCATCTCATTCATTTTAAGCTGTCTGCCAAAAATTTCAGGGCGGTTTTTAATGTCTGGAAGGCTTTCATAAACTGTGTCCGCTACATACTCTGCTGATTTTAAATCAGGATAGAGAGTTAAAATATGAACCTCTTCCGCAGTTTCAATTTCCATCCCAGGAATAACCTTTATTCCACATTCTTCGCCGACTTTAATAGCAGACGCCACATTTCCGATTGTGTTATGGTCGGAAATTGCAATGACATCAAGTCCACCAAGAGCAGCCATATTTACTATGTTATTCGGTGTCATATCTTCATCTCCGCAAGGAGACAACGCCGAATGGATATGAAAATCATAATAAATCATTTTAAAATTTCGCCCATTTCATTTGCAATTTCATATGCGCTTTTGGGGCTTTTCAAAATGACAATCCCCTCTTCATTGGCTTTACCTAAAACATTTTCGTCAATGCCAACATTTTCGCATAAGATTATGCAGGAAACTTCCGTAAGGGTTGCAACCGCAAGAATATTTATGTTATTCATAATGGTTATCCACGCATTATTCTCCTGAGCTTTTCCCATTACACGGCTGAGCAAATCTCCGATGTAGCAACCGTTTACTTCCTTGTCCGAATAGCTGGACTCGGTTATTACTTCAAGATTTAGCGCTTTAATAAGCTCTGATACTTTCATATCTATCCCTCTTTTTTAAAATCACGATAATTCTCGTTAAGTTCAAACAATTCTTTTGCAAGGTCGCGAACTTTTTCCCTCATTAAGAAAATACAATCATTCTCACTGGCAAATCCTCTTACTATATCCTCGGCAAGAGTTTTGCAGGAGGGAGACCCACAGGAACCGCAATCAAGTTTTGGAAGTCTTTCATAAATTTCTTCCATAAGCTCCATTTTGCGCATTGCCTCACCAAGGTCACTGTCAAGAGGAGCGAAAGTCACGCTTTGAACTTCTTTTTTCCATCTTAAACCATCAACATCAAGGTCTTTAATCTCTTTTAGCTGAGGTTTTTTCTTGGATTGCTGAGAAATTCGGCTTGACGCCAAGAATGGGTTTTCAATATTGAGGGCTCCGCCGCTGCACCCGCTTGGACAAGCAGAAAGCTCAACGAAATCAACAGATGTCATTTTCCCGTTTTCAATTTCTTCTAAAACAGTTATAACATTATGTATTTCATCAACCGCAATTGTGTCAACCGAGCCTGTTCCCAAACATTCTCCACCTGTTCTTGCCCAGAAAATACCTTCATATCCGGAAACAGAAAGATTTTCTTCCTCTTTAATGTCCTCAATAACAGAGATAATTTTCTTAAAAGCAGACTTTGCGGTTATAACTCCGCTTACATTTGATTTTTCAAGGGTAAGTGGAGACTTTACACTCGTTACCTTCGCAGGGCAAGGGGAAATGAAGAACACACCTATCTCCTCAGGAGCAAGGCCCGTTTTCTCAGAGGCTTCACGCCTTGCAAGAATAGCCGCCGTCTCCATTGGAGAAATAATATTTAAGACATTTCCCAAAAGGTTTGGAAAACGCTCTCTTATAAGCCTTAAAACCGCCGGACAAGCTGAACTTATAACCGGCTTTTTAGGATTTTCGTTTTCAAGGATATATCTTGTTGCGGCGCTGACATATTCAGCACCTCGTGCCACCTCAAAAACATGGTCAAAACCAATCTTTTTAAACGCTGTAAGAATCTGACCTATTGTGAACATACTATTGAACTGTCCGTAAAAAGACGGAGCAGGCATAGCAACATTATATTTAAAATCATCAAGCATTGCAAAAGTGTCTGCAACAGCAATTTTTGCATGAGACTGACAAACGCGAATACACTCTCCGCAGTCAATACAACGCTCTTTAATGATTTTAGCCTTTCCGTTTTGCACTCTTATTGCCTCAGTCGGACAATGAGTAATGCAATTCGTACAGCCATGACATTTATTTGTATCTAGTGTAACCGAGTGGAAATATTCCATATTACTCACCTCACAGATTTATGACCAATGTCACCGTAGTTCCCTTTCCAGGTTCTGTTTCAATATTCATACTATCAGTATATTTTTTAATATTCGGAAGTCCCATTCCGGCGCCAAACCCAAGCTCACGTATTTCCTCCGTTGCAGTTGAATACCCCTCTTGCATTGCAAGGTCTAAGTTAGGGATACCGGGGCCTTTGTCACGAAAAACAAGAGTAATTTTATTCCCCTCTATTTCCGCTTCACATTCCCCGCCGCCGCCATGCACAATTGTGTTAATTTCCGCCTCATACATAGCAATAGCAACTCTACGGATAATACCTGCGTCAATTCCAAGCTTTTTTAAAACAGCTTTGAAACTGCTTGAAGCTTCTCCGGCTATGGAGAAATCCTCTCCCGACAAAACATATCTTTTAATCATTTTTTACACCAAGGCCTTCGCTATAAAGCAATCCACAAGAAAGATAAAGCGGATAATCTGTTTGAAGAAGACTGATTCCCTTTTCTTTCGCAAGCTCGATAACATCTTCTGTTGGCATTTTACCTCTTACAAAGCAAACAGCAACAATGTCCATCATCTCAGCTGTGCGGATTACCTGAGAATTGATAAGTCCTGTTAAGAGCAGTGTCTGGTCTTTAACAAAAGCCAGAACATCGCTCATTAAATCACAACCGCAAGCAGTGTGAATCTCTTTCTCGTTTAACTGGTTTTCACTCTCACCACTTAAAACTTTGGCATTTAAAACAGATTTTACATCAGATAAGCGCATTTTTTTACCTCTTAATTTCTGTATTTAGCGATAATGCCTTCAACATCGTCAACAACAAGTCTGCCGTAAACATCATCGTTAACTGTTAAAACAGGCGCAAGACCGCAAGCACCGATACAACGGGTTGCATCAATTGAGAAAAGACCGTCTGGTGTACATTCCCCGACATCAATACCCAAAATTTCCTTACACTTGTCTAAAATATCGCCAGAGCCTTTAACATAACACGCTGTTCCCAAACAAACACCAATCTGGTATTTACCCTTTGGATTAATAGAGAACTGGCTATAAAATGTAACTATACCATAAATTTCAGCAAGCGGAACATCAAGACCTTCGGCAATCATTTCCTGAACTTCAATAGGGAGATAGCCATAAATACCCTGTGCTTCGTGAAGAACCGGTATAACAGCACCTTCCTGACCTTTATGACTTTCGATAACAGCCATAAGTCTTTCTTCCTGCTCTTTTGTTCCTTTGAAAGCAATAGTTTCTTTCATCAGTACAAACCCTCCTATAAGTGAATTATTGAAAGTTTATTTTACCGTAAACTTCCAAACGGATTTTCATAAATTTCAATATAGCATACTTCCACCGCTATACCTTTTTAATTATATCAAAAAATTGTGAAAAAATCTACAATTAACTTCTTTTTTTGTTTCGTCATTTTTACCAAACTTACGCTCACTTTTTTCGTCAAAATGTCTATTTTTATTTTTTTTGTAAAATTACTGCCAAACTATTGACTTTTTGGGTATTTCAAAGTATAATGATAATACAATTTTTGCGGGAGTGGCTCAGTGGTAGAGCGTCACCTTGCCAAGGTGAACGTCGCGAGTTCGAATCTCGTCTTCCGCTCCAAATCGAAGCAACGTTTACTTTGCTTCGATTTTTCTTTTAAATAAAATTAACAACCATCTCATATACTTTATCGAGGTGGTTGTTTTGTTTATTACTATAAAGCGAGGAAATATTATTTTTACCGCATTAACTCTTGTTTTAGCCGTCATTTTTGTCTCTTCCCTTTCTGTCGAGCGAAGTCAGACAGTAAGCACTTTTTCAACGCCTGTATCAGGAAAGACCTTCGCCATTGACCCGGGGCATGGCGGGATAGACGCCGGAGCTTCTGAGGGAAACGCAATCGAGAAAGATTTAAACTTAAAAATCGCAAACTGCCTCCGTGTTTTTATTGAAGAAAACGGCGGCAGAGTTGTTATGACCAGAAACTCTGACAGAAACACCGCAGACCCTGACAGGCCGAAAACCGTTTCGCAGAAAAAATCTGACCTTATAACAAGAAAAAATCTGTCGGAAAAAGAAAAGGCGGACATTTTCATAAGTATCCATATGAACAAATTTTCAGAAGAAAAATATAAAGGAGCACAAGTATTTTGCGCCCCCTCATCATCTGAAAGTGAAAAGCTCGGAGAACTTGTTCAAGCCTCCCTTATTAAAAATGCTGACCCTCAAAACACCCGAAATATGAAAATCGGAAATAGCATATACATTCTTAAAGACGCAACTGTTCCGTCAATCTTGGTTGA
Source organism: Clostridia bacterium (assembly GCA_045595345.1). Taxonomy (GTDB): domain Bacteria; phylum Bacillota; class Clostridia; order Monoglobales; family Monoglobaceae; genus SIG454. Next base: position 24,473 of record JAZOAF010000156.1, on the reverse strand, counting down.
ATGTGGATTTCTTTCCAACAAAGAAGAATCCGCCCGTCTTATGACCGAAAGTTATCAGCAAAAAGTTGCATGGGCTATATTTATGGGTGTGACAGAGTATCTCGCTCAAAAATAGTTAGTCTATGTATTTAACAATTTCGTCAATCTTGTCAAAATGTTTGTTTGGCATAGGAACATTAACATTTCCGTATCCAAGAGCAACTGCGGCAATAATCTCGTAACCCTTTGGTGTATTAAGCTTATTCATATAAACCTGGCCTTTTTCAGATTTAAGAAAATCATTGGCAAGACCTATCCAACAGCTGTCAATTCCAAGGTCTTTGGCGGCAAGCAACATATTTTCAATTGCGGCACCTGCATTAACACCTGTGCAGGTGTTATTTTTGTCGCCAGTTACGAAAATAACCGTTGGTGCATGGTAAAACGGGCTGTAATTAGGCATAGCAAGTCGCATTTTTATATGATCTGTCGGATTTATGCTCATCTGCGCGATAACATCCCTTGAAAGCTCTTCCAAAAACTCCTTGTTGCGTACAATAGTAAGATGCCATGACACCTTGTTAACAGCCATAGGGGCATACATTCCGCACTCAACAATAGTTTTAACATCTTTAATTTCAAGCTGTTTTTCGGGGTCAAAACCTCTTACAGCTCTTCTCTTTTTTATAACTTTAATTGTTTCCATTTTGCGACTCCTCTTTCTCAATCTTAAATATTTCTCTGAGTTTATCCAGTCTCTTTTCTCCTATTCCCTCTGTGCCAAGCAAATCCTCAATCCCTCTGAAACCGCCGATTTCTTCGCGATACTTAATAATCTTTTCCGCAATAGATTCTCCGATTCCATAAACCTTTATAAAGTCCCATTTAGTCGCCTTATTTATGTCAATTCCATTCTCGGCACCCAAATCAATTTCCTTTATTCTGTCAAATACTTGCTTTTCATAAGGTGTTCCGTCATTTGTTATTTTAAGTCCGTAAAAATATGTAACTGCATAAGCCGCAAGGCACAACAAGATAATATAGAGAATTTTCCTCATAATATACCTCAACTAAAAAACAAACCCACCTAATTTAAGGCAGGTTTGTCTTTCTTCTATAAAAGAATTACATACTTTGACCGTTTGCTAAATCTTTTTCAGCCTTCTCAATCATCTTCTTAACCATCTGTCCGCCGATTGAGCCTGCCTGTCTTGAAGTAAGGTCTCCGTTATAACCTTCCTTAAGCTGTACTCCAACTTCGTTGGCAGCTTCCATTTTAAACTTATCCATAGCAGCTCTTGATTCTGGAACTACTACGCTGTTGTTACTTCTGTTAGCCATTTCTGACTCACCTCCCTTATTTTCCAAAACATTAAAAATATTTGAATTTTTGATGTTTTGTTTTCAAGTTTAGTTTGCCTCAATGACTATATAATAAACATTGTAATTTCTGTTTTTTCTTCCAAATTCTACTGATTTTTTGCTTTTGTTTCGCAATAAGCACAACGAAAAACGCCGCTTTCAGTTTCAGAAAGTTTGAATATATGCTTTATTCCTTGTTCAACAGAGGTTATGCATCTTGGATTTTTGCACACAATAACATTAACAAGCTCTTTCGGGAGAGAAAGATGTCTTTTTTCAACCAATACGCCGTCTTTGATAATATTAACAGTGATGTTTGGGTCAATATATCCCAAAACATCAAAATTGATGTCAACATCAGCGTCAATTTTTATGATGTCCTTTTTCCCCATTTTTCGACTCTGTGCATTCTTGATAATTGCAACAGAGCAATCAAGCTCTTCAAGCTTTAAAAGCTCGTAAATTTCCATACTGTTTCCTGATGCAATATGGTCAATTACAATTCCGTTTTTTATGGAGTCTATATTCATATTTCTACCTCCAAAAGCTTTAAGATAAGAGCCATTCTCATATACTTACCATATTTAACCTGCTTAAAATAACAAGCTCTGCTGTCATCATCCACCTCAGGAGAAATTTCTTTAACTCTTGGAAGAGGATGCATAACACAAAGGTCTTTTTTCGCATTTGCAAGTTTTTCCAAAGTAAGAATATAGCTGTCTTTAAGTCGGATATAATCCGCCTCATTGAAAAAGCGCTCTCTCTGAACTCTTGTCATATATAAAATATCAAGGTCTGCTACCGCCTCTTCCAAATCTCTTATCTCTGTGTATGTAATATTATTTTTCTCAATAACGCCCGTCTTTATGTAGTCGGGAAGAGAAAGCTCCTCAGGAGAAATCAATACAAATTTGATATTCTTATATCTTGACATAGCGTTTATAAGGGAATGAACAGTTCTTCCGAACTTCAAATCTCCGCAAAGACCGATTGTAAGGTTATCAAAGCCACCCTTTTCCATCTTTATGGTAAGAAGGTCGGCGAGAGTCTGTGTCGGGTGATTGTGCCCGCCGTCTCCTGCGTTTATAATCGGCACTTCCGCTTTAAAAGATGCCGCAAGAGGTGCGCCCTCTTTCGGATGTCTCATGGCAATAATATCTGCATAGCATCCAACAGTTCTTACTGTATCAGAAACGCTTTCACCCTTTGCCGCGGAACTTGATGTAGCCTCTGAAAATCCGATAACATTTCCGCCAAGCTCCATCATAGCCGCCTCAAAGCTGAGTCTTGTCCTTGTTGAAGGCTCAAAAAACAGTGTTGCCAGCTTTTTATAACGACATTTTTCCTGATATTTTTCAGGATTTTTAATTATGTCTTCTGCGATGTTGGTAAGCTCTTCAATTTCGCTTACCGATAAATCCAGAATATCTATAAGGTTACGCATAAAATCGCTCCTTTAAAATTATTTTATCCAACTTTCGTCGCTTGGGTTATTGCGGAATTTTATAAGTCTTTCCTTGTCTTCTTCTTTAATGTACCCTATTTTTCCTGCAACATCAACTGTTGTATCAAAATCTGTAAGACTTGTGTTTTCAATATTTGCTTCACTAAGTCTCTTAATTCCTTTTTCCATTCCGTAAGTATAGATTGATACGATGCCCAAAACTTCGGCACCTGCTTCTCTTAACACATCAACAACCTCGATAACACTACCGCCGGTTGAAATAAGGTCTTCGATTACAACAACCTTCTGTCCTTTTTCAAGCTTTCCTTCAATCTGGTTCTGTCTGCCGTGGTCTTTTGCACCGCTTCTTACATATCCCATAGGAATGCCTAGAATGTGTGCTGAAATTGCCGCATGAGCGATACCCGCTGTGCTTGTTCCCATAAGAACTTCAACCTCAGGATATTTCTCCTTAACAGTCTGGGCAATTGCATTTTCAATATCATCGCGAACCTTTGGAGCAGACAAAGTAAGTCTGTTGTCACAATATACAGGGCTTTTAATTCCGCTTGCCCATGTAAAAGGCTCCTCCGGTCTTAAAAATACCGCACCAATACTTAACAAATCCTGTGCAATCAATGTTTTAATGTTTTCCATTTTTATTTCCTCCTAAGTTTAGTCGATAAATTCTGCTACGCATCTTTCATAAGCTGCCACAGGGTCATCTGCCGCTGTAATCGGTCTTCCAACAACGATGTAATCAGAGCCGATTTCTTTAGCTTTTTCAGGTGTTGTTATTCTTACCTGGTCGCCAACATCTCCGCCTGCAAATCTTATTCCGGGGGTTACTGTTAAGAACTCTTTTCCGCAAACATCCTTAACCTTGCTTGCTTCAAGAGGAGAACATACAACGCCGTCAAGTCCGCATTCAGATGCATTCTTTGCATATTTCATAACAACTTCATCAAGTGGTGCTTCAATGAGCAAGTCATTCTTCATTCTCTCTTCGCTTGTTGATGTGAGCATTGTTACTGCGATTAAGAGCGGACGACTTCCGTCTTCTCTTGTTAAGCCTTCAAGAGCCGCTTCCATCATTGCTTTTGTTCCGAAAGCGTGAAGATTTACCATATCAACATCAAGACGAGACAAAACTGCCATTGATTTTTTAACTGTATTTGGGATATCGCAAAGCTTTAAATCAAGAAATATTTTATGTCCTCTTTCTTTAATTTCCTTAACGATTTCAGGACCTGCTGAATAATAAAGTTCCATACCTATTTTAACATAAGGCTTTCTTCCTGTAAACCTATCCAAAAAGTTCAAAGTTTCCTCTTTGCTGGCAAAGTCGCAAGCAATAATTACATCCTTTCCCATTAGTGGGCACCTCCTATAATGTCGCCTAACTTTTCTATTTTGTATTTTTCACAAAGAGCAGGAAGCTCTTCGATGATATTCTTGCAAACATACGGCTCTGTTAAATTTGCCGCACCAACCTGCACTGCTGTCGCCCCTGCAAGCATCATTTCTATAACATTTTCGGCAGTTGCAACTCCGCCAACCCCCATAATCGGGATTTTGACAGCCTCATAAACATCATATATCATTCTGATTGCAACAGGGAAAATTGCTGGACCTGAAAAACCGCCTCGTTTGTTGAAAATAACAGGCTTTCTTGTCTTTAAGTCAATCTTCATTCCCATAAGAGTATTTATAAGGGTAAGTCCGTCTGCCCCTGCGTCTTCACAAGCTTTGGCAATCTCAACAATATCAGTAACATTAGGAGAAAGTTTTATGAAAACAGGCTTGTCCGTAACAGCCTTAACCCGTCTTGTAACCTCTGCCGCATTTTTCGCATCGGTTCCAAAACTCATACCTCCTGCGTGAACATTAGGGCAGCTTATGTTTACTTCAATAATCCCAATTTCGGGAACTGCCCCTAATTTTTCGCAGTTATATGTGTACTCATCAAGAGAAAATCCGCCAACATTGGCAATCGCTTTTTTATTAAAGCACTGACGAAGCTTTGGAATTTCCTCGGAAATAACTTTTTCAACCCCAGGGTTTTGAAGACCAACTGAGTTTATCATTCCCTCTCTGCATTCTGCAATTCGGGGAAGCGGGTTCCCAAAGCGTGGCTCCTTTGTTGTACCCTTTAACGAGATACTTCCCAAGATATTTATATCGTAAAGTTCAGAGAATTCATATCCAAAGCCATATGTTCCGCTTGCAGGAATTATGGGGTTATCAAGGCTAAGCCCGCCTAAATTAACACTTAAATCTACCATATTATTTCCTCCTTTTTAAGAACAGGACCGTCTTTACAAATTCGCTTGTTTCCATATTTTGTCTCGCAGGAGCATCCCATACACGCTCCAAAACCGCAGCCCATTCTGGCTTCAAAGCTAAGTTCACCTGATGTTTTTGATGCGTCATACACACCTTTAAGCATAGGCTCAGGACCGCAGGTGTAAAAATATGTATAATCATCTATTTCTTTCATTGCGTCGGTTACGAAGCCTTTCATTCCCTCTGTGCCGTCATTTGTCGTTACATAAACCTTTGCACCAAGCTTTTCAAATTCGGTTTTATAGAAAACATCCTCTTTGCTCATAAAACCCATAATAACCGTAACAGCTTTGCCTTTTTCTATAAGTCTTCTGCAAAGATTAAACATTGGCGGAACACCAACGCCTCCGCCGATTAAAAGAGGCTTGTCCCCGCTTTTTTCTGTATCAAACCCATTGCCAAGGCCAGTTAAAATATCCAGCTTTCCGCCATCCATTTTACTCATTTTTTCTGTACCTTCGCCGACAACCTTATAGATGATGGTTATGGTTTTGTCGTCGTAGTCACAAACCGAGATTGGTCGTCTTAAAAAGAGACCGTCAAGCTTTATATTTATAAACTGCCCCGGTTTTACCAAATCTGAGGTATCTCCGTAAAGCACCATTTCATAAATATCCCGTGCAATTTTCTTGTTTGATACTATATCAAATAAACTTTGTTTCATCAGTTTTCCTCCATATATGCAATTTCTCCGTTTGCAATGGTCATCTTGCACTTGCCGTAAACTTCAACCCCTTCAAAAGGTGTGGCCTTTCCCATTGATAAAAACTCATCAGGGTCAACAATATATTTTTCATTTAGGTCAAATACAGTAAAGTTTGCAATGTCTCCAACCTTAATCCCTGTTTTTATACCAAATCGTTTTGATGGGTTTATGCTCAAAAGTTCAACAAGTTTTTCTAAACTCATTTCCCCTGTTTTAACAAAGTTGGTATACATTATCGGAAAGGCGGTTTCGATTCCAACAACCCCCATCATGCTGTCTTTTAAGCCCTTGCCCTTTTCCTCTTTCGAGTGAGGAGCGTGGTCTGTTGCAACCACATCAATTGTGCCGTCTTTTATTCCTTCAATCAGTGCATCTCTGTCTTCTGCGCTTCTGATTGGGGGATTCATTTTAAATCTGCCCTCTTCCTTTATGTCCATATCGCAAAGAGTCAAATAATGAGGTCCCGTTTCGCAGGTTATATCAACACCATCTGCCTTGGCTTGTCTGATTAAATCAACACTTTCCTTGGTAGAAATATGGCATACATGGTACTTTGCTTTTGTTTCTTTTAAAAGTTCAATATCTCTTTTTATGGGGAGCCATTCACTTTCAGAGCATATACCTTTGTGCCCGTTTGCTTTTGCATATTCGCCGTCATGTATATATCCGCCATTCAAAAGGGAATTCTCTTCACAGTGGGCAACAATGATTTTATCAAGCTCTTTCGCCTTTTCCATAGCGCTTCTCATCATTTCTTCATTTTGGACGCCTCTGCCATCATCGGAAAAGCCAACAACATAATCTGCCATTCCTTCCATATCGGAAAGCTCTTCGCCTTTTTCGCCACAGGTTATCGAGCCATAAGGATAAACCGAGATAACCGCATCTTTTTCAATTATGTCTGTCTGCACTTGAAGGTTTGATACGCTGTCAGGAACAGGATTTAAATTTGGCATAGAGCACACGGCAGTATATCCACCCTTTGCAGACGCCTTTGTCCCAGACTTAATAGTTTCTTTATACGAAAAACCCGGTTCTCGAAGATGCACATGAACATCAATAAAACCGGGAAAAACATAACAATTTTCAAAATCAAATAGACTACGGCTCTCATCCGCAGTTGCGTCAGAAATTTCAGATACCAATCCGTTGTCAATGAATATATTTTTCTTCTTAAAAAAATTGTCTTCATAAACCATAGCGTTTATTATGGCAAACTTCATTGTGTCTTACGCTCCTTTGCATTGATATCTTATACATTTTACCACACAGTAAGACCTTTGTCAAGAAAAACGGCGTCCTTATTTGCTAGAAAAAAAGAGAAAACACCATGCAACAATACAAGGTGTTTTCTCTACTGAAAAGGGGCTGTCTGCAACCCGAGCAGACATCAACAGGGTTTAAATGTATAACTCATCTCTTAACACTTGATTAAGGGATGAAGGCAATACCTTATTCTCGCATAAGAAACGGCACCAGCACTTAGCTTCTTCTTCTATAAAGAATAGCTCAGGGGAGAGATTCTCCCTTGTGTCGCCCTTAAATGTTTCTCTTCCGATTATTTTATGTTTTTCGCCTTTGATAGCTTTATATTCAACTAAAATCTCGCCTTCTTCAATGCTTTCTATAAATGTGAATTCCATATAACTTTTCTCCATATTTCCTTGTTAACTTTGGCGACGACCGTCTGTAACACTATTATCCCATAACAGTTATTCTTTTTCAACGATACTTTTTAAAAATTTTTCAAATCGCAAAAATCCTTATTATATGGGGAATTTTTACTTTTTTTTCCAAATTTTATATTATTATGTAACCCACTTTTTCAAAAAAATATGTCAAAAGAAATACTTTTGACATATAAATTTTTATTCGATTGTTCTCCCCAAAAAACCTGCTGCAACTTCTACAAGCTTGGTTTCGATATCGGTTGGGTTCTCCTCTTCTGATTTTGCAAGAAGGACTACAGAACCTATGCTGTCTCCCTCATATATTATTGGTGCCACAACTCCCGCTTTATGATTTTCATTATCCTCAATAATACTTACCTTTTTATTACTTGAATTTGCAACAAAAATTGTTTTGTCATCCATAATCTTTTCAAGCTGAGCCGATATTTTCTTGTCACTTAGTTCCTTTTTGGAAACGCCCGAAACTGCAATTATTGTATCCTTGTCGGAAATGCAAGTTGCAAGGCCTGAGGCTTTTGATAAGGCTTCGGCATATTGCCGTGCAAATTCTCCAAGTTCTCCTATGGGAGAATACTTTTTAAATATAACTGTTCCGTCACTTTCCGTAAAAATTTCAAGAGGATCTCCTTCCCTTATCCGCATAGTTCTTCTTATTTCCTTGGGAATAACAACTCTGCCTAAATCATCTATTCTCCTTACAATTCCGGTTGCTTTCATTTTATTAAAAACTCCTTTTTGGTTGATTTTCAAAGTTATTGTTTGCAATCTTAGGAATTTTTATGTAAGGAAAAAAGTGGGGAAATATAATCACATTTTTCAATAAAAAAAGCGGTCTTTTGACCGCCTTTTAATTATTAGTTTTCGATAATAATGTAAGAGCCTTCAAGGGATGCATCTATCTGTCCTTTTGTTCCGTCGGCATATTCTCTTAATGTGTAGTTGTCCATATCCGGAACAAGATAAGCACCAGCAGCAGCAGTCTTTATCAAACCAACTTCGCCGCTTATTTTAGCGCTTCCGCCTCTTACAGCAGCATTAACACCTTTGATATTTTTGAATTCTACTTCTTTAACGCCGTCGCCGACTATAATTATATCGCCTTCATATACAGAAGAAGTCTGTTCAAATTCAACGCCGTCAAAAACAACTCCGTCGCAACGAACTAATGTGTTGCCCTTTGGAAGTTCTTTATATGTTCCGGGGGTATCAATATATGTCGTTACAAGCTTATCCATAAGTTTCGCAAACTCTACACGGTTTATAGGCGCTGTTGGATTAAGTTTTTCCCCATCATAGTATCCGCCGGAAACAATTTTTGCGACTCCGCTTTTTGCCCATTTTGCAACGCTTTCTTTATCAACATAGCCATCTAATGCGTTTGCTTTCTCATATCTTAAATCAAAAACTCTTGATAATACCAAAAACGCTTCCTGATAAGTTATTTCTTTATTAGGATAGAGAGCTTCTCCGCCATCCCCTTCGAAAGCACCCATAGCAACTGCACGGCTCATATCTGTATAGAACCACGCCTTTTTAGGAGTATCTTTAAACTTTGCAAGACTCGCTTCTCTTGTTGCGCCCATAGCACGCACAACTATTGTTCCCATCTGTGCACGAGTAAGCGTCATATATGGAGCAATTTCAGTATCACTTATACCTTTAATAAGCCCATTTTCAACCGCTTTTTCGAGAGCTGCTTTTTCAGCCTCATTTTCGGGCATATCAACAAAACCTGCAAAAGCAGAAATTGTAAGGATACCTACTATCATAACCAAACTAACAACTTTTTTAAGAAAATTTCTCATTGGATTATCCTCCCTTTCCATCTTAGATAATTGTAACATTTTTATTTTTTCTTGTCAAGAAGATATATTGCGAAAGTTCTTGAAAAATGTAAAGCTCTATGATATAATTATTTCATGTACATTCAGAAAGAAGGATATATGCTATGGAACTATTGAAAGAGCGCATATTAAAAGACGGTATTGTTAAAGAAGGAAATGTATTAAAGGTTGACAGCTTTTTAAATCATTGTATGGACATAACTCTTTTCCAAGAGATTGGCAAAGAGTTCAAGAAACGCTTTGAGGGCGAAGAAATAAACAAAATTCTGACCGTTGAAGCTTCCGGAATAGGAATCGCCTGTGTTGTTGCTCAATATTTTAATGTTCCTGTGGTTTTTGCTAAAAAGAACAGCACAAAAAACATTGCCGGAGATGTTTATCGCGCTAAGGTTGAATCCTTTACCCACGGCAGAGTATATGATGTCATTGTTGCTAAGGAATATTTAAAGCCGGAAGACAAAGTTCTTGTTATTGACGACTTCTTAGCAAACGGTTGTGCTCTCTTAGGCCTTGCGGAAATCATTGAAAACTCAGGAGCAACTCTGGTCGGCGCAGGTATCGTTATCGAAAAAGGGTTCCAAAGCGGCGGAAAGCTTATCCGCGATAAAGGAATCCGCCTTGAATCTCTGGCGATTGTTGATGATATGACCGACGGAAACATAAAATTCAGATAATACATATAAAAACACAAAACCTCGTATCAAGCGATACGAGGTTTTACGTTAAACAAAAAATCCGTGCAGTTTCTTGCACGGATTTTGGTCGGAGTGACAAGACTTGAACTTGCGGCCCCTAGACCCCCAGTCTAGTGCGCTACCAACTGCGCCACACCCCGATATACTGATTATTCGTATAAACAATACGCATTTCCGTATCATTATATACGAATAATCAGAAAAAGTCAAGGCAAATTATGTCTTATTACGCTCCAATATTTCGTTTTCCAAAAATTTTTTCGAACACATAATAGGATACTACTGCTATTGTAATACAGCCCCCTCCAAGAAGTAACAGCAAAAACGAATTATTGTCAATCATTTTTCCGGAAATAAAGGTTGCCACCGTTGTCCCCGACATATGAATCAACATTCGTATAGCAGAATATGTTCCCATATGCTCGTATCCTACTATTTGAGTTACATACACAGGGATGCCATAATCCACAAAGGTAAAGCATAGCCAGGTCAAGGAATACATTAAAACAAATACCATTGGATTTTTATTGGCAATCATAAGACAAAGAAACACCGTTCCTATAAGTCCGCCAACAAGGATACATTTGATAACTCTCACCCTTCTGTAAATCTGTCCGAAAACAATACAGCCAATAACTACTGAAACAGCCATTGCAACAGATAAAACAGAAGAAATGTTTTCAGATACGCCCAGCTGTGCAATCATAATAACCGCACTCATTCCCAGTATTCCGCTTCCTATCCCACGAAGGAAATTTGGAACTATTAAAAACTTCATAAACGGCGTTTTCAGGACTGCCCAGATTTCTTTTGCAATACTATTCTGTTTGACTGTTTCAAGTCCTGCCTCGTATTTTTTCACTGAAAATATTGCAATAACTCCTAAAACTATCGCAACACAAACAATTAAATATCCAGAGAATATAACTTTTTGGTATTCAAAAATACCTGTTAACAGAACAAATACAAATGACGAACCTATTCCTAATAAATTGCTTATAATTCCTGACACGCTGGAAATTGTTCCGTAGTTACTTATGTCTGTAATATGATAGGGCAATTTATATCCAAGAGTTGCATTTACCCCGATGCAAAAGCTGAAAACCGCATAAAAAGGGATAATTAAAGAAAAAATATTTTCTGCACTCAGTCCATTTTCCGCTGAAAAATATAGCAATAATATCGGAAACAGTACCAGAGGAATATTAAATACCGCCACCACTTTTGCAACATTTTTTATTTTATCTGCAAAAAAAGTAGATACTCCTATTCCAAAAGTCTGAGCCAAAAACCCAAAAGAAACTATCAAAGATATTCCTTCGCTTGTTAGTTCTTTCCAGTTTAAAAACACCTGCAAAATTGTTCCTGATGTAAACAGGGTCATTATATTATATAACCCTAAATAAGTATAATATTTTATTAAATTGCTTCTTCCTATTTTTCGCATTTTCATAATATACCCTCTTGATTATTGCAATTTTACATAAGACCTGTTTCAACCAAACAATAGTCGTCATTCCATTCCATCGGTTCTCTTACCCATACACACTTTTCTTTAATGAATGATGCCGGAGCAACACAGAGGCTTTCTCCCTCTTCCAAATGATGAGGCCCTAACATATTTCTCAAATTATTAACAATGGTAAGCCGAACTTTATTTTCGCCTTCTTTAAGATGTTCTGATAAATCAAGTTCGGTCGGGTTCCAGATTACTTTTCCCGCAAAACTACCGTTTATTTCCACCAAAACAGCGTTAATACCCTTTTTGTCAAAGGCAACCTTCTGCTTAACATCATCAACAGAAATTGTCTTTTCAAGGGTTAGTTTTCCTGCAAAGAACGGGAAGCCCTGCTGTTCTATATTGCTGAGAGTAACCTGTTCCTTTGGTGCCTCAATAGAGAATTTACCTAAATATCTTTCCGCTTTTTTATCAAGCTTTTCAAACTCTCCCTTTGTCCCAACAGAAAAAGCTCCTACAAGATAAACGGGCTCGATTTCCATATCGTATGTAAGCTTGTTAAGTTCACTTTCAAAAGCATATGCCTTTTCAAGTGACTCATAGAACTTTTTAGATTGTTTAAAAACAGTTTTAAGCTCTATTTTATTTTCTCCCGCCTTGAAACATTTTGCAATATCAACCTTTTTAAAGGATGTATCAAGAAAATATCCCTGCGGGGTATTATCTACCGTCACGCCGTTAACCTTAATTTCAAAATTCTCAGGCATTTCAAGCGCAAGACAGAGCTTTTCAGGAGCAACGCCAGACATAATTTTGAACTCCTGCTTAATCTCAACAGGACGACCCAAAGCACAGGCTCGTTCCTGAATGTTAAGAACATAGCCGTTTTCCTCTACAACCTCACCGTCAAAAGAATATTTGCAATAATCCAAAGTAAGAACATTGCCACTTTGCTCTGCTATATTCCATTCGCCGTCAATATTTAAAGTTTTGAGTTCTTCCTTTTTCTCTTCAACCCTCGCTGTACCGTCATCAATGACTAGCAGGCTATCATACGGAGAGAATTCATAGTCTCCGCCAAAGGCTTTAACTTCTCCTGTAACAATATCAACAAGCTTAGCGCCATCTCTTATGTGTGCTTTTTGTTTTTCGCTGGTCGGATTAACAAAGTAGTGAACATCAAATCCATCATAAACTCGTTTTGTATATCGAACATCAGGATTGTCAACTATGTCATTTGGAACAATTTCTTTTTCCTCCGCAATCCTTCCGCCATTTTGCATATATTCATCAATAAGCGCTTTCGTATTATCTAAAAGAATTGTGTCAGGGAGAATAATCACTGTTTTATAACGCATTTCGCCTATAACAAAGGTATCTCCGTCCACACTTCCGTGTCTTTCAATAAGAGTCTCATCTCCTAAATGGAACTTAATATGCTTATCCTGCAATTTATTAAGCACAGCAATAAAGGAGTCGTTAAGCTCGTCAAGACCCTTATTATCGCCATCATTATAGAGCGACCATGCAGTTGTTTGTGGATGAATAACCAAAGTATCACACTCCGGTTTTCCCTCAGCTAAAATCATTCCAACACGGGAAATGGCATCATTAAAGGTCTTATATTCTTCCCACCAAGGCTGTTGATAGAACATTGCAGGCGGATAGTCTCTTTTTCTAAGACCTCTTAAAGAATATCCTTCAAGATGCTGACAGAAAAGGTTAATTCCCTTAACCATCTGCCATTCGCAAACCTTTCTGAATTCTTCAAAGCTTGTGTTGTGTCCGCTAAGGCCAAAACTCTCAGACAAAACCTGTTTTTTACCAAGCTGTTGAGCGGCTGAGCCAACCTGATGACAATGAAGTTCATCGCGGACATCTCTTGTAAGCCAATCCATTCCCGGAATGGTAAAATACTCATAATGAGGCATTATAGCGCCATTTGAAGTAAGCTGGTCTAATAGTGTGCCCTCGCACACCATATGGCCTGTAAACTCGAGATTTCGCGCCACGCACCAATCATAGAGTCTCTTCATAAAATTATTCGAGAAAAGGTCAGTAATAAGCTTCCAGAATTTCACTCTGGTATCTTTATAGTTTCCTTTTTCAATAAATAACTGGTCAATAACCAAAAGCAAATCTTCTCCGTATTTTGCTTTATATTCGCTTGGTAAGACAAGACTCCAAGGAATACCGTTTCTTGAAATTTGTGGCTCATCGGAGAAAAAACCTGTTATCTCATTCTTATATTTTTTATAATACGGCTCATAGATTTCCTCTATGAACGCATCTGTAACCTTACTGTCGAGAACATCGACATAAAAAGGATTGATTTCATAATAAAAGTGGTTGCCGTCTATATTGCAAATTGTGTTAGGAGTATTCTTCTCTCCTTTTTCCATGCGAAGATATTTCTGCTGATATTCTTCACCTTTCCCATTAATTTTACCGTTTCCAAAACCGCTTGGCCAACCGTTTTCGTCATAAACCCAAGGGTTAGTGCCAAGCTTTTTAGCAGTCTCTATGGAACAAGTTACATTATCAAACCACTCATCTCCCATATACTCTGTTTGGAGTCCTCCGCGGGCATGCATAATAAACCCACCAAGGCCGACCTCATTCATAAGCTCCACCTGACGAGCAGTTTCCTTTGTATCTAATTTTTCGTTCCAGCTCCAAAATGGAATTGGTCTGAATTTGTTAGGTATATTCTTAAATTCCATACTACTTCCTCGCAATATCGATTTATAGTTTTATTAAAATTAAGGCGTTGATATACTGCTTAATAATAATTTTTCAATATATCAACGCCTAAAAATCTTTTACTGGATAAGACTAAATCTTATCGAAAATAAGAAGTTTCCCTGAAAAATCTTCCATTTTCTGACCTCTCTTTGCATGCTTCTGCTCAACGCAGAGACCGTAGTTCATAAGAACCTTGCCGTTGTATGTCTCGTCTGTGCCACGAAGCTTATATGTAGCATTCTCATCAAGAGCTTCAAGGCATTGCATATTTCTTTCAAAGCCGGGAACTGCTCTTGTTTTGAAGTAAAGAAGAACAACAGTTTTCTCGTCCTTTGAAACATATTCCCAAACAGCATAATTGCTGTTAAATGGGGATTTAAGTCTATAAAGCTTACCGTTATGGACAACTTCTCTTACCTCTTTATACTGAGCAATTTGCTCCTTTATTTCAAGAAGTTCTTCATCGCTCATCTGAGTAATATCAAGCTCATAACCAAGCTGACCTGCCGTAGCCACATAACCCCTCATCTGCATAGAGGTTGTTCTGCCTATCTGATGGTTTGGAACAGCAGATACATGAGCAGAGACGAAGGCACTTGGCATAACAACACTTGTTCCGTGTTGGATAAGCATTCTTTCTCCCGCATCAGAGTCATCACTTGCCCAGTACTGCTGGAAATACTGCATCATACCGGCATCAAATCTACCGCCTCCACCGGCACATCCTTCAAAGAGAATATTCGGGAATGCCCCCATAATTCTCTCTAAAATTTCATAGAGACCGAGCATATATCTGTGGGTAATTTCCCCTTGTCTTTCAGGAGGAAGCTTAGCAGAGCCAATTTCTGTAATGTCTCTGTTAACATCCCACTTAACATATTCAATCGGCGCACTGCTTAAAACATCAGTTAATCTTCCGATGATATATTCGCGAACATCTTCGCGGGATAAGTCCATAGCAAGTTCATATCTTGCAAGGCTTCTGTCTCTGCCCTCGGCATGGAGACACCAATCAGGATGAGCCCTATAAATATCGCTATCCGGGCAAATCATCTCAGGTTCAAACCATAAGCCAAATTTAAGACCCATAGCATTGAGCTTTTCACCAAAGCCTTTAAGACCACTTGGCATCTTCTTAAGATTAACATTCCAGTCGCCCAAAGAACAAGTTTCATCATTGCGGACCCTATACCAACCGTCATCCACAACAAGCATCTCAATTCCTGCTTTAACTGCCTGACTTGCAAGCTCAAGAAGTTTTTCTTCTGTGAAGTCCATATATGTCGCTTCCCAGTTGTTGATAAGAACAGGGCGTTCCTTATCGCGCCATGGGCCTTTTGCAAGGCGTGTGCGATAGAGTTCGTGATATGTTCTTGACATTTCACCCATACCGTTTGCAGAATAAACCATAACAACTTCAGGGGCAACGAACTTTTCGCCTTTATCTAAATACCAACAGAAATCAGTTGAGCCTATACCCATAAATGTACGGGCAGCACCATATCTTTCAACTTCGACACCGCATTCAAAGTTGCCGCTGTATACAAAGTCAAAACCATAAATATCTCCCGCAGTTTCAGTTGCATCCTTTCTTGCAAGAGCAAAGAATGGTCTCTGACCGTGAGAACGGCAAACGCCACGATTTTCAATAGTTCTGCAACCATAAGTAAGAGGACTTCTCTCGATATAAGCTTCTCTTCCCCATGCGCCATGGAGGCAAATCAAGTCATAATCGTGATCCATAAAATCAAAGCTCATACTCATTATGCGATGAATTTTCACAGGAGCGTTACCCTTATTTACGACCTCAACATTTCTTGTTATAACATCAAGATTAGTGTATGCTGTATATCTGTGTAGAAATTCCAGTCCTGAAACCTCATCCTTTAAGATAATTTCCAGTGTCTGAGCCTCGTCATCGCATTCTACATATGTTGACGGGAGACCTTCGAGTTTTGGCTTAGAACCATAAATTTTATGAGAAACATATGTTACCTTTGTTGTTCTGCTTCCGTCGCCATAGGTTGCATGGAAGCCAGGTCTTCTTATATCACAGCTTCCGAAAGTCGGGTATTCCTGAAGAACAACACCGCTGGAAACAAACTCGCTTTCCCCAAGTCCTTCGCAGTCCGCAGCAGACGCTTCAGCTCCGACCATTTCGCTTTCCTTTACAAACTCATTGTCCATTACAACGCCGCTTACAAATGGGCTGTAATCATAGGTATTCATACCTTCCAAGCTTTCAAGTCTCTTACCATAGTAAAGATGCTCAACGATATGTTCCCCTCTTAAACGAAAAGCATATGAGGTGTTAGGAGTCTGTATATGGAAAGTTTGTGTTTTAGCGTCAAATGAAATAGGCATATTACTTATCCTCCAAAAATTATTCAGCGAAAGGAATTCCAGCAGCTTTCATATCTCTTTCAAAGTTTGCTCTTGTTTCAGCGTCAAATGCAGGCATTGGGAATTTCGCATCTCCAACCTTAATTCCCTGCATCTCTACTCCAGCCTTAGCAGATGGAATTACGCCATATTTAAGCATAACACCTATAACTCTGTTTACATTAAACTGATGTTCTCGAGCCTTATCTAAATCTCCTGCTTTAAACGCTTTATAAAGACGGATATATTCAGGAAGCATACAGTTATATGTAGCACCAACACCAGCGTCAGCACCTGATGTAAGACCTAAAAGAAGTGTTTCATCCGGTCCGTTAATGATGTTCATTTCGCCGTGTGTCATATCTTTAAGTCTTAACATGCTGTAATAATCGCCGCTGCTCCATTTTACACCTGTAATATTGTCAATCTCAAAGATTTTTGCAATCAATTCAGGTCTCATATTAGCCTGCGCAGCAGGATGATAATAGATGATTACAGGAATATTTACACTTCCGGCAAGCTTCTTATAGTAGTTGAAAATTTGCTCATCGCTGTATCCAAAATAAAACGGCGGAACAGCCGCAAGAGCGTCAGCTCCTACTTTTTCTGCGTGCTTTGCAAGTTCAACAGCTTCAAGAAAATTAATCGAAGCGATATGGCAGATAATAGGCTTCCTACCCGCGGTGTGCTTAACAGCAGCTTCACACATAACTTCTCTTTCTTCTCTTCCCATTAAAACACCTTCGCCTGTTGCGCCGAGAACATAGAAACCATCTGCACCCTGACCTAACTGCCAGTCAATTACATCCTTGGCAGCCTGCACATTAATTGTTTTATTGTCTTCATCAAATGGTGTAATAATAGCAGGCATAATTCCTTCAAATTTAATGTTTTTCATTCTTTTATGCTCCTTTTCGTGAGTAAAGGGATATTCCCAAAGGAATACCCCTTTATTTTTTATCCCTTATTTCTGGTTAGCTAAATAATCGTCATATATACCCTGGCTGATAGAAATGAGTTCGTCAAGACCCATCTTCTTAAGGTCTTTCTTGTACTGTTCCCATTCTTTATCAATGTCAGCCTTGTTGCAAATCCAAGCACCCTTCTTTTCGTTAACGAGTCTAAAGAGGTCAGTAGAAATCTGAGAAACTCTTTCTGAATCCGCGGTCTTGTAGTAAGGACGCGGCCAGATTTCGTCATCAACATAGTCTTCATACAATTCAAAAATTGCAAGCTGTTCCTTCTGAACTTCTGTAGCTTCAACCTTTTTGTCAAGCCATTCTGCCTTTAATAATGTCGGGAAGGTCTGAACAGTAGCGTTATTAATCATAACCTGCTGGATTTGACCTTCTTCCGGCTCATTGAATTTCCACATTCCATCTTCTTCATACATAGTTCTTCCAAGCATACCGTTGGAAATCTGTGTAGCAAGTTCGAAGCTATAGAAGTTGTCAACCCAATTCATAACCGCTTCCGGATTTTCACAAGCAGATGTAATTTCAAACATATTTGTATTTGCATTTGTTACACCAGATGGGTGGATATGTAACTGTGGTTTAATCTTGCCGTCTGCAGAAAGTGGAGCGATAGCAATGTATTCATCAGCGTTTGCAGATAAGTTACAGTCATTCCAGTAGAAACCAACCTTAGAAGTTGTGTTAGCAACCTTAGCATTGAAACTTTGCTGGTTCTGAGTCATACATTCCATATCGAGAAGGCCTTCTGTGTAAAGCTTGTTATAGAACTTAATCATTTCCTTCCATTCATCAAGAACCGGAGCAAACTTAACTTCGCCGTCTTCAATTGCAATGAACTGATCCCATGTACCGTGCTTTATACCGTAACCCCATGAACCAAGAAGAACTTCCGGGTAAGAGTAGCCAGCATTGTTATAGAATGTCATTGGAATTTCATCTTTTAAACCATTGCCATTTGGATCATTTTCTTTAAACGCCTTTAATACTACATAAAGTTCATCAAGAGTTGTTGGAACCTTTAAATCTAACTTATCGAGCCATGCCTTGTTGATAAAGAAAGCACTTTCAAAAACACCTGCTTTACTGTCGCTGATTGATGGTAAAGCATAGATATGTCCGTCAGATAATGTTGCAATACTCTTAGCTTCCGGATATTCTTCAAATAATTTCCAGAGGTTTGGAGTATTCTTCTTTGTAATATATTCATCAAGCGGAAGTAAAACACCAGCATCTGCATACTTAACAACTTCAACCGCGCTGAGTCTGTTACTGAATATAACATCAGGACAATTAACACCGCTGTTAAGCTGGAGCTTTAACTGTTCAGGTGTTGTGTCTAACCATTCAACATCAAGAGTTGTAAAGCTTGCTGCGTAGTCAAGAAGCTCCTGACCAACCTCAGGAAAACCACGGTAGTTAGCTGTTGCACCAACACAAGTAACCGTACCTGTTGCAACCTCTTTAGGACCGCAACCTGCGAAGCAAGACACAATCATCATAACCGCAAGAGCAAGTGTTAAAATTTTTACTAAACTTTTTTTCATTTTTCTTGTCTCCTCTTATAATTTATATGAATTTTAATTTTTTACTAACCTTTAACAGAACCGACCATAACACCTTTTACAAAGTATTTCTGGATAAACGGATACAATAAGAATACCGGGATAGACGAAATGATAACCACTGAGTATCTTGTAAGCTGTTCCGCTTTCTGTGTTTCCATAGCAACGAGTGAACTTGCACCAACTTCACTGGCGTTAGCTTTGAGGCCATCAGTAATTGTCTTAAGAACGAGCTGGAGAGGCCATTTGTTTGAATCTGTAATATAGTACAATGATGACATATAGTTATTCCAGAAACCAAGTGCTGTATAGAGAAGCATAACTGCAATGATTGCCTTTGAAAGCGGAAGCACAATCTTAAAGAAGAATGTGAAATAAGAACCACCATCAACCTTGATTGATTCAAACAACTCCTCCGAAACATTCGCCTGGAAGAAGGAACGACAGATAATCATATTGTAAACGCTGATACCCGGAAGGATAAGTGCCCAGTATGTATTGATAGTTCCCAAAGACGCATGTAATAAATAAGTAGGTATAAGACCACCGCTAAAATACATTGTAAATACGAAGAAAGTGTTTATAGCTCTTCTGCCAGGAAGCTCTTTTCTTGATAATGCAAAAGCTGTAATAAGCAAAATACACATAGCAAAGGCAGTTCCCCAAACAGTAAGAATTACACTGTTCACAAAACCTGTTATAAGTCTCGAGTCATCTAAAATCTTAGTATAACCAATAAAAGTAAGCCCCTTAGGGAGAAGCATTGTCTCGCCGGCAGCGACCGCGTTAGGATCACTGAATGAAGCAATAAGAATAAAATAAATAGGATATACTATAAGTGTAGTAACTATAATAAGAAAAATACTGTTAAAAAATCCAAATACTTTATCTGAATCAAGTTTTCTAGCCTTAAACAATGTTACCCCTCCTCCTTAAAAAATTGAATTATCTGTAAGCTTACTGGAAATACCATTGATAATTAACAACAACGAAACATTTGCAAGGTTGTTAAATAAAGATACTGCTGTTGAGAAGTCAAAGTCACCCTCTAAAAGACCTCTCTTATAAACATATGTTCCAATAACTTCAGATGTGTTTTCGTTTAACGCTGTCTGGATGAGGAGCATCTTATCTGTGCCAACTGTCAATAAGTGTCCACAACCTAAAATAAGAAGAATAACAATTGTATCCTTAAGAGCAGGAAGCTCAATGCTCCAGATTATTCTAAGTCTGGTTGCACCGTCAATTTTAGCAGCTTCAAGCTGTTCCTGATCGACAGAAGATAATGCAGATATATACATAACCGCACTATATCCAAGACCTGCCCAGATACCTGTTATAACATAAATCGGAAGAACATATTTACCGTCACCAAAAAAGAGAATTGACTCTCCAGTAAACTTTTCAACAATAATATTGATAATACCGGAACCTGGTGCCAATAAAACAACCGCCATGGTCATAACGATAACCACTGAGAACAAATAAGGAATATATGTAACATTCTGGATAAACTTTTTTCTTCCTAAATGCTGAACTTGGTTCAAAGATAAAGCAAAGATAAGAGGCAACGGGAACAACAACACTTGTGAAACCAAAGAAATTCTTATTGTGTTCCAAATAATTCGCCAGCTATCAGGTGCTGAGAAAAATCTTCTGAAATGTTCAAGCCCTACCCACGGTGCCGCAGAAATAGGTCTGCCAGGCATATGGTCTTTGAAGGCAAGAGTTATTCCGTAAATAGGATAATAGTGGAATATCAAAAGACCTACTATTCCAGGGATTAAGAATAAATACAATTGCCAGCATTTTAAAATCCTTTTAAGCAGAGATTCTTTATTCAATTTAAGAATCGCTACGTCGCCATTATTACTGTTTTGCAAGTTCATCTTCCTCTCGTATATATTATTATAATGTACTATTCTAATGATAACAAAATGCAACAAAAAAATCAAGCAAAATTAGGACAACTTTTTTTAATTTTTCGGACATCTTTTGCAATATTTATGTTTTATTACTCGATATAGTACACTTTTGCGTTCTTATCGCTCATTGTCTCCTGAACAAACTCTTCAGCATTAGGATAGAATCCAACAATTTCAGGCTCTTTCTCTTTATTAGAACCATATTGTCCGAGGGTCATCCCATATTTCTGAACATATGTATTGTTATACATTGTGGGAAGGCTTGTTTGTTCAAGCGCAACTATATGGAAGAGCCTGTATGCACTTCTGTAAAAAATATTATCGTGGATTGAGAAGTTTCTTGCGGTGTTTGTATAGCTCCACCCTTTAATGTGTGCAGGAGTATGTGTGTTATGCCGCTGCTGTCCCCAACCATATCCTGCATTCGTCATAATATTTCCGCAAATTTCACAATTTTCAATATAGCTTTCTGTATCGCCGTCAGTCTGATCTAAGAAATACTCAACAGAATATACGCTTGTATCAATAACATTATTACTGTATCTGATATTCTTTAATTCATACTTTTTACCATTTGTTGTAATCTGATGAGTTACCGCTGCGTCATACTGCTGATAGAAATAGCAGTTGTCAACAACATAATCATCGCAAGCGCCGTAACATTCAATAGCGTTTCCAAAACGGGTTACGGAGCCTCTCCTACCCTGCGGATAGTTAGGATCTGTACCAAAATAATGCTGAATCGTTCCGCCAATCCAACCGATTTCACAGTTTGAAATATGCATGTGGGTTCCGCCTGTAATACCAAAATTTGCATATTTTATGCAGATATTATCAATGTTTATATTCGGTTTCTTTGAGCTTGCCGGAAAAATAGTTCTTTTTACAACTGCTTCAATTGTATCAAAAACTTTACCAGGATTTCCCTTATCGCAACGAAGATAAAGGTCTCCCTTTGTTGTATCATCAACAATCGGAACCAAAAAGCTTTCGCCCTTGGATTCGCCATCTGACCATTTAACACGGATGTCACAGAATAAATCAAGATCTTCTGTCATTTCATCAGCCATAATGAAAGGCTTGGTCTCGTCTTCACGGCATACAAACATATCGTTTCTGTAAGAAGGTATTAATTTACGGCAATGAGCCTCTCCGTCATTGAACACAAGAGTTCCGCAGTCAAGAATTTCTTCGTTGAGCTTCCAGATGTTATGTGCTTTATCAAAAAGTGTCCACTGCGACGGGTCAGAGAGGCTTCTGTCCCAACCATAAAACTTTGGCTTTTCACCTTCGCCATATGCAAAATAGGTAATGCCTGCCTTAGTAGTTATTCTTCCTCTAAAAAGATCACCTCTCTTAAAGCAAACACCGTCTCCCTGATTGAGTTCAGCAGTTGAAACCTTTTCAAGGCTCTGCCACGGTGTTTCCGGTGTTTTACCGTCATTGTCATCATTACCGCTTGTACTTACAAAGTAAACCGTACCTGAAACTTTAATTTCATCTTTTGTATTGCGGATTTCTTCTATTCTTTTAGCAGTTAATTCTTCAAATTTCGCCAATACTTCCTTTGTTGCTTTTTCCATCATAAAAATATCCTCTTTAATTATTATATTTGTTTATACTTTTTCCCATTCGCTTGGGTTTATAACTCTTGGGTCCATAACTTCAAAAAGACCACGGATTTCGTCCATCTCTTTATCACTGAAACGAACAGTATTTTCGAAAAGCTTAACATTTTGCTCAACCTGTTCTACTTTTTCACTACCTAGAACAAGGCTGTGAATTCCTTTAAGCGAAAGAACGAAAGACATAGCAAGTTCCGCCGGTTTGAGCTTATATTTTTCACAAAGAGTGTGAAATTTTTCAAGAGGCTCAATACAATAACTCATATGCTCCGGTAAATCTTTAGGATTACGAAAAATGAGCCCCTGTAAATAAACGCTTCGAACAAAAACCATCATTCCCGACTTTTCAAGCGCCTCAAGTCCGCCATTTGTAATCTGAGTCCAGTCAAAAATATTCAGAGGAATCTGCGTTGCATCAAAACCTGCTTCTGCAACCTCTTTCCAGTCGTGATGAGAATATACAGAAACACCAGAATATTTAATTAAACCCTTCTCTTTTAATTCCCGAAAAACTTTCATAATATTTTCACGGTCTTCGGTATAATCCTCAAAAGAATGGAGCATCAAAATATCAATAGTTTCTACCCCTAATTTCCCTCTTGCCTCCTCTACCTGAGCCATAACATCAGTTCTTAGAGCTTCATAAGAAGAATGGTCAAACTCCTCAATCTTCGTAACAATAATAGGCCTTTTTTCATTTAGAATGTTCTTGAGCCACTCCCCTATCACTTTTTCAGACACGCCATATGCTCTTGCTGTATCAAGAATGTCTATTCCTTTTTCAAGAGCACAGTTAAGAATTTTGTACGCTTCTTCTCTGTCAGGCTGTCCTCCGGCATTGTTTATACCATAGGCACATCCTAGTTGCACAGTTCCAAGCTGAAGCCTTGAAAATTCAAGACCTTTAACTGTTATTTTCTCCATAGCGAAATCTCCTTAAAAGCTATATCTTACCAGGCTGTCCAACCGCCGTCAACCGTGATGTTAGAGCCTGTCATAAAGGAGGACGCATCTGTTGCGAGGAAAAGAACTGCTCCTGCCATTTCATGTGGCTGACCAAATCTTTCAAGCATTGTCTTTCCTGCAAGCTTTGCATTAAATTCCAAGTCGCCCTGATTTGAAGGATTTGGGAAAGGACCAGGTGTTACGCTGTTAACACGGATTCCATACTGAGCAAGAGTTCCTGCTGAAAAGCGTGTAAGCTGAATTACGCCGGCTTTGCCTGCGCCATAGTTCGGCGGCTGTTTCTGTGGGTTATCACCATAGATACGCAAGTCAGGAGAAACTACGCCATACATTGAGCTGTAATTGATGATAGACCCGCCTGTCTCCTTCATATATTTAACAACCTCACGGGTGCAACGGAACACAGAGTTAAGAGCTCCGTCAATACCTTTTTCCCATGTTGCATCATCCATAAACTCAAGCTGACTTCCTTTACCGTATCCTGCACCGTAAGTTGCACAGTTTACCAAGATGTCAATTCTTCCATACTTCTCATATACAGTTTTGAAACAGTTTGCGATTGATTCTGTTGAAGAAATATCGCAATCTACTGATAAATCGCATTCAGGTGCTTTATAACCTTCCCATCTTTCTGTCATAGGGATACCTGCAATAACCACTGTTGCGCCGAAATCTCTTAGAGCCTTAACATTTTCTGAGCCTAAATAACCCGCCCCGCCTGTAACGATAGCAACCTTTCCTGTTAAATCAAACAACTTTTTGTAG
>JAZOAF010000155.1:0-9993 GCA_045595345.1 Clostridia bacterium | reverse complement strand
CAAGCGGTCTTAGGAAGACAATCCAAGCCCACAACTCCTTGGCTCACAGAACGACATGGCTACGATCCGACTTATCATCTTCCATATAATTCTTGTCATTTCATCCCCGTCCATCTCAACGAGAGGGGTAAGCATTTTAATCTTTTCCATTTTTCTCTCCTCCTTAGATGTTCTCTTTGGTGTAGCTTAAAAGTCCGCCGGATAAGATAATTGCCTTTGTTCTTCCGCTAAGATCACAAACGCATGGGATTTCTTCCCCTGTTGTTATGTTTTTAATAACAATATCTTTGCCCTCTTTAACGGATGCAATAAGGTTTTCGATTTTCAAATCGTCTCCTTGGGAAATCTTTTCATAGTCAGCTTCATTTTTGAATGTCAAAGGAAGAATACCTGCGTTTATAAGGTTTGCGCGGTGAATTCTTGCAAAGGACTTAACTAAAACTGCCTTAACTCCAAGATGGAGAGGGGCAAGAGCCGCGTGCTCACGAGATGAGCCCTGACCGTAGTTAGCTCCGCCAACGATAATGCTCTTGCCGAGGCTTTCCGCTCTTTCAGGGAAGCTTTCGTCGCAAACTGTAAAGCAATGCTTGGAGATTGCAGGAATGTTTGAACGGAGAGGAAGAATTTTCGCTCCCGCAGGCATAATGTGGTCGGTTGTTATGTTGTCGCCCACTTTAAGGGAACATTTGCACTCAATTTCGTCTTCAAGAGGAGAAGTTTTTGGGAACGGCTTAATGTTCGGCCCTCTTAAAATTTCAACGCTGTCTGCCTCGTTTTCAGGAGCAGGAGGGACAACCATATTGTCGTTTATAATAAACTCCTCGGGAAGATTAAACTTTGGCATTTCTCCGAGAGTTCTTGGGTCTGTAAGAACGCCTGTTAGAGCACTAACCGCCGCAACCTCAGGGGAAACAAGATAAATCTGTCCGTCTTTTGTGCCGCTTCTTCCCTCAAAGTTACGGTTAAAGGTTCTAAGAGAAATTCCCTTGGAGTTAGGGGATTGTCCCATACCGATACAAGGTCCGCAAGCGCTTTCGAGAATTCTTGCGCCCGCATCGATTAAATCAGAGAGCGCTCCGCACTTTGCAAGCATATTTAAAACCTGTTTTGAACCAGGCGCAATAGATAAAGACACATCAGGATGAACAGTCTTTCCCTTTAAGATGTGGGCAACTTTGAGCATATCAAGGAGAGAACTGTTTGTGCAGGAGCCGATACAAACCTGGTCGATTTTCATCTCGCCGATTTCGGAAACAGATTTAATATTATCAGGAGAGTGTGGGCAAGCCGCCGCAGGTTCAATTTCGGAGAGGTTGATTTCAACCACTTCGTCATAAACTGCGTCAGCATCTGCTGAAAGCGCGGTCCAAACCTCTTCTCTTTTTTGTGCCTTTAAGAATTCTTTTGTGATTTCGTCAGATGGAAAGATGGAGGTTGTTGCCCCAAGCTCAGCACCCATATTTGTTATGGTTGCACGCTCAGGAACGGAAAGTGTTTTAACACCCTCTCCGCAGTATTCGATAACCTTTCCAACTCCGCCTTTAACGGTAAGTCTTTTTAAAACCTCTAAAATAACATCCTTGGCTGAGCACCAGGAAGAAAGAGAGCCTGTAAGATTAACCTTAACGATTTTTGGGTATGTTATATAATAAGCGCCACCGCCCATAGCAACGGCAACATCAAGTCCGCCTGCACCGATTGCAATCATACCGAGGCCCCCGCCTGTTGGAGTGTGGCTGTCTGACCCAATTAAAGTTTTGCCCGGAATACCGAAGCGCTCCAAATGCACCTGATGGCAGATTCCGTTACCGGGACGGCTGAAATAAACGCCGTGTTTTTTGGCAATTGAGCCGATAAATCTGTGGTCATCAGCATTTTCAAAGCCTGACTGCAAGGTGTTATGGTCGATATATGCAACAGATTTTTCTGTTTTAACTCTCGGAATACCCATAGCCTCAAATTCAAGGTATGCCATAGTTCCTGTGGCGTCCTGAGTTAAGGTCTGGTCAATCTTAATCCCGATTTCGCTGCCCCTTACCGCTTCGCCGTCTACGATGTGGGCATTAAGGATTTTTTCTGTAAGTGTTAAACCCATTTTATCAGTTCCTTTCAATATAAATTCACATATGAGGTAATTATAACATAAGTCCCCATTTTTTGCAATATATAAACTATACGGATTTAAACTTTTGTTTTGGGTAATTTAGGGCAAAACGCTATAATTATGTAAACCAGTTGATTTTTGTAAAAAGATATGTTAAGATGTGAATATTATCAGCAGAAGGAGGATGTAAGTTGATATTTTATTCTAAAACCAAAGAAGAAGTTTTATCGGCGCTTAATTCTGACCCTCAAAAAGGGTTGCCTGACGAGAAAGCAGCAGAGTTAACCTCAAAATACGGGGAGAATAAGCTTTCCGAAAAGAAAAAGAAAACTTTATGGGGCCGTTTTATTGAGCAGTTTAAGGATGTTATGATTTTAATCCTTATTGGTGCGGCAGTGATTTCCTTTGCAATTGCAGTTGCGGAGAGAAATCCGAGAGAGTTTTTTGAGCCTGCGCTGATTTTGTTTATCATAGTTTTGAATGCAGTTATGGGGGTTATGCAAGAGAGCAAGGCAGAAAAAGCCCTTGATGCCCTTAAAAATATGTCGGCGCCCCACGCGAGAGTTATAAGAAACGGAGTGGAAGCAATAATTGATGCAAAGGAACTTGTCCCGGGAGATATTATCCGCCTTGAAGCAGGAGACTTTGTTCCGGCAGATGCAAGGCTTTTGCAGTCTGTCAGTCTTAAAAGTGAAGAATCGGCGCTGACAGGGGAGTCTGTTCCTGCTGAAAAGGATGCAGATGCCATTATTCCGGAAAACGCACCCCTTGGGGACAGAGCTACTATGGTTTTCTCAGGATGCAGTATCACCTACGGAACAGCTTTGGCGGTGGTTACTGCAACGGGAATGGACACTGAAATGGGCAAAATCGCCAACCTTTTAGATAACGAAGCAGAGGGGCAAACCCCTCTTCAAGAAAAGCTTGCAAGTCTTGGCAAGTACTTAGGGTTTATGGCAATCGGTGCCTGCGGAATAATCTTTATTGTGGGTGTTTCAAACAATATCCCCGTTATGGAGATTTTTATGACGGCGGTTTCTCTGGCGGTATCAGCAATTCCAGAAGGACTTCCCGCAATTGTTACCATCGTTTTATCAATAGGTGTTCAAAGAATGGTTAAGAAAAATGCTCTTATCCGCCGTCTCCCCGCTGTTGAAACTCTGGGGAGCGCATCTATAATATGCTCCGACAAAACAGGAACACTTACCCAAAACAAAATGACTCTTACAAAGGCATTTTATGACGGAGAAGAGAATACAGAGGAAATATCCTCCTCTTGTTCGGATAAAATAAAAGAGCTTTTAAAGTATGCAACCCTTTGTTGCGATGGCTCTGTAATTTTTGAAAATAACGAAGAAAAGCATATTGGGGACCCCACAGAAACGGCAATAGTTGTTGCATCTCATAAAATAGGAATGGAAAAAGACGCTTTAAATGATGCCTGTCCCCGACTTGGAGAGCTTCCCTTTGACTCTGACAGAAAGCTTATGTCAACAATAAATAAAATTGACGGGAAGAACATTGTTATTGTTAAAGGTGCTTTTGATATGATAACAAGCCGATGCATACGCGGTAATTTGGAAAAGGCAAAGCACATAACCGAGAAAATGAGCGAAAACGCTCTTCGTGTTTTAGCGGTTGCCTATAAAGAGATTGAAGAAATTCCCGAAAATTTAACTTCGGAGGAGATAGAAAAAGACCTTACTTTTATGGGACTTGTGGGAATGATTGACCCACCCCGACCTGAGGCAAAAGAGGCTGTTGCCCTTTGCCGCCGTGCAGGAATTAAACCGATTATGATTACGGGCGACCACATCATAACCGCATCGGCAATTGCAAAAGAGCTTGGAATTTTATCCCCCGAAGACAGAGCCATAACGGGCGCAGAGCTTGATAAAATGACAGACCGTGAGCTTGATGAGGTGGTTGAGCATATTGCTGTTTATGCAAGAGTTTCCCCTGAAAATAAAATCAGAATTGTTAAGGCTTGGCAAAGACGGGGCCAAGTTGTTTCAATGACAGGGGACGGGGTTAATGACGCCCCTGCTCTAAAAGCTGCTGACATTGGTTGCGCTATGGGTATTACGGGTACTGATGTTGCAAAGGGTGCTGCCGATATGACGCTGACGGATGATAACTTTGCCACAATTGTTGACGCTGTCCGTGAGGGCAGAGGAATTTATGCAAACATCAAAAAAGTTGTGGGGTTTTTGCTTGGAACGAACATCGGAGAGGTTATAACTGTTTTTGTTGCTATGCTATTGTGGCATAAAACACCGCTTCTTTCAATGCAGCTTCTTTGGATAAACTTAGTAACAGACAGCCTTCCTGCGATTGCTCTTGGAATGGAACCTGTTGAAAAAGATGTTATGGACAGAAAACCAAAACCAAAGGACGAGGGAATTTTCGCCGGCGGCTACGGAATAAGAATTGTTCTTCAAGGCGTTATGTTTGCGCTTTTAACGCTTATAGCCTTTTATGTGGGAGAAAAAGCGTTGGGACTTGAGGGAGGACAGACAATGGCGTTTATAGTTCTTTCTCTTTCCCAGGTTGTTCAAAGCTTTAATATGCGCTCAGAGCATTCTTTATTTAAAATCGGATTTTTCTCAAACAAAAAGCTAAACGGAGCGGTTTTAATATCCCTCTTGCTGGTGCTTTTAGTGTTGTTTACACCGATTAAGGAAGCCTTTGGGTTAGTATTCTTAACAAAAGAACTTTATCTTTTAGCGTTAGGGCTTGTGTTAGTTCCTCTTGCTGTAATGGAAATTACAAAGGCTTTTAAGAATAAAAAATAAAATAAAAAAGACGGGGTAAAACCCCGTCTTTTTTACTTAATAAGCTTTGTCATTCTGTGGATTATAACTGCGGTTTCCGCTCTTGTGGCGTTTCCGTCAGGGCGGAAGGTGTTGTCTTCGTAGCCGTTTATAATCCCTGCTTTAACGAGGGAAGCAACTGCCTCACGGGCGTAATCCTTAACCTTTTCCCCGTCGGCGAAAAGGTTATCTTTGAAGGTTTCCTTTTCGATAAGACCCTCAGAGGATAAATATCTGTATGCGATAACCGCCATATCCTGCCTTGAAATATTATTTCTCGGGGCAAAGGTGTTCTCCCCAAGTCCACTTATAAGGTTTAACGCCTTTGCCATTCCGATTTCTTTATAAAAATAATCTTTTTCACTAACATCAGAAAAGTTTTCAGTAAATTCGGTTTCCTTTTCTGTTGCGCGAATGAGCATAAGAGTAAAATCTGCTCTTGTTACGGTGTTTCCGCCGCCAAAACTCTTATCCTCATAGCCTTTGACAATTCCCTTGTCGTAAAGAGCGGTTATTGACTCTTTTGCCCAAGAGAATGTGTTAAGGTCTGTGAAAATGTCGGCTGGTTCGTCGGTCTTGTTCATTTTTTGTGTGATTTGGAAAATGCCCTTGTTTGAGGCAAGACTCCCGTAGCGATAAAGAGCGTATCCGCTCATTTTATACATCCTCGTAAGGTCAATCTGTGCGGCAATTTCGGCTATTCCCTTTTCTCCATACCAAGGACTGGTGCTGTCCGTTGTGTCGCTGGCTCGGTATGCAGCGATGCCAGGGCAAAGCTTAACCTTTGTCCCCTCAACCGTGTCTGCCCACCAGGACGATAAAACATTAAAGTCCGCAATTTCAAAACCGCGGTGCCAGTAAATCTGAGGGAGAATCATATCAATAAGATTTTCCTTGACCCAAAGGCGAGTGTCGGCGTATGAGTCGAAATAGGTCTGCGCCCCTGCGGTTGCGCTTCCGCCCTCCATTTCGTCTTTGTTTGCCCAAATTCCTGCGGGACTTACGCTGAATGTAAGGGAGGGGCTGACTTTATGTATTTCTTCATTTAATGTGCGGATAAGCTTGGTAACATTATCCCGCCGCCAGTCGTCAAGATTTTTGCCCTTGCCGTATTTTTTGAAGGCTTCCTCGTCGGCAAAATCTCCGCCGGGGTAGAAATAGTCGTCAAGGTGGATTCCGTCAACATTATAGTTTTCGGCAATTTCACCCGCCCCTGAAACTATGAGGTCTAAGACCTCAGGAAGACCCGGGTTATAATAAATCTTTCCGTCGGTGTGAGTTACAGTGTATTCTTTGTGTACTACGGCAGGGTTGTCGGAAGAAAAATCTTTTTCCTCTCCTGCGGAAACTGTAACCCTGTATGGATTTATCCAGGCGTGAAGAGAAATATTTCTCTTGTGTGCAGAGGAAATCGCATATTCAAGGGGGTCAAATCCGCCCTTGGGAGCTTTGCCCTGAGTCCCCGTCAGGTATTTTGACCAAGGGAAAATATCTGATTTGTAAAAGGCGTCGGATGCAGGGCGCACCTGAAAGAAGACGGTGTTAAGACCTGCTTCCATACAGTCGTCCATAATATTGTCTATCTTTTCTTTTAATGCCGCCTCGTCAGAGGAATAACCCGATGGAAAATCAAGACCGAAAACTGTTGCAACCCAGGTTGCCCTGATTTCGTCGGTCTGAGTTTCGGCGGCGGCAAGGTCAGGCTTTATAGCACCTATTAAAAAGTACATCATAAAGGTTAAACTAAGTGCCGCAGCGGTAAGTTTTAAAAAGTTGATTTTTCTCATAGCTATCTCCTCTTTTTGTAATAAGCCGATGAGATTTCTCCCATCGGCTTAAAGATTATCGAACGCCTTCTGCCTTGATTTTAGTCCAGAGTGTTGCGCAATATTCTTTGGTTTTCTGCGACTGATACTTAAATACCTCGTCCTTTTTGTTGCCTTGGCGAGGGGTGTATGCGCTGACACCTTCATAGTCGGTTTTCTGCATTTTTTCGTAAGCAGAAGTTATGCAGGAGCTGTATCCGACTGCCTGAGTGTTTAGAAGTGCATTTTCCTCATCTAAGAAAAAGTCTATAAACTTATGGGCAAGGTCGGTTTTCTTACAGTTTTTCGTAATAACCATTCCGTCATACCAGAGGTTTGTCCCCTGCTGAGGTTCAAAGTATTCAAGGTTCGGGTTCTCTGTTATAATATATGCGGCATCTCCCGAATATACAACCGCCAAAGCCTTATTTCCTGAAATCATATTGTCGATGACATCATCGCCTGCATAAACAGGGCTCATAATGCGGTTTTGTCTGAGAAGCCATTCGTAAGCGAGGTCAATTTCCTCCGTCTTGTCTGTGTTGAGAGAAAGACCAAGAGCCTTCATGGCAATCATAAAGGAGTCACGCTCAGAGTCATACATATAAAGGTCGCCCTTATATTTAGGGTTCATAAGAAGGTCCCAACCGTCTTCAAGGTCAGCCTTGTCAACCTTTGTTTTGTCATATAAAATACCAACGCTTCCCCAGAAGTAAGGAACAGAATATTTGTTTCCGGGGTCATATTGTTTATCGAGAATACTTTCCATAAGGTTTCCTGAATTTTCAAGCTTATCCCAATCGATTGGCTGAACCCTTTCTTCTTTGATAAGGCGTTCAATCATATAGTCGGACGGGATAATTATGTCATATTCCTCGCCTGAGTTTATCTTGGTATACATAGATTCGTTGGAGTCAAAGGTCTCGTAGATAACCTTGCATCCCGTTTCTTCCTCGAATTTGTCAATAAGAGCCTCTTCGATATATTCCCCTGCGTTGTAAACTTTAAGAGTGTTTTGAAGATTTGCAGTGTTATAGGAGAATATAAGAACACTTATCAGGAGGATAATTCCAAGGGCTCCTGCAATCTTGCTGAGATGCTTTGAAAAACGGGTTTTCTTAAAGCGGGGAGCAAGGTTAACAATGACGGTTATGAGAATAATCGCCCCGATAAGAAGCGTAGAAAGGGCATTCATCGTCGGGTTTGTTCTTTTCGTCATATTATAAACCACGATGGAGATGTTCTTAACGCCGTTTCCTGATACGAAATAGGAAATAACGAAGTCGTCAATTGACATAGTGAACGCCAGAAGAACACCTGCATAAATCCCCGGTTTAATCATGGGGATAATAACCTTCCAGAGCGCCTGCCAAGGAGTTGCCCCAAGGTCCATTGCAGCGTTGGCGATGTTAACATCAAGGGCGCGGACTTTTGGATAAACGCTTGTTATAACATAAGGGGTACAAAAGCATATATGGGCAAGAAGCATAGTAAGATAGCCCTTGCTTATTGATGCGGCGGAGAATAAAATCATAAGTCCAACCGCCATAACTATATCAGGAATCATCATAGGAATATTGTTTATGTTAAGGGTCCATTCCCTTAAAACCTTTCGGCATTTTGAAAGACCGATTGCCGTAAAAGTTCCAAGAGCCGTTGAGATAATGGTTGCAAGAACGGCTATGGTCAGGGAAACATAAACTGCCGACATAATTTCGGAGCTTTGGATAAGTTCCCCGTACCAACGCATTGAAAATCCTGAAAAGTGTGTCAGGGATTTTGATGAGTTGAAGGAGAATATAACTGTTACCAAAATAGGCAGATAGAAAAACGCAAAACATAAAAATATGTAAAGCCCTGATGAAAGTTTAGAAATCTTTTTCATATTTATCAATCCTTATTCGTCTGTCTTATCAAACTTTTCCGTTATCTTAATTGCCACAAGCATAATGGCGGCAAGAACAAAGGAAATAGCGCTTCCGAAGTTCCAGTCTCCCACGGAAATAAACTGGCTCTCTATGAGGTTACCCACCATCATATAGTTTCCGCCTCCCAAAAGCTTCGGGATAACGAAGCTTGAAATGGAGAGAAGGAAAACCATAATAATTCCGTTAACAACCCCCGGGATAGAGAGCTTGAAAATAACTCTCTTAAAGGTCTGGAACTTGTTTGCCCCAAGGTCATAGGACGCCTCGATGAGAGATTTATCCATTTTGGAAAGGCTTGTGTGAATAGGGATAATCATAAAAGGAAGAAAGTCACAGACAAGTCCTAAGATTACCGCAAAATCTGTATACATAAGGGACACAGGTTCAAGCCCTAAAAATGTCAGAAGCGAATTTAAAAGTCCGTTGTCTGAGAGAATGCTTATCCAGGCGTAAGTTCTAAGAAGCATATTTATCCACATAGGGATTGTTACGAAAAGGATAAGAATACTCTGGGTTTTTTCTTTAAACTGTGCAATAATATACGCAAGAGTATATCCAAGTATCAAACAAAAGAAAACAGTTATAAATCCTAGCTTTATAGATTTATAAAAAACATCAATGTAAACTGTTTCAAAAAGCCTTTTAAAATGCTCTAGGGTAAATTCTACAGTAAGTATCGAGTTTCCACTTTTTGTAAAGGCATATACAAATATCATAAAAAGCGGTATAAGTATAACAATGAAAGACCAGACTATATAGGGTTTTATGAAATTCTTATAATATTTCATTAAGTCTATACCCCCTTACATAATCCACATAACATGAATGTCATCAGGCCCGAACGAAAGTCCGACCTCAAGCCCTACAGCATGATAATCCGTAGTGTGTATCATATAGTCACGGTACTTTGTTTCAACCATAATTTCATAATGTACACCTTTAAATACAACAGATTTTACTATGCCGCATATTCTGTTTTCAGCAGGAGCAACAATATCAATGTCCTCTGGTCTTAAAACAACTTCAACGGGTTCATTTGGTTTAAAGCCTTTGTCTACACATTCAAACTCAAAGTCATCAAATTTAACAAGACAATCTTTAAGCATATTTCCTTCGATAATGTTTGATTCACCAATAAATCTTGCAACAAAGCGATTTTCCGGCTCGTTGTAAATGTCGGTGGGGGCACCTATCTGCTGAATTTCACCGTCATTCATAACGACAACAGTGTCAGACATAGAAAGTGCCTCTTCCTGGTCGTGTGTTACATATATAAAGGTTATACCAACTTCTTTTTGTATTTTTTTAAGTTCCGTCTGCATTTCTTTTCTAAGTTTAGCATC
>JAZOAF010000154.1:0-3766 GCA_045595345.1 Clostridia bacterium | reverse complement strand
TCCGACTTGAAGAAGCAGAAAAGACCGTTGAGAAAATGTGGAATGATTTAAAAATTTTCATAAAATAATTTTAAAAACCCCAAAGGCTTTTGCCCTCGGGGTTTTACTGTTTTTTTAGTAAAAATAGCCAAAAATAACTATTGACAATGAAATCGAATTTTGTTATATTTTGTAGTGGTAGTAAAAACCAAAATAAAAAATATTTTAGGGGGATTTGAAAAAATGAAAATGATTTATCAGGTAGATGATAAGCCGAAATTTGGCGCGCTTCTCATCTTCGCACTCCAACAGCTTCTTGCTATTATGACAGCAACACTTGTTGTTCCTGTTATTATCGGTAATGGCATGAGCTCAGCAGCTGCACTTTTTGGTGCAGGTCTTGGAACACTAGTTTATGTTCTTTTCACAAAGAAAAAGAGCCCTGTATTTTTAGGCTCATCTTTTGCGTTCATCGGCTCAATGTTTGCGGCTTTCGGTGGCGCAGCGTCAATGCAAATCGGTTATGCCGGTTTAATTGTCGGCGCAATTTTTGCAGGTCTTGTTTATGTTCTTATTGCAATCATCGTTAAGATTGCAGGCGTTAACTGGATAGATAAGCTTATGCCGCCTGCTGTTATCGGCACAACAGTTGCAATTATCGGTCTTTCTCTTGCAGGAAACGCTATTGGCGATATCTTAAAGGGAAGCGTAGTAGGGGCTGACGGCGTAGCTGTTGCTTCTCCGCTTATCACCGTTCTCTGTGGTGTTATAACTCTCTTTGTAACAATTATTTCCTCAACCTATGGTAAGAAATACGGAAGACTTATTCCGTTTATCTTCGGTATCTTAGCAGGTTATGCAGCTTGCGGAATCTTCACAATAATCGGATATCAGTGCAATGTTGACGCACTTAAAATATTAAATGTTGAACCATTTAAGGCTTTGGTTGCGGATGGTGTAACACTTAAAACCTTCTTATCAGTTCCTGAATTTACATTCCAGAACGCGATTGTTGGTTTAAAGGATATAACACCAAGCTACATAGGAACAGTTGCTGTTGCATACATTCCTGTTGCATTCGTTGTATTTGCAGAACACTTAGCTGACCACAAGAACATTTCTTCAATCATTGAAAAAGACCTTCTCCGTGAACCTGGTCTTCACAGAACACTTCTCGGCGATGGAATCGGCTCAATGGTTGGCGCTTTCTTTGGCGGATGTCCTAACACAACATACGGCGAATCTGTTGGTTGTGTAGCTATAACAAAGAACGCATCTGTATACACAATTATAACAGCTGCAATTATGGCAATCATTATCGCTTTCATTTCTCCATTTATCGCATTCGTTAACTCAATTCCATCTTGCGTAATGGGTGGCGTATGTATGGCTCTTTACGGCTTTATTGCAGTATCTGGTCTTAAAATGATTCAGGCAGTTGACCTTAACCAGAACAAGAACTTGTTTGTTGTATCAACAATCTTGATTTCAGGTATCGGCGGACTTACACTTACATTTGGTAAGGTTACATTAACATCAATTGCCTGTGCATTGATTTTAGGTATTTTGGTTAACATTATAGTATCAAAAGCAAAAGAACAGTAGGAGATGAAATAAAATGGCAAAGGTTACGGTTTTTGACCATCCGCTTATTCAGCACAAAACAACAATTATGAGACAGAAGGAAACCTCTAATAAAGAGTTCCGTGAATCTGTTGAAGAAATAACAATGCTTATGTGCTATGAGGCGCTTCGTGATTTACCTTTAATGGATGTTGAAATTGAAACACCTATTAAGAAAACAACAAAGAAAATGCTTGCAGGAAGAAAATTGGCAGTTGTCCCGATTTTAAGAGCAGGCCTTGGTATGGTAAGCGGATTTTTAAATCTTGTTCCATTTGCCAAGGTTGGTCATATAGGAATGTATCGTGATGAGGAAACCTTAGAACCTCACGAATACTACTGCAAACTTCCTACTGACATAGAGGAAAGACTCATTGTGGTTGTTGACCCGATGCTTGCAACGGGCGGCTCTGCAATCGATGCAATCACACAGATTAAATCATACGGCGGAAAGCACATTAAGTTCTTATGCTTAATCGCAGCTCCGGAAGGAATTGAAGCTTTGTCCAAAGCTCATCCCGATGTTGAAATTTTCTGTGCAAATGTTGACGAATGTTTAAATGAAGACGGCTACATCGTACCGGGTCTGGGGGATGCTGGCGACAGAATATTCGGAACAAAATAAAATATTAACCCGACTGATTCAGTCGGGTTATTTTTTGCTTCAAAAGACGATTTTATTGGAAGAGTGAACATAAAAAAGAGCAAAACTTAGTGTATTTGGCAAAAAATATGGAAAACACTTGAAAAAATTGGGCAATCGTAGTATTATAAATGTAAGACTAATTGTTCTTATTACAATACGAAAGAAGATATGAATTATGACAGTAAAATATGGTAATAAAAAACATAAGCAAAATAATGTTTTATATACAATTATTACGGCATTATTGATATGTGCGGTATTATTGTCTCTGGTGGGTTTTTTATATCGTGAAGCGGCAAATGAGGCGTATGAAATGCTTCATTTGCAGACAAAACAGGTTAAAGACGACCTGACTTTGCAGATAAAGTCTGACAGAGAAAATCTTGCTACAATGGCAAACTTTGCGGCAAAGCTTTATACTGACGGGGAAAGCTATGACCTTATGTTTGCTTCTTTTAAGCCTATCGGTTTATTTTCAAATATCGGTATATTAAAACCTGACAATACTTTTGTCACCAAAGTGGGGTCCATTGATTTAAACGGCAAGATTTCTTTCTGGGACGAAGCAGAAAAAGGTCCATACATAAGCGGGAGAGTTGCAGACCTTACAAGAGACGGCAAAGAAATTATAAGAAGTGCTGTTCCTATTAAAGTGGACGGAGATACTGTTGGTGTTTTATATGGGGTTATCCCTCTTGAAACTATCGGTGAAAGATATAACAAAATGGCAAAAGATCTGGATGCACAGCTTTTTGTCTATGATAAGGAAAGCGGAAAATTTGTTATTGATACAATCAATAAAGTTCCGGGCGAAATATCTCAGCTGAAAAATCGGGAATATAAAGAAGGCTACTCCTATGAAAAATTAGTAACCACCGATAAGGGCTACACTTCATTTAAGTCAATATTTACAGGCGAAGATTTATATGTTCATTACTCTACCATTGAGGACTTTGACTGGGGTATTATGCTGGCACGATATGAATCTCAGGTTTTTGCGAAAACTCACGGGATTTCAAGAATGCTTTTAGTTTCTTTTGCGGCTATTATTTTGCTTATTGTCGTATATTTAGCGTTTATTTTAAGCATTGAAAAACGCCGTTCAATTGCGACTGCCTATGCGTCAGGAATAAGAAAACTGTTGTTGGAAGTAAACCAGCAACAAGGCAATGTGTTTGAGGCATTAAAAAATATTCAGGAGTTTTCACGCTCAAGGTCTGCCTTTTTGGTAGACACTGACGGGGAAGATTATCATTATATTCTGCCTGCCTTTAAAGACAGCCTCCTTTCAGGAGAAGGAAGAAAATATTTTGTAAGCGAGCTGTTCCATTATGCGGCGCGCCTGCATAATATAAACAATTCAACTGTTGGAACAATGAATATCATACTCAACAAACAGCTCGAAAAAACAAATCCGGAGTTATATAATTTCCTGAGTGAAAATAACATTAAAGAGGTTTCTTTTGCAATAGTTACGGATAAGAAAAACCATGTAAGTATTTTGGGGGTTATCAATTC
>JAZOAF010000153.1:0-4155 GCA_045595345.1 Clostridia bacterium | reverse complement strand
TAAAGAGGTCAACAGAAAAATTGAAAATGCTGCAAAAATTGCCGGACGGGACAGAAGTGAAATAACCTTAATCGGCGTGTCAAAGACCAAGCCTGTCTCCCTTATAAAAGAGGCGGTGGACTGCGGAATCCGTGTCTTAGGGGAAAACAGAGTTCAGGAGATAATGGAAAAGTTTGACCATATCAAAGGGGCCACTTGGCATTTAATCGGTCATCTTCAAAAGAATAAGGTCAAATACATAATTGACAAGGTTGACCTTATCCACTCCGTTGATTCTCTTGAACTTGCAAAAGAAATCGATAAACAGGCAAAGAAATTTGACAAGGTCCAGAAAATATTGATTCAGGTAAATATTTCCGGCGAAGAGAGTAAGTTTGGTCTTCCAAAGGAAGAAGTTCTTCCCTTCTTAAATGAGGTAAAAAGCCTTGAAAATGTAAAGGTTAAAGGCCTTATGACTATGGCCCCCTTAGGCGCAGGAGAGGATGAACTTCATAAGATTTTCGGGGGACTTAAAAAACTTTCTATTGACATTAAAGAGAAAAAAGTTGATAATATAGATATGGAAGAACTTTCGATGGGAATGTCGGGAGATTTTGAAATTGCCATCCTGGAAGGGGCCACTATGGTTCGCGTAGGGACAGGCATATTCGGGCACAGAGAATAATTAAAATTTTATATATTTTGGAGGTATACATAATGAGTTTTGTAAACAAGCTTTTAACAATGATTGGATTTAATACGGAAGATGATTTCGATGATGAATTCTTTGATGAAACAACAGAAAATAACGGTGCCGCATTAGGCTCAAAATTTGATGCAGAAAGCGAAGTTACAACTGACGGCAAAAAGAACAAGGTTGTTAAAATTCACACAACAGCACAGCTTAAACTTGTTGTTATGCAGCCTGAAACTTTTGATGATGCAAGAGACATTGCAAATCATTTAAAGAACAAAAAGCCGGTTGTTATGAACCTTGAATTTGTTGAAAAGGATATTGCAAGACGAATCGTTGACTTTTTAAGCGGTGCGGTTTATGCTCTTGACGGAAATATCCAGAAGGTATCTAACGGAATTTTCATTATAACTCCTTATAATGTTGGAATTATGGGAGATTTTAAGGACGAGCTTCGCAACAAGGGCATCTTCCCTTGGGGCAACTAATTTCCTATGCAACAAAAGGATGAAAACAAGCTTTTGCTTTCAAAGGCCCAGGACACCATAGATATCTGCGAAAACAAATATATGGTTAAGTCTGTGGGCTTTTTGACCCCGTCTGAAAGGGTGTTCTTGGAGAAAAGTTTAAAGAAACCATATTCTGCTAAGACAATGTTTTTCGGGGGTTATGACGAGGCGGAGCGGACCTTGTTTATTGCTTACCCTGAATATGTTTCGGAGGAAGAGGCGAAAGAGGAGCTAGGCGCCCTCTGTGTTACGGCGAGAAATTTAGGGGAAATGAGCCACCGCGACTTTTTAGGAAGTCTTATGGGGCTTGGAATTAAGCGTGAAATGGTTGGGGATATTGTTCTTTTGGAGGATAAAGGAATTATCTTTGTCCGCAGCGAAATAAAGGACTATATCTTAACTAACCTTGAAAAAATCGGCAGAGACGGAATTGAAATCTCTCTCTGCGAGAATTATGAAAACCTTATTCCACAAAAGAAAACCGAGGAAATAAGAGGGACTGTCTCATCTGTACGCCTTGACAGCGTTCTGGCCACAGCTCTTAAAACATCAAGGAGCAAGGCGGCTGCCTTAATTTTAGGGAAGGTTGTCAGCGTCAACTGGGAAGAGACTGAAAATGTTTCAAAAACCCTTAACGAAGGGGACATAATTTCCGTTAAAGGCAAAGGCAGATTTAAGCTGAGCCGTATAAGCGGGCAGACCAGAAAAGGAAGAGACAGCATTGTAATTGAAAAATATGTTTAGGAGGTGCCAGACTATGCTTATGCCACTTGAAGTTGAAGAAAAAGTATTTTCCAAGCAAATGCGCGGATATAATAAAGATGAGGTTGACGCTTTTATGGGCGAAATCGCAAGAGATTATGAAAAGCTCTATAAGGAAAACCTTGCATCAAGAGATAAAATCGCAACTTTAACCGAAGCTATAACCCAGTATAAAACAATGGAGGAAACTCTCCAACAGGCAATTATTGTTGCCCAGAGCACTGGGGAAGAGATTAAGAAAAACGCTTATGCCAAGGCTGAAAACATCATAAAGGATGCGGAAAACAGAGCCTCTGAGATTATAAGCGACGCAGGGAAAGAAGTTACAAAAGTTAATTATGAATATGAGGAAATGCGCAGAAATGTTGAAATTTTCCGAACAAGAATTATTTCTCTCCTCACTTCTCAATTAAGCATCGTAAAGGAATTTGCAATGGCAGACCCCGTTGTAAGGAAGACTTATGAAGAGGAAGAGATAAAAGAAGAAGTAAAACTTTCCGAAATCACAACAGAGTCAGAAGAAATGGCTCCTGATGAGGTTTCCGACATAATCAAAACATTAGAGCGCGTAACAATGGAACTTCCAAAGCTTGTCTTAAACGAAGACGGCGAATATGTTGCAGCTGAATAAAAAATAAAATGTTCAGGAAGTTACTTTCTGAACATTTTTAATATATGAAAAAGAGGATAAAATGTATATTTTAATTGGATTTTTAATTTTAACAGGGGATTTTGTCACCAAGCTTATGGTGGCGAAAAATATGGTAATCGGCGAGAGCATTAGCGTAATCGACGGCGTGTTTTCCATAACCTATATAAGAAATAAGGGAATGGCATGGGGACTCCTTCAAAACCAGCGATGGCTCTTTATTGGGGTGACGGTCATTGTCTGTGCCTTTTTGATTTGGTATTTTATCAGGAATAAAAATCTTCATTTTACGGGGAAAACAGGGATAACCC
The DNA here is from genome assembly GCA_045595345.1 of Clostridia bacterium. Classification (GTDB taxonomy): domain Bacteria; phylum Bacillota; class Clostridia; order Monoglobales; family Monoglobaceae; genus SIG454. The sequence goes on along the minus strand of JAZOAF010000153.1, from coordinate 1,251 downwards.
TTTGCATAACCGGTGCAATCGGAAACCTCATTGACCGAATTTTCTATTCTGAGGGCGTTATCGATTTTTTAAGCGCCGACTTTATAGATTTCCCGATTTTCAATATAGCGGATATGTCAGTCTGCATAGGTGCCGCCTTTATCATAATATACATTTTATTTTTTGAAAGCAAAACAAAAGAGAGATAGCAATGAATGAGATTATTTTTGATGTAAATGAAAATAATATAAGAATAGACAAGTTTTTAGCAGAAACTCTTGAAGATTTTACCCGTTCAAGAATTCAAAAGCTTATTGACGAAGGGTGCGTTACTGTAAATGACCGCCCTGTTAAAGCTAATTATAAGGTAAAAACGGGAGAAAGGGTTGCGGTAAAAATTCCTGACGCGTCAGAGATTGATGTTGCCGCCGAGGAAATTCCTCTTGATATTGTCTATGAAGACGACTGTATGCTGGTTGTTAATAAGCCTCAGGGAATGGTTGTGCATCCTGCGGCAGGGAATTACAGCGGAACTCTGGTTAATGCGCTTTTAAACTATTGTCCTGACTCTCTGTCGGGAATAAACGGAGAAAAACGCCCTGGGATTCTTCATAGAATTGATAAAGACACAAGCGGACTACTCCTTGTTGCCAAAAACGATATTGCTCACAAAAGTCTTTCGGAGCAAATAAAAGCTCATAGCCTTACAAGAGAATACAGAGCTTTGGTTCACGGGAACATCAAAGAGGACGAGGGGACAATCAATGCTCCTATTGGAAGACATCCCGTAGACCGCAAAAAAATGGCAATTACTGAGAAAAATTCCCGTGAGGCAATAACTCATTTTAAGGTTTTAGAGAGGTTTCCTGGGTTTACCTATGTAAGTTGCCGTCTTGAAACAGGAAGAACTCACCAGATAAGAGTTCACCTGTCAAGCAGAGGTCACTCTATCGTAGGGGATAAAACCTACGGCGTAAAGGATAAATTCGGTTTGGAGGGGCAACTCCTCCACGCCTGCCGAGTTGGGTTTATTCATCCCATTTCGGGGGAATATATGGAGTTTATGCGTGATGTCCCCGACTATTTCGAGAATGTCCTAAGTAAGCTCAGGAGGATGCTATAATGGAAAATCTTCACGATAAACACAGAGAAAGAATGGATAAAAAGGCAAAGCTGAGCGGACTTTATAATCTGCCCGACCACGAGGTTTTGGAGATGATTTTGTTTGCGGTTATCCCAAGAGGGAATACCAACGAAATCGCAAAGAAGCTC
>JAZOAF010000152.1:0-3302 GCA_045595345.1 Clostridia bacterium | reverse complement strand
CAAAGGGCGCAACAAGCACCACTTTGAATACTGGAATGACTATAACCCGAAAATCCGTCAGGTAACGGGAGTTAAGATGCCCATAAACTATGTTAAGGAGATGTTTTGCGACCGTGTTGCCGCAAGTAAGATTTATCAGGGGGAAAACTACACCGACCATCACCCCTACGACTATTTTATGGCGGGAAAACCAAAAAGAACACTTATCCACCCTGAGACCTCCGACCTTCTGGAAAAGTGGCTTTTAAGTCTTGCTCAGGACGGGGAAGAAAAAACTTTTGAGATAATAAGAAATACAAAAACATATTAAAATAACCCCTGAGGTTTTCCTCAGGGGTATTATTATTTTTCCTTATCTTTTTCAGAACGGAAGTTATCTAAAATCTCGTCAAGAGCTTCCATATTCGCCCTTGTGTTATAAACAACATAGGATGCTCCGTTTATCCATTTCGGAGTGTTTGGAAGAACATACATTGTAACCTTATCGGGAGACAAATTCTTGATTGTTCCGAAGCTTTGCATCAGAACCTCAAAGCTATAATTTGTCCGAACATTTTTGTTTACAACCTCATAGATTTCGTCAATCTTGTTAAGATTTGAAACCGTGAGCTTCTGCCGAATAAGCTCCTTGATAAACTTCTGCTGAGTGTCAACTCTTGCAAGGTCAGCTTGTCCGTTATTATAATTTCTGAAACGAACAAGGTCGTGAGCTTCTTTTCCGTTAAGATGTTGCATTCCCTTCTTTAAGTGAATATGTAAATTCTGATAAGGGTCGTCATAATTCATATTTTCAGGGACATCAAAATCCACGCCCCCAAGAGCGTCGATAATATTTATAAATCCCTCAAAGTCAACCGTTGCAAAATAGTGAATTGGAAGACCTGTTATCTCCTTGACTTTTCTTATAAGAAGTTCTTCCGGAACCTCGATATTTCCTTTGTTCACTTCCTGTTTGCCGATTGCCATATAAGAATTGATTTTGTTATAAACAGGAACTCCGCTTGAATTATAGATAATATTGCCTTTTGAATTTCTTGATGCAATAGCGGTATCTCTCGGGATAGACAAAACATTAAGCTTTCCCGTTTCCCCGTTTAAGTTAACAAGCATAATGGTATCGCATCGGTCTCCGCCGTCGTCTGTTCCCATTAGCAAAATGTTAACCACTCCGCCCGGCTCGTGGTCGTCAAGAGAAATTGCAATTCTCTCTCCGATGTCCATTGTCATAACCTTAGTTCCTGTATAAATGCCAAGCCCCATAGAGAGTATAAGAAGGAAAACCCAGATTTTAAATATGGGTCTTAACCGCTTTTTATTCTTTTTATTTAAATTCTTTTCTGTCATTTCTCTTACCACCTGTATAGGATACTTAGTTTATTATACATCATCTTTTCCTAAAAATCAATAGGGCTACCCTTACAAAAGGGTAGCCCTAATATTAAATTTTGGTTACAAAACTAATTTAAAATGTAAACCTTTACATTTCTTCTGCCCCATTGGAGCGCTTCTGCGGTTGAATCCATAAAGAGGTCAATAATGTTACCCTTGATGGCACCGCCTGTGTCTGCCGCAATGGCATAGCCATAGCCTTCAACATAAACCCTTGTTCCAAGAGGAATAAAGGTCGGGTCAACAGCGATAACGCCTCTCTGGGCAAGCATACCCGAAGCTGTTATTGCCTGATGCGGAAGCTTTCCGCAGCTTGCAGCGTCATAAGCCGTTGCGTTACAGGTAACCACTCTGCTGTATGAGAGGGCACCGCTTCTGGCAGTGGTAACTGTTCCGTTATAAGCAATTGTATAATCGTCAATGTTAGCTTTTTTAGTTCCCACTTCAACGATTTCTTCCTTTGCAGGAGTTATAACCTTTTCGGAAAGAACTTCTCTTCCTGTTTCAACACCGTCGGCATATGAAATCTTATAGGTTATTTCGCTTTCTCCCTTTATACCCTTCTGAATAGTCTTTCTTACGCCTCTGCTTAAAGATGCGTTAGGCTTTTCAGTTTTAGGATACGGAGTTGCCTCCTTTAAAGTTACTGTTTCGCTTGTATTTTTTATGAGAACGATATTGTCATCCGCCTTTGCAATTCTTCCTCGTCTCGGCAGAACATCGTCTTCATCTGTTAATTCATAACCAGCATCAACAAGGATATCTTCGGCAATTCTTTTTGTTGTTGAAATCTTATTGGTCTCTCCGTTTGCCGTAACATATACCTCGATAGCGCGGTAAACTTCTATGGTCATATCATCATAAAGATTTTCATCAAGAGCAAAGTTTACTTTGTCTCCCTCGTCAAGAGAAATGCCCTGCTCAGATAAAACATCTTTAACTGTATTCTTAAATGTAAAAACTTTCGTTTCCATGCTTCCGCCGTTTTTAACTGTAACATTTGCGCTGAGCGCGTCAAGTGTTATTAGCCCCGCAGATGCCATAACCAATACAAAGGCACTGCAAAAAACAGCGATTTTTGCTGATAAGGATAAATTAACCTTCCTATCCTTTCGGCTAAATATCATCCAATCACCTCTCTTTGATTTTTAAGGCAGAAGATACTGCCTAGGAGTCGGTGGAAAGAGCCAAAAACATCTGTGGCCTACCACTCAAACTGCCCTCCCATTATACCAGAAAACCCCATTTCGGTCAAAGCTGATTAAACCCAATTATCCTCTTTGAGGTCATTTGAAAGGTCATTTTCGGGCGTGATTTTTGGTCAAAGTCCCGTTTTCTTCGTTTTTCTCTCGTTTTCTCCCGTTTTCTTTTTATGGACAGGCTCTTTTAAGTAGCCCACCACTTACTAAATATACTATTACAATATATGGTAAATTATGCCCACCTATTAAAAAGCTATACACCGAAAGGCCCAAGATTGCCCCAATTCCTGCCCTTAAAATTTCTGCTTTTTTCCCTTTTGCCTTAAAGCTTTTCACTATTCCCCGACGGGAAATTCTCAAAACATACCACAAAAACAGATAGAAAACCGCTCCGTATATAACCGAGATAATTTTTCCCGCTCCTCCGCCAAGACTTTCTATGCCGTAAGTCGCTCCCAGACCGCGAAAACCATATTTCCAGAAAAACCAGCCTGTCTTTACTATGTTTTGCGGAATTAATCCTTCCCTTATAAGCCTTACCCCAAAGCCGATAACCCACGGCGTTGTGAGGAGAGAGGGAATTATAAGCCAAAGCTCCCCTAAAACTATCATAGCAAGGACACAAAACGCTCCGCCAATTAATGCAGGGTATCCCCCTCGGGACAAGACATAAAATCCTGTGGCGAGGAAAAGTGTGCCGTAAATATATTT
>JAZOAF010000151.1:0-1878 GCA_045595345.1 Clostridia bacterium | reverse complement strand
TTTGCAGAGCTTAATAATGTTCCTTATGAAGAAATTCCTCTTAAAGAGGATTTCACTATTGACACAGAGGCATTTATGGGGCAAAATAAAACTATCTTTATTGCAAACCCCAATGCTCCGACGGGAATTTGTCTTCCTCTTTCGGAGATTGAGAAGATTTTAAAGAGCAACCCCAATAACATTGTGGTTATTGACGAGGCATATATCGATTTCGGCGGAGAAAGCGCAATTTCTCTTGTGCCGAAATACGATAATCTTTTGGTTACTCAGACCTTTTCAAAGTCCCGCTCAATGGCAGGGGCAAGACTTGGCTTTGGGGTAGCACAAAAGGAGCTTATAAATGACCTTAACACAATAAAATATTCCACCAATCCCTACAACATTAACAAAATGACAATGGCAAGTGGAATTGGAATTTTAGAGGACAATGACCGAACAATCAGAAACTGCCAGGAAATTATAAAAACAAGAGAATTTACAAAAGACGCACTTATAAACCTTGGCTTTACTCTTACTCCGTCCAGCGCAAACTTTATCTTTGCAAAGCATAAAGATATGGACGGCGAGGAGATTTATAAAAAGCTTAAAGAGGCAGGAATTTTGGTCCGCCATTTCAGTTCTGACAGAATTAAAGACTATAACCGCATAACAATCGGCACGAAAAAGCAGATGAACTCTTTAATCTCTGCTTTAAAAACAATATTGGAGGAAAATTAAATGAGAAACGCAAGTCTAACAAGAAAAACAAACGAAACCGATATTTGCCTTTCATTAAACCTTGACGGAAAAGGTAATGCAAAAATTGAGAGCGGATGCGGATTTTTAGACCATATGCTTACCCTTTTTGCAAAGCACGGACGATTTGACCTTACTGTTTCCTGCAAAGGAGATACCTTTGTTGACTATCACCACACAGTTGAGGATATCGGCATAGCTTTGGGTCAGGCTTTTGAAAAAGCTTTGGGAGACAAAAAGGGCATTACCCGTTACGGAAGCACCATTTTACCTATGGACGAGGCGTTAATCCTTTCTGCCGTTGATTTATCTGGCAGAGGATTCCTCTCCTATAACCTTGACATTCCCTCTCCTAAGGTTGGAGACTTTGATACAGAGCTTTGCGAGGAATTTTTCTTAGCTTTCGTAAGATGCGCAAATCTTACCCTCCACATCAAACAGCTTGACGGCAAAAACTCTCACCACCTTATCGAGGGCGCATTTAAGAGCGTGGCAAGAAGCCTTAAAGATGCAGTTAAAATCGATAAAGACTTTGCCGACGAAATTCCATCCACCAAAGGAGTGCTTTAAATGATAGCGATTATTGACTACGGGGTAGGCAACTTATTCTCCCTTAAAAGCTCTTTTGACAAAATCGGTCAGGAGACAATCGTAACGGGGGACCCAGACAAAATCAAAAAAGCAGACAAGATTATTCTCCCTGGTGTCGGGGCGTTTGAAGATGCCGCAAAAAAGCTCAGGGAAAGCGGTCTTTTTGATTTAGTTATAGAAGAAGCAAATAATGGCAAACCTCTTCTTGGCATCTGCCTTGGTATGCAGCTCCTTTTTGACAAGAGCTTTGAATATGGTGAGCACGAGGGTTTAGGTCTTATTCCAGGGGAAATCCGCTCAATAGGCGAGGTTATCCCAAAGGATTATAAAATTCCTCATATCGGCTGGAATGCCCTTAATATAAAGAAAGATTGCCTTCTTTTTAAATACATAAAAGACGGCGATTTCGTATATTTTGTTCACTCTTTCTATGGGGCAAACTGCACTGATAGCACCGTTGCAACCTCCGAATACGGAGAACCTCTTACCGCCGCAGTTTCCAAAGGAAACATATACGGCTGTCAGTTCCACCCTGAAAAAAGCGGTGAGGTG
>JAZOAF010000150.1:0-1528 GCA_045595345.1 Clostridia bacterium | reverse complement strand
CGGAAGAGGTTGCAGCAGAGCAAAAGGCTCGTGCAACTTACGACAACATTTTAAGAGTCAGCGACGACCCTGATGTAAACGATGTTATAAGATTTTTAAGAGAAAGAGAAGTCGTTCATTTCCAGCGTTTCGGCGAAGCTCTCGACACCGTTCAGAACAGACCTTATTGCAAAAACTACTTTATGGGAATGAAGAAGTAAAAAACAAAAAAAGCCTTGGATTTTTCCAAGGCTTTTTATATTAGTCTGTCATATTGTCGAAGTATCCTTGAACAAGGATAATCGGTGTTCCTTTATCACCTGAACCACTTGTAAGGTCGCAGAGAGAGCCGATTAAGTCAGTTAAACGGCGTGGGGTTGTTCCCTGAGACGCCATATTGCCGACAAGGTTGCTTCCCTTCTGCTTAATCGCATTTGAGATAGCCTCTTTAAGAGCATCGCCTTTAAGGTCTGCAAAGTCGTTATCAGCGAGATATTTAAGTTTAAGCTCGTTTGGTGTTCCCTCTAAGCCGTCTGTATAGGCAGGGGATACAACAGGGTCAGCAAGCTCCCAGATTTTGCCTACCGGGTCTTTGAATGCGCCATCGCCATAAACCATAACCTCGATATGCTTTCCTGTCTTTTCTTTAAGCTGAGACTGGATATCCTTTACAAGCTCAAAACAATCCTGAGGGAAGAGTTTTACAGTATCTTCTGTTGATTTATTTGAGCCTAAAAGACCATAAGCTTCGTTAAAACCGCTTCCGTCAACGGACTTTGTCAAAATATCGTCTAAACCGCAAACCACTTTTGCACCAGCATCGCGAAGAATTCTCTTTGTTCTTGCGCGGGTATGGATATCGCAGTTTAATACGCAATCTGTATATTTTAAAATTGTTCTTGGGTCGTTAGCAAAAACGATTTCAGCCTCTGCTCCGCAGGAACGGATTAAGTCCCCATAATATGTTACATAGTCAACACCTGTGAACGGATGAAGATTTTCGCCGAAAAGTTCTCTGTATTTCTCTTCGCTTAAAACATCGGAATAAGGATTAACTCCTGCCTCGTCAAGCTGGTCAAGGGAAATAAGAGCGTTTCCAACCTCATCGCTTGGGTAGTTAAGCATAAGAACTATCTTCTTTGCGCCCTTTGCGATACCCTTTAAGCAAATTGCAAAACGGTTACGGCTGAGAATCGGGAAAATAACACCGATTGTTTCTCCGCCAAGCTTTTCCTTAACATCTTTTGCAATAGCATCAACAGACGCATAATTACCCTGAGCACGGGCAACAACAGATTCTGTTACCGCAACAACATCCTTGTTTCGAAGTTCAAATCCTTCGGAAGCCGCAGCGTCAATAACGCTGTCAACTACGATGCTTGCAAGGTTATCTCCCTCACGGATAATCGGGCAACGAACACCTCTTGAAACTGTTCCTATTTTTCTTTCCATAATTTTTTCCTCCGCCTGTATTGACTTTAATTTCTAATCCTATTATAATACAAATATACCTATTAGTAAAATAGATAAAACTTACAACTATAATAAG
>JAZOAF010000149.1:0-7555 GCA_045595345.1 Clostridia bacterium | reverse complement strand
GCGCCTTGCGGATAAAATTTCCGCAATTTTTGTTCCCTCTATTCTGCTTATCGCACTTTTAACCTTTATCCTCTGGCTTATCTTTTCGGGAGACATTTCCCGCTCAATCATAAACGCAGTTTCCGTTCTGGTTATTGCCTGTCCTTGTTCTCTCGGTCTTGCAACTCCGACTGCTATAATGGTGGGAACGGGACTTGGAGCTGAGAACGGCATCTTAATCAAAGGCGGAGAAGAGCTTGAAAGAGCAAGTCATATAGATACGGTCATTTTCGATAAAACGGGGACTATCACAAAGGGGACTCCCTCTGTCCATAGTGTCCTTTATTTTTCAGGAAACGAAGAGGATTTAATAACCCTTTCTGCGTCGGCAGAAAAGCTTTCAGAACATCCTTTGGGAGAAGCAATAGTAAGCTATGCCCTATCAAAAGGTCTTCCTCTTCCCGAGGCTGAAAACTTTACCGCCCATCAGGGAAAGGGAATTTCAGCAACAGTCTCAGAGCGAAACCTTATAATCGGCAACTCCCGTCTTATGGAGGAGAACTCCGTTGACCTTTCCTCTTATTCTCAAAGAAAAGGCGTTACAACGATTTATGTTGCCGAAAACGGAGCTTTAATGGGCCTTTTTGAGATTGCGGATGCTGTTAAAGAGACCTCAAAGGAAGCCGTAAAACGCCTGCAAAATATGGGGATTGAAACTATAATGATAACAGGGGATAACAAATTTGTTGCCGAAGCTATTGCAGATGAGGTTGGAATTAAAACTGTTATCGCTGAGGTCCTCCCCAGCGGAAAAGCGGAAGAAATCAGAAAACTTAAAGCTCAAAATAAGTTTACAGCTATGGTTGGAGACGGAATTAACGACGCACCCGCTCTTGCCGAAGCAAATATAGGAATCGCTATGGGCGGCGGCGCAGACATTGCCATTGAGGCATCAAACATAACTGTTCCGGGCGGCGATTTACTTCTAATCCCTGCAACAATCCGTCTTTCAAAGCTTACTATGAAAAAGATAAAACAAAATCTCTTCTGGGCGTTCATTTATAATTCAATCGGAATTCCCTTTGCCGCCCTCGGCTTTTTAAACCCCATTATAGCAGGCGGTGCAATGGCAATGAGTTCCGTTTCGGTAGTGGCAAACTCTCTTCTTCTTAAAAAGAAGAACATAAAACGGACATAAAAGACAAGAATATGTCCTTTCCAAACCTTGTTTTAGAAGCCTCTTTTGATATAATTAAGTTAGATTATACCGAAAGGGGCTAAAATTATGAATAATTTATTTTCATTAGAAGGTAAAACCATAATCTTCACAGGCGGTGCTGGAAATTTAGGCAGAACAATGGTTAAAGCGCTTTTAGAATATGGCGCAAATGTTGCTGTTCCCGATATTGCAGACCGTTTTGAAGAAAGCTTTGATGAATATAAGAAAAACGGAAAACTCTTCTTTATGGAAACTGATTTATCCAAAACAGAAAGCATAAAGGAATGTTTTAAAGCCGTTTTTGAAAAATACGGTGCAATTAATGTTTTGGTTAACTGTGCAGCCTACGGCGGCGGTGCAGGCGGAAAAGGCGCCGAGCACAGAATAGAATATATAGACGACGAGCTTTGGGAAGGCGGAATTGACGGAACACTTAATGTATCTTTCCGTTGTATCCGCGAGGCTATTCCTTACTTTGACAAAGCCGGCGGAGGAAATATCATAAACTTCGGCTCAATGTATGGCTTATCAGCTCCTGACCTTACCATTTACGAAGGCAAAGGTGTTCCAAGTCCCCCATTCTATGGAGCAGGCAAGGCAGGTCTTATTCAGCTTACAAGATACGCAGCTTCTGCTCTTGCTACAAAAAATATAAGAGTTAACAGTCTTTCTCCGGGACCGTTCCCAAATATTACTCCTGCTACGGATATGGAATTTATAGAGCGTTTATCCAACAAGACAATGCTTAAAAGGACAGGAAATCCCGAGGAGTTAAACGGAGCTATCGTTTTCCTTTGCTCCGACGCATCCTCTTATATGACAGGGGAAAACATTACTGTTGACGGTGGTATGACACACTTTGTATAACAAAAAAGGTCAGGCAATTACGCCTGACCTTTTAATTTTTCAAAGGAATAGGGGAAAAGCTTTGGAATGGGCAAACTGAGTCCGAAGCCGTATATATATACTGCGAGAGGCGAAGGAGTGTCCATAGCAAAAATACAAATCAAATCTGAAAAACCGAAATCTTTCGGTTTTTCTTCATCTTTAAGATTAAAACCCTAAATATATATTCTTTCATTCTTTACATTTCAGTATTTTTGCGGTCCGGAGTTTTTTAACATTCCTTTAATTTCTTCTTCGTCGGGGGTTACATAGACTGTGTTATAATTATCATAGATGACAAAACCCGGTTTTGCCCCTGACGGCTTTTTAACATTCTTAACCGCCGTATAGTCAACAGGGACCTGAGCGCCGTCTCTTCCCTTGCTGTAATAAGCCGCAATCCTTGCCGCCTCTAAAATTGTCCTGTCGGGAACTTCGCTTTTCCCCTCGGTTCTTATAATTGTATGAGAGCCTGGGATATTCTTTGTATGAAGCCAGATATCCGTCGAGAACGCCGTTTTGATTGTCAGCGTGTCGTTCTGATGATTATTTTTCCCCACTAAAATCTTATATCCGTCTCCCGAAACAAACTCCATGGGGGCGGTTTTTTTATTGAACTTACTCTTTTTATTATTCACTTTCGGAATATATCCCTGATTCCCCAGCTCGTCCTTAATCTCGGCAATATCGGCTGGACTTTCCGCTCTTAAAACCGATTCTAAAACAGTTTCAAGATAATTAAGCTCTTCTTTTGCCTCTTTTATCTGCTCGGTTGAATAGCTTTCCGTAGTTTTCGCCTTGGTGTAAAGCTTATAGTATCTCTGGGCATTTCCCGATGGAGAGAGTTCCTCTTTAAGAGGGACTACCACGGTCTGAGGCGGATTTTCATAGTAATTCTCCACCTGAATTTCCTTGGTGCCGTTTTTCATCAGGTACATATTCGCCGTAAGCAAATCTCCGTAAATCTTATACTTATCCCTGTTTTTTGCCTTTCTTAAATTATCCTCATGAATAATAATTTTCTTTCGGCAACGCTCAATGTTATTATTTATAATCTTAACTATATGGGCGCTTCTCTGATTTAAATGCTCCGACTCTCCCCGAAGGGCATAGAAGTCGTCAACCGCCTCGCTTACACTTTCGTATTTTTTTGTCTCGCTTCCCTCATATTGAGTTAGATTAACAAGGGAAAAGGCAACAGGCTTCTTCCCCGAAATGTCAAAGGCAACAGTTGGGGTTTCTTCCCCATTTTTAACCCCTTGGAATAAATTATACACCCCATCGGCATATTCTGAAACATCAAGCTGAGAGAGCATTGCGGTTGTGCTTTTTGAAAAGCGGTATAAAATCTCTCTTGAAACGAGGGGGCTTACCCCAAAGAAAATTTCAACAAGAGCTTTATCTGCCATAAAATCTTTTGGAAGACTTAAAAGTCTTTCTAAGATTTCTTCCTTTTCAGCGGTAAGTGGGTTTATTTTATTCTGCGCCGGGGGAAGCTCATAGAAAAAGCCGGGGAGCACCTGACGAACCTGAGAAACGGTTAAATCTATATGCTTTATACTGTCAATAATTTTGCCGTCACTTCCCACTAAGATTATATTACTGTGCCTGCTCATAATTTCGATTATGAGGGTTTTAACGGTCAAATCTCCAAGCTCGGTATAGCTTTCCACCCCGATTTTGATTATGCGGTCAAAGCCTTCCTGAGAAACGGAGATAATCTTGCCCCCCACCAGATGCTTTCGCATTATCATACAGAAAAGAGGCGCAGTTATAGGGTTTTCCTTTTTACTCTTCGTAAAATGCACTCTCGCATTTGAGGCGCTGGCAGATAAAAGGACCTTATAGTTATCCTCAAAAGTCCTTATTTGCAGGATGATTTCATCCCTTTCAGGCTGATAAACCTGATTTATTTTCCCGCCCAGTATTTTATTTTTAAATTCACTTACGATACCATAAGTCAAAAGCCCGTCAAACGACATATTTATATCTCCAAAATTCTTTATTTTTAAGCCATAATTAGAGTATACAATATTTTCATTAAAATTTCAAATATTATTTGCATTTTCTGAAAAATTGTGATATAATTTATGTTGAATAATTACGAGGGTTAACCACCCTTCATAAACAGAAAGGTTTTGAGTCATTATGCTTAAAAGTATGACAGGTTTCGGAAGAGCGGAAATGGTCATTGAAGGCTTTACGGTTTCCGTCCAAATTCGTTCCGTTAACCACAGATATATGGATATTGCTTTAAGGATTCCAAGGTTTTATAACTTTTTAGAGGACAAGATTCGTCAGAAAGTTGCTGAGTATATCTCCCGCGGAAAAATCGAAGTTTCTGTTTCCTTAAAGGAGCAGGAGGGCGACGACAGAGTTATAACCTTAAACCGTCCCTTAGCACAGAACTACATTGAGGTTTTAAAGGAACTTGCTTCCCTTGGAGTTGAGGATGACATCAAGGTTTCAACCGTTGCAAGATATAACGATATTTTCAGCGTTGAATATAAAGAGATTGACGAGGACAAGATGTTTGAGATTATAGGCACCGCTTTAACCTCTGCTTTCTCCGAGTTTAACAAAATGCGCAGCGAAGAGGGCGAGAGACTGGAAAAGGACATCCTCTTCCATCTTGACAATATTGCAAATGAGCTTTCTAAGATTGAGGCTCAGGCTCCTGAGACAGTTAAGCTTTACAGAGAAAATCTTGAAAACAAGATGAGAGAGCTTTTAGGGGATGCCAAGGTTGATGAAGCCCGTCTTATCACAGAAACCGCTATCTTTGCGGACAAGGTTGCAATTGATGAGGAAACTGTTCGTTTAAGAAGCCACATTAAAGCCTTTAAGAGTGCTCTTAACACAGATAAGCCTATCGGCAAAAAGCTTGACTTTATCATTCAGGAAATGAACCGTGAAACAAACACAATCGGCTCTAAGGCAAACGACATTGAAATTGCTTCAATGGTTGTTGAGATTAAGTCAGAGATTGAGAAAATCAGAGAACAAATTCAAAACATTGAATAATCTGCTGAAAGGAAGGTTAAATTTATGAATCTTATTAATATCGGATTTGGTAATATCGTTTCGGGAAACCGTGTTGTTGCAATTGTAAGCCCTGAATCTGCTCCAATTAAGCGTATTATTCAAGAAGCAAGGGACAAGGGACTTTTGATTGACGCAAGTTGCGGGCGACGCACCCGTGCTGTTTTGATTACTGACAGCGACCATGTTATCCTTTCTGCTATTCAGACTGAAACTATTGCAGGAAGAGCAAGCCGTGACGAAGATATTATCCCAGCAGAAGAAAACGATACTGAAAAGGACGAGGAATATGACAACAAGTAAAAAAGGTCTCCTTTATGTCATCTCCGGTCCTTCCGGTGTTGGCAAAGGGACAATCTGCAAAGAAATTATTAAGAGAAATCCATCTATCTCCATTTCCGTTTCCGCAACCACGCGGAAAATGCGTGATGAGGACATTGAAGGGGTTACATATTATTTCAAAACCATTGCTGAGTTTGAGGAAATGATTGAAAATAACACTCTTTTAGAATGGACAAACTATAACGGGAATTATTACGGAACTCCCGTTGAACCCGTTAAAGAAGCTTTAAGCGAGGGCAAGGATTTCATTCTCGAAATTGAAGTTGAAGGGGCTCTTAATGTCAAGAAGATTTTTCCTGATGCGGTTTTGATTTTTGTTGACGCCCCATCTCTCTCTGACCTTGAAAAAAGGCTTTTGGGTCGGGGAAGTGAAACTGATGAGACTTTAAAGGCTCGCATAAACCGTGCAAAAGAAGAGCTTTTGCTTAAAGATAAATATGATTATGTTGTTGTAAATAATACTCTTGAAACAGCAGTTTCAGAGATTGAAAATATTATAAAAGGAGAATAGACTATTATGATGATTTATCCACCCGTTACAGAACTTATTAAAAAGGCAGGGAGCAGATATACTCTCGTTATTGAAACAGCAAGAAGAGCAAGACAGCTCTCCCAAGGGGCGCTTCCTCTTACAGACGCTAAAAGCTCAAAGGATGTTACAATAGCAGCAAACGAAATCTATGAGGGCAAGATTGCCTGTGATAAAGGAAACTATACAATTTAGCAACTTTTCGGACTGCCCTCTTTTAAGCGGGGCAGTCCGCTTCGGTTTTTGATGCTTTCCCTATCAGAAAGGATTTGATTTTATGCCACTTACAGGTAAAAATGTTCTTATTGGCGTTACAGGCGGAATTTCAATCTATAAAACCCTTGATGTTATTTCCGCTCTCAATAAGCTTGGGGCAAATGTTAAGGTTATGATGACTGAGTCAGCGGCAGAATTCGTTTCACCAATGACCTTTGAGGCTATGTCCAAAAACCCCGTTTATACCTCTCTATTTGATAAGAAAAATGCTTGGAGAATTCCTCACATTTCTCTTTCCAAAGAGGCAGACCTTATTGCAATCATTCCTGCAACCGCCAATATTATCGGCAAAATCGCAGGCGGAATTGCGGATGACATTGTTTCAACAACAGTTGTTGCCGCAACCTCTCCCGTTATGATTGCCCCTGCTATGAATACCAATATGTATCATAACAAAATAACCCAGAAGAATATCGAAACTCTTAAAGGCCTTGGCTATTTATTCATAACTCCCACCTCAGGTGTTCTTGCCTGCGGAGACATCGGGGACGGAAAACTTGCCTCTGTGGAAACCATTGTTGAGGCAATAAAAGGTCAGCTTCTCTATCCCGAAAAGGACCTTTCGGGGAAAAAGATTTTAGTTACAGCAGGACCGACTCAGGAAGCAATTGACCCTGTCCGCTATATAACAAACCATTCCAGCGGAAAAATGGGTTACGCCCTCGCTAAGGCGGCTCTTTTAAGGGGCGCAGAGGTTACCCTTATATCAGGGCCTGTAAACCTTACTCCTCCAAGTGGGGCAGAGGTTATAAATATAAAAACCGCTAAGGAAATGTATGACGCGGTTATGGAGAATGCTCCAAAATGCACTGTTATCATAAAGGCGGCGGCAGTTGCGGATTATCGCCCTGAAAGCACCGCCGAAAATAAAATCAAAAAGGGCGGGGAGTTATCAATCCCTCTTTCTCAGAACCCTGACATTTTAAAAAGTCTTGGAGAAAAATTCGGCAGAGAAAAAACCCTTATTGGTTTCTGTATGGAAACTGAAAACCTTATTGAGAATGCAACCAAAAAGCTCAAATCCAAAAACCTCGATTTTATTGTGGCAAACAGCTTAAACGAGGAAGGGGCAGGATTTAAGGGCGACACAAATATTGTTACGATTATAGATAAATCGGGGAATAAAACCGATATTCCTCTCTCCCAGAAAGAGGATATCGCAAATAAAATTTTAGACAGGATTAAATAGTAAAATGATTGCCAGAGTTATTTTAAACAACCGTCAGCATAATATCGACCAATGCTTTGACTATGAAATTCCTTCCCATATGGAAGTTTCTGTT
>JAZOAF010000148.1:0-3322 GCA_045595345.1 Clostridia bacterium | reverse complement strand
GGCAAAATCATATCCCCATATTTTCTCCAAGAGCTGTTCTCTGGAAAAAATCTTGTTCTTATTTTTAACTAAGAATGTAAGGAGTTCGAACTCTTTAAGAGGAAGGGCAATAACCTCCTCCTTTATGGTAACTTCATGGGTGGTAAGGTTAATTTTAAGGTCGCCTAATTTAATTTCTTCATCGCTGTTTTCTTCCTTTTCCCCGCTCCGTCTTAAAACCGCTTTAACCCTTGCCATAAGCTCTTTCATTTCAAAAGGCTTTACCATGTAGTCATCCGCTCCGGTTTCAAGACCTTTAACTTTATCAAGGGTTTCCCCTTTTGCCGTAAGCATAATAACGGGAACAAGGCTTTCCTCTCTGATTTCCTTTAAGACCTCAAAGCCGTCTTTTTTCGGGAGCATTATGTCAAGAATTATAATATCAGGATTTTCCTTTTTAAAAAGACTTATTGCCTCTTCTCCGTCGTGAGCAAAATTACTCTCGTAGCCCTCTTTATTGGCATAGAGGCCTATGAGCTCGCAAATATTCACTTCGTCATCCACAATGAGCATTTTAATTTTATCCATAATTAAACCTCGTATTAAGGCGTGCTATATAAATAGCACGCCTTAAAATTTTACGCTTTTTTAAGAATTGCTGTCTTTACCTGTTTAACAATTGCATCAGCATCAAGCTCATACATTTTAAAGAGAGCCGCAGGAGTTCCTGAGCGACCGAAAACATCCTTTGTCCCTACTCTTAAAACAGGAACAGGACATTCCTCAGCCACAACCTCAGCAACTGCACTTCCGAGACCGCCGATGATGTTGTGCTCTTCCGCTGTAACAATCGCACCCGTTTTTTTCGCCGCATCAACAATTATATCTCTGTCAATCGGCTTAATTGTTGCCATATTGATAACAGCCGCGCTTATTCCTTCGCTCTCTAAAATCTCAGCAGCTTTCACAGCCTCGGGAACCATAAGACCTGTTGCTATAATTGTTACATCCTTGCCTTCTTTAAGATATACGCCTTTTCCGATTTCAAATTTATATGTATCGTCAAAAACTACCGGAACGGCAAGTCTTCCAAATCTTAGATAAACAGGGCCTTTATATTCAATTGCCGCTTTAACGCAAAGTCTTGCTTCCTGAGCATCTGCCGGATTTAAAATAACCATATTTGGAATTGTTCTCATAATACCTATATCTTCAAGGCACTGATGAGTTGCGCCGTCTTCACCAACGGAAAGCCCCGCATGAGTTGCGCCTATTTTAACATTAAGCTTCGGATAGCCGATTGAATTTCTTATCTGCTCAAAAGCTCTGCCTGCCGCAAACATCGCAAAGGAACTTGCAAAAACTGTCTTGCCGCAGGAAGCGATACCTGCCGCAGTTGACATCATATTACCTTCCGCAATACCCATATTTATAAATCTTTCAGGGTATGCCTTCTGGAATGTTTCGGTTTTTGTTGACTTGGAAAGGTCTGCATCTAAAACAATGATATTTTCGTCGCAACCAAATTCAGCAAGGGCATTGCCGTATGCTTCTCTTGTTGCAATCTTGTCTCCTAAATTGTATGTCATTAGTTTTCCCCTCCTATTGTCTTTATGTATTCATCAAGCTCAGCAATTGCAGTTTCATACTGCTCCTGATTTGGTGCAGAGCCGTGCCATTTCGCCTGGTTCTCCATAAAGGAAACGCCTTTACCTTTAACGCTTTTTGCAATAATAACAGTTGGCTTGTCCTTAGTTCCTTTTGCCGCCTTAACCGCATCTTCTATCTGATTAAAGTCGTGAGCATCGATGACTATAACATTCCAGCCGAAAGCTTTGAATTTCTCATCAATAGGGGTTGGGTTCATAACCTTTGTTATATCCCCGTCAATTTGGAGACCGTTAAAATCAACAAAGGCTGTAAGGTTATCAAGTTTATAGTGAGCTGCGAACATTACCGCTTCCCAGACCTGACCTTCTTCTATTTCGCCGTCCCCTAAGATAGTATAAACTCGGTAATCCTTGTTATAAAGCTTACCAACGAGAGCCATTCCGTTGGCAGCGCTTATTCCCTGACCAAGTGAGCCGGTTGACATATCCACTCCGTCTGTACCTTTCATATCAGGATGGCCTTGGAGATAGCTGTCAATATGTCTTAAAGTCTTTATATCCTCTTTCGGAATAAGACCGATTTCTGAGAGTGCGCCGTAAAGTGCAGGAGCGCAATGACCTTTTGAGAGGACAAATCTGTTTCGGTCAGGACTGTCAAAATTATCTTTGTTTATATTCATCTCTTCGAGATAAAGATAAGCCAGAATGTCTGCAATTGAAAGTGAACCGCCCGGATGCCCTGCCTTCGCGCTGTAAACACCTTCAAGGGCCATTTTTCTTATTCTTGTGGCCGCAAGAGAAAGTTTAGTAATTTTTTCCTTTTCCATAACCAAAACACCTTTCATATTTTTATTTAAAAGCATTATCCCGAAAAGCCTTTTCCCAAGACCTCTCTGGCATCTGCCACTATTACAAAAGAATCTCTGTCAATTCCTTTTACAATCTCTTTTAATTTAAAAACTTCTGTCTTTCTCACAATGCACATAACAACCTTTTTGTCTTTCTGTGTGTACTCAGAAAACCCTAAAAGAGTGGTTGCCCCTCTGCCCATTTCCCCGCCTATTTCTTTGGAGATTTCCTTTGGAAAATCCGAAACTATAAGCACCATTTTCGCAAAGTTAAGACCGTCTAAAATCCCGTCTATAACCTTCGTGCTTATATAAAGAGCAAGGCCTGAATAAAGCATTGTTTCCCATCTTTTTGTAACTGCCGTTGCAAGAAGAATTACAACCGCATCAATTATCAGAATAAATACGCCGATAGAAAAATACGGAAACCTTTTCTTTAAGATTTTAGCGACAATATCTGTTCCGCCCGTTGTTGCACCCGACATTAAGACAACGGCAATCCCGAGGCCCAAAAATGCTCCGCCAAAGACCGATTGGAGAATTTCATTATTCGTTATGGGACTTATAAATATCCCGAAAATCTCAGTAAAAACCGACAGGGCAAGAGTCCCTGTAACCGAGCCTAAAAGGAAGGCTTTATCAAACTCAAAGACTCCCCAGACGAAAATCGGAATGTTTATAAGAAAAATCATAAGGCCCACGGGCATATTGGTAAAATAACCAAAAACCGTAGCCAGACCGCTTACTCCCCCCGGAGCAATCCTTGCGGGGATTAAAAATAAAACAAGAGAAAGCGCCATTATTCCTGCCCCTAAAAGGAGCAGACCGTATTTTCTTACTGCCACCTACACCAATCCTTTCAGATTTTATGTAGTCGGCTCCGTC
>JAZOAF010000147.1:0-4643 GCA_045595345.1 Clostridia bacterium | reverse complement strand
GGGATTCGCCTATATATGCGGCATAAGAAGGTGTACAGCAAAGGATTGTTGCATTTAAGTCGGTCATAAACTGAATCTGACGGTCAGTGTTTCCTGATGACATAGGAAGAGTAAGACATCCAACCTTATGGGAGCCGCCGTTAAGGCCGGGGCCGCCTGTAAATAATCCGTAGCCGTACGCAACCTGACATACATCTTCTTTTGTACCCCCTGCCGCAACAATAGCGCGGGCACAGCAATCTTCCCAAAGGTCAACATCGTGCTGTGTGTAGAAAGCAACTACACGGCGTCCTGTTGTGCCTGAGGTGGACTGGATACGAACACATTCTTCAAGGGGTTTAGCCAGCAATCCGTAAGGATAAGCGTCTCTTAAATCCGCTTTTGTGAGGAACGGGAGCTTGTGTAAATCCTCTATTCCGTTGATGTCCTCGGGCTTAACGCCTTTTTCGTCCATAAGATTACGATAATATTCCACATTCTCGTAAACATGTTTTACCTGTTTTCTGAGTTTTTCCGATTGAAGCTTTTTCATATCGGAAGCAGGCATGGTTTCAATTTCTTTCTGATAGTAATTCTGAGCCATCTTTTATCATCCTTCCTTTTAAAAATTTTTGTGAACTACGGAAGAAGCAACTTCTTGCTTTGGCTCACATATTTTAAATAAAAAAATACGCCCTCCGCAATCCTTTGTAGGATACAGAGGACGAAAATATCATTTCCGTGGTACCACCTCAGTTCGCCGCCATCTCACAATAGCGACCTTATCAGGTACTTATATACCTTAGTTCTGTGACGGGAACGCCCGTTGCCTCCTACTTAAGACGAATCTTGTTCAGTGCACTGCTAACAGAAGGAATTCGAGAAGGATGTCCCCATTGCCTCGCACCAACCGGCAACTCTCTCAAAGTTATCTCCAACCTACTACTTTCTGGTCTTCGCATTTATTAAAATGATTTTAACACGATGAAGTAAAAAAGTCAAGAGCTTTTTGAAATTTAAAGTAAAAACGACATCCATTAAGGATGTCGTTTTTGGTGGAGGGAGATGGATTCGAACCATCGAAGCGAGACGCAACAGATTTACAGTCTGCCCCCTTTGGCCACTCGGGAACCCCTCCATAAAATGGAGCTGGTGATGGGACTCGAACCCGCAACCTGCTGATTACAAATCAGCTGCTCTGCCAATTGAGCTACACCAGCTTACCAACTATTCAATTTCGGCCAATGTGACCGACAAATGATATAATACCATAAACTTATCTTTTTGTCAACAGTTTTTCGCAAAAAACTTTAAAAAATAAAAACAGTTCCAACGGCGGTGTTCCTTAGGGATTAACCGCCCCAAAATCACAATTTTGGCAGATAACCGCAGAAAAAATCCTCACAATCCATCAAGGATTCTTTGGATTTTTTCCTTGTTCTATACTCAAAATTGAGGTTTTTGTGGTGCAAAGCAGTTTTGGGTTAGATATTTTTCGGCTCAGAGAAGTCATAAAAATGCAGGCATACTGGCGTATGTCTGCATTTTTTTGCGCACTATTAGCGGAAAATAACAAGCCAAAACCGATTCCTCCCTAAGGAGCACCGCCGAGCGCCTTTGGAACTGTTTTTTATGGTTATTTAAAAATGCAGATTCTTTGCCCCTTATGTAGAACCTCACCCTCTATATGATTATTTGAGAGGATGGTCTCGGGAGATACCAAAAAGTGTTTTGCAATGTCCCATACAGACTCTCCCTCGTCGGCATAATAGATTACCGCAGGAGAGAAGGAAATGGGCTCACAGTCTTTGTCTTCGCATATTTCGTCAATGGTTTCCAGCCTTTTATTTGCAAGAATCATAGTGGTCAAAGCGGGGATGAATCTAAGCTCGATGCTTCGTTCGGAGTTTATGTTATACCCTATGCTGTCAAGCTCAATCTTTGCCTCGCAAATTGAGTCTTCCTTGGCGCCGGGCATCAGGATACTCTGAGAGAAGGAGCTTATATGGCTCATTCCTGAGATAGGAGTATCTTCCGAAGTTGATTCATATATAATATTGGAAAGAATTTCTCCCTCAATGTTGACCTTGCCGTCCTCTAAGGAGATGCCTGTTACCCTTGCCTCGCCGCTGCAATCGCAGATGCGGTGGATCGGGGGGAGATAGTCAGGGATAGAAACGGTTTCCTTATGGGCAATCTGAGTCACGCTTTTATCCATAAGACATTCTATCTCATAGCTGTTTTTGGAGAGGCAGACAGGAGCTTCCTCGGAAAAGGCGTCGGAGATTGCTTCTATTTCAATTGTATCGCTCGTTTTAAGAGTAGCGCAAATGAGAAGGTCAATATTAAGAATGCGTCCGTCGTCCCCCATTGTTTCGCCCACATCAAAAACAATATCGCAGACACAAAGAGTACCCTCAACATTTCCCTCAGGGAGAGAGATACCCTCTAAGGTTTCGTTAAAGGGAAGAGTCTCCTCCAAGGTGCAGATTGCTCCGTCCTCGGCAGTGTAGATAACATGGAGGTCAAGGTCTCCTGAAATGTTAACATTGCCCTCGTGACACTTTATATCTACAAAACCGGGTTTTGCATCTATTTTGAGGACTTCGCAGATGGAAGGTTTGCCTGATGAGATTTCAACTCTTTCTCTGAAACGGAAAAACTGTTCTTCCTCAGGAGATGAGGAGGAAAGCTTTACGGGAGCATATTTTGCACGGAGACAGCAGTCTTCCTCTAAACCCACGGGAATTGACGCAGTGCACTTTCGACTGATTTTTGTGTCAATACCAACTGCGCATTTAATATTTATTTTACGGCTGTTGACAATTGAATAATCAATTTCTTCAAGGTTTGCCTCTGCCCAGATATGTCCTGAGGAATCCGCCCCCTTAGCGTCGATTACAGTACTGAAATCGAGCTTTGTAAAAATGGATTTTATTCCGCACCCCTCGGGGAGATAAAGGATGGTCAGATGGATAACTCCCTGAACATAGGCTTTATCCTGCTGAACACTTTTCTGGGTTATAACCGCTTTCCCGCAGACCTGCAAAATTTTTGACACATCAGGCTTTGCATCAGGGACGATTAAATCGCATTCAGCTTTGGTCCGCGAGTAGTCCGAGCAGATTGTTTCCTTAATGGGTACCTCGTGTTTTTTAAGACTCGTATTCATATATCCTACCTCGTTTCGTCATATATTGTTTGGTATATATTTATGCTTTCCTAAGAGAAGATATGACCAAAATCAATCCAGTCGGACAAAAGGATATATAAAAGAGCGAGAACAAGAAAAAGGTCTTCCTTGCAGTCGCTGTCTAAAACCATAAGAATAAGGCCGATTATGAGGATGTCCTCCCCTGAAAGCTTGCCAAAAAACTTGTGGGTATCGGAATTGTAAATCTCTTTGGGAAGAAACTTTAAAGGATTTTTAAAGCTATCCTTATTTTTATGCTCCTTGCAAGTGCTCTCAATCTGAGGACAAGGCGGTGCCTTAGGGGGAGGGCTTGGTGCTTTTGGCGGAGAGTAAGAAGTGCTTTGGCTCTGATTGGGAGAGTTGTTATATCTTATATACAAAGTATCACCCCCTTAAAAATCGTCCTTAAACAGGGAAATGATTTTAGACATATTCATAAGCTGAATTGCCTTGTCAACCTTCCCCTGCCTTTCTTCCTTTAAAAAGGGTTTGAGGGCGCGAAGAAGGTCTGCCTTTTCGCTGCTTTCATTACCCATAGAAAGGATTTTCTGCATCTTTAAAAGCATAGAAGGGTCAAAGCCACCCGATGAGGAAATTTGTTCTTCTTTGGAGCTATTCCCAAGCATATCCATAATACCACCGAGCTGGGAGCGCCCTTCTTCACTCTGAAACATTTCCTGTATTTTATTTACAGCTCCTTGAAAATCAAAGTTCTCCTCCATAATGAATGACTCCTTTACTGCCCGTTATTTTTGAAAAATTGAGAGAATTGGGGATTTTCTTTAACCTTATTGACATCGACATTTTTAAGCTTCTCTGAAAGCTCGTCGGGGCTTGTTGTTTTAAGAACATTCTTAACCTGAGCCATTTGCTCGTGACTTAAAACTCCGCTTAATTTAAGAAGTCCTGCTTCAAGTTGTTCCGGCGTTAAAGAGCTTAACATTTTTTCAATATTCATAAAGGAAAAGTCCTCCCTGCATAATATTTTTTATCAATATATTATATGTATTTTTGCTAAAATAGTGACAAACAGAAAAAACTGTGGTATAATGAGTTTGCAGAGCAAACTCAATGAATTGCCTGCGGCGTGAATTGAAACCTGCGGTTTCGTGAATTGAGCCTGTGGCTCATAAATTGCACCTTGTGGTGCATTAAAGGCAATTCAATTCATGGAGCGAAGAGAGAAATCATGGCGGAGCCGATTTATGACAACGAAGTTGTCAATTTATTAAATGGAGAAAAATATGAAAGAAAATAAACTTGTAGATTTATCAAGACAATTCGCGGTTGATATTGTAAATTTATGCACAGAAATTAAAGAAAATAGAAAAGGAAATTAAGCAATCCGATTCTTATAATTATTGATGCAATCGCTTTGTTATTTGCCAGTTTGTTTATTGAATCGCTTACATTATTAAAATATGGCGATTTGTTCCCAATAGTTTTTCTTTTAACTTTTGGTTCTATTATT
>JAZOAF010000146.1:0-2646 GCA_045595345.1 Clostridia bacterium | reverse complement strand
TAAGCCTCTCTCTTTTAAGGTATCAAATACGCTCATTTTTATATCTCCTTACTCTTTCGTAATGGTTTTAATAGCAAGTTCTTCAAGCTGCTTTTCGTCAACGATTCCAGGGGAATTTGACATAAGTTCTGATGCATTCTGAACTTTCGGGAACGCAACAACATCACGAAGACTTTCAGCTCCGCACATTATCATTGCAATTCGGTCAAGACCGATACCCATCCCGCCGTGAGGCGCTGCACCATATTTATAAGCATCAACCAAGAACCCAAACTTTTCTTCGATTTCTTTATCTGTAAGACCAAGAGCCTTAAACATCTTCTGTTGAAGTTCGTAGTCATTGATTCTGATAGAACCTGAAGAAAGTTCTGTTCCGTTTAAAACAAGGTCATAAGCCTTTGCAATAACCTTTTCAGGTGCGGATTCAAGATACTGAATACATTCATCCTGTGGCATTGTAAATGGATGGTGCATAGCAAGATAAGAATTGCTTTCTTCATCATATTCAAAGAACGGGAACTCAGTTATCCAAAGGAAATTAAATCCGTCTTTTATTATATCAAGCTGTTTTGCAGCTCTCTGGCGAAGTGCACCAAGGGTTGGAAGAGTTACAGAGTCTTTATCCGCAACAATGAAGACAACATCGCCTTTTTCGGCTCCGCATCTATCCAAAATAGCGCTTAATTCATCTTCTGTCATAAACTTGGCAAAAGAGCAGTTTGGCGCATCTTCAACCCATCTTACATAAGCAAGACCCTTAGCGCCAATGCCTCTTACATATTCAGTAAGCTTATCAATTTCCTTTCTGGTAATAGTTTCCGCCCCGCCCTTAGCACAGATTGCGCGAACAGAGCCACCGCCCTCAATCGCAGAAGTGAATACTCCGAAACCGCAGTCTTTAACTAAATCAGAAAGGTTTATAATTTCCATTTCATAACGAGTATCAGGCTTGTCGCTTCCGTATCTTTCCATAGCCTCTTTGTAAGTAAGTCTTGGAAGTGGGGTTGGAATATCCATATCAAGCACATCTTTAAACAAGCGTTTGATCAAGCCTTCACCCATTTCTAAAATATCTTCAACATCAACGAAAGACATTTCAAGGTCAATCTGTGTAAATTCAGGCTGACGGTCCGCTCTTAAATCTTCATCTCGGAAGCAACGAGCAAGCTGAATATATCTGTCAAAGCCTGAAATCATCAAAAGCTGTTTGTAAATCTGAGGAGACTGTGGGAGAGCATAGAATTTGCCGTTATGAACACGGGACGGAATAATATAATCTCTTGCGCCCTCAGGAGTTGACTTTATCATCATTGGTGTTTCAATTTCGATAAAGCCGTTTTCATAGAAATAGTCTCTTGCACTCTTTGCAATTTGACTTCTCTTTATAATATTGTCCTGCAAAGGTTTGCGTCTTAAATCAAGGTAACGATATTTAAGTCTGAGCTCCTCGTTAACATTTGTTTTGTCTGTAACCTCAAAAGGAGGTGTCTGAGCCTTGGCAAGAATACGGAGGTTATTTACAAAAACCTCGATGTTACCCGTCTTAATAGCACTGTTTTTGCTTTCTCTTTCTCTTACAACGCCTTTTGCCATCAAAACATATTCGCTGTGGCACTGAGAAGCCTTTTCAAATACGCTTCTGTCTGTTGTATCATCAAAGGCAAGCTGAACAATACCTGTTCTGTCTCTTAAATCTATAAAGATAAGGTTACCCATATCGCGGATTTTCTGAACATAGCCGCCAACGACTACTTCTGAGCCTATTCCGTCAACTTCACCGCAATAGTGGGTTCTTTTTAAGCCTTGCATTGTATCCATTATTTACCCTCCGTTATATACTCGTATATGGAATCCGCATTAAGCGAAACCTCTTTTTGCTCTCCGCTTTCCATATTTTTAAGATTTATCTTATTATTGGCAATTTCGTCATCGCCTATAACTGCGCTGTATTTTGCACCAAGCTTATTGGCAAACTTCATCTGAGCCTTAACGCTTCTTCCGCATAAATCCTGCTCGGCGAACACGCCTTTTTGTCTTAAATCATAAACCGTCTTCTGAGCAATTTTTACCGCTTCATCGCCGATAGCACCCAAGAACACCTCAGGGCAAATATCGTTATCAGCTTCTGCCCCTTGATTTTTGATGGTAAGAACAAGTCGTTCAATTCCCATTGCAAAGCCGATGCCTTCGGTTGGCTTTCCGCCAAGCTCTTCAACAAGACCGCTGTATCTTCCGCCACCGCAAACTGTTGACTGAGCTCCAAGAGAATCTGAAACAAATTCAAATACCGTCTTGGTGTAATAGTCAAGTCCGCGGACAATATCAGGGTTAACTTCATAGGAAATACCTATGTTATCAAGACCTGCCTTTGTCCTTTCAAAATGAGTACTACACTCCTCACAAAGATAATCAACCATTCTTGGCGCATCCTTTGCAATCTCGCTGCATATAGGGGACTTGCAGTCAATAATACGCATAGGATTTTTTTCAAGACGCTCTTTACAGGTTTCGCAAAGACTTTCTTCTCTTGCTATAAAATATTCTTTAAGCTTTTCGTTGTAAGCCTTACGGCAGACAGGACATCCGATACTGTTAATATAAAGGGAAATGCCCTTAATATCAATCTTCTTTAAGAATGTATGAGCA
>JAZOAF010000145.1:0-18577 GCA_045595345.1 Clostridia bacterium | reverse complement strand
GTCTTTCTCTCGTCACCGAACTTATCGCGGATTTCCGCAATTTCAGTCTTGATAATTTCGTAAACTCTGTGCTCGTTGGCGAGAATATCTGTAAGGTCCTTGATAAGCTCCATAAGCTCTGCATATTCGTTGTCAATCTTTTCTCTTTCCAATCCCTGTAATCTCGCAAGACGCATATCAAGGATTGCCTGAGACTGAATTTCGCTTAGCTCAAATCTCTCCATAAGTTTTTCCTGGGCGTCGTTATAACTGCTTCTGATTATTGCGATAATCTCGTCAATGTTATCAAGAGCAATTCTAAGTCCCTCTAAAATATGGGCTCTTGCCTCAGCCTTACCCTTGTCAAACTTTGTTCTGCGAACGATAACCTCTTTCTGGAAAGAGATATATTCGTCTAAAATCTGACGGAGGTTGAGGATTTTCGGCTCTATTTTATTAACAAGAGCAAGCATAATAACACCGAATGTTGATTCCATTTCGGTATATTTATAAAGCTGATTTAAAACGATTGTAGCATTGGCAGATGCCTTAACCTCAACAACAACTCGGAGACCGTCTCTGTCGGATTCGTCACGGAGGTCGGAAATTCCCTCAATTCTCTTTTCGTGAACAAGCTCAGCAATTCTTTCGATAAGACGAGCCTTGTTAACCATATAAGGAATTTCGGTTATAACAATTCTTTCCTGACCGTTTTTGTTTGTCTCAATTTCCGCTCTTGCACGAACTTTAAGCTTTGACCTGCCTGTTCTGTAAGCCTCGCGGATGGAGTTAACGCCCATAATCATTCCCCCTGTCGGAAAATCCGGGCCCTTAATATGCTCCATAAGTTCGTCAATAGTGATTTCAGGGTTGTCAATAACCGCAATAATTCCGTTTATAACCTCAGTTAAGTTGTGAGGCGGAATGTTTGTTGCCATACCAACAGCGATGCCGTTTGAGCCGTTAACCAAAAGGTTAGGGAAACGGGACGGAAGAACCTCAGGCTCCTTTAATCTTTCATCAAAGTTCGGAGTAAAGTTTACCGTATCCTTTTCAATGTTGGAAAGAAGGTGCATCGCTATTTTTGACATTCTCGCCTCTGTATATCTGTAAGCCGCAGCAGGGTCGCCGTCGATAGAACCAAAGTTACCCTGACCGTCAACGGTTGGGTATCTCATAGAGAAGGTCTGTGCCATACGAACCATTGCATCATAAACAGATGCGTCACCGTGCGGATGGTATCTACCAAGCACATTACCAACGGTAGTCGCACTCTTTCTGTATTCTTTTGTAGGATAAAGCCCGTCCTCATACATTGCGTATAAAATACGGCGATGAACAGGCTTTAAACCGTCTCTTACATCAGGAAGAGCACGTCCTGCTATTACCGACATTGAATAGTCGATATAGGCAGTTCTCATTTCCTTTTCCAAATCAACGGGAATGACATTAAGCTTTGATAAATCAAACATATTTTCCTGATTTCTCTCGTCCATTTTTTCCTCTCCTATCTATATCTTTTTTATTACATACAAAAAAGGATTCTCCCTTATGTATTTCGACACAAAGGGTAAAAATCCTCTTTTTTTGCGAATTTTTAATTTTTGAAAAAGGATATCCTTTTTTTAGAATTCAAATTTTATAATTCCGCCTCTTTTTCAGCCATTTTATAGGATAGACGCATTAAACTATCGCTTAAATGGATGTTTTCAACGGCGATATGGTCGGAGGCGTTAAGCTCGGCATAAGAGAAGTTCAGAAAGCCTTTAATCCCCATTTCTTCAAGCTCGTTTGCAACCTGATTGACGCTGGCTTTGCTTACTGCAATTATTGCCATCTCAATCTGGTTTCCTTTAATAAAATCTTCGGCTTTTGCATAGTCCAGAATTTCATAGTCCCCGACAGTTGTACCGATTTTTTCTTTGTCGGCATCAAAAACGCCTTTTAAAGAGAAGCCTCTTTTCTCAAAATTGGTGTTAAGAACAAGAGCTTTGCCCATATTTCCGGCACCAACTAAAATAGCGGTTTTCTTTTTATTTATTCCTAAAATTTTGCCTATTTCATCATAGAGATTGTTAACATTATAGCCGTAACCCTGCTGTCCGAATCCGCCGAAGCAGTTTAAGTCCTGACGAATCTGAGAGGCAGTTATGTTCATTCTTTCGCTGAGCGCCTTAGATGAAATTCTTCCGCAGCCTGAGGCGATAAGCTCTCCTAAATAGCGATAGTATCGTGGAAGACGGTTGATAACCGAATCCGAAACTTTTCTCTTCATAAAAAACTCCTTACAAAAAACAACTATACTATTATAATATAGGATTTTTCGACTTTTGTCAACCGTTTGTCAAATTACATTTATGTCATACTCTAAAATTTTGGGCATATGAATAAAGAAGCGAAACTATTCCCACTATCCACAGAGTTATCCACAGTAATTTTTTCCATTTTTAAAGAAAAACCGTCATTTTCCCCATTGTTAGTTTTTAATTTATCAACAACTTGCATAATATAATTTTTTATGATAAAATTATAAAAAAAGATTTTTTCAGGGGGATAAATATGGTTTTAGGAATAGATTTCGGGGACAGCCGGACAGGGTTTGCTATAAGCGATTCGCTGGAAATGATAGCGTCAACCGTGGAAACCTTTAAAGAAAAGAATATGCAAAAGGTAGTTCTTCGTGCAGTTGAGCTTTTGAAAGAGCTTCATGCCGACAAGATTGTTCTCGGCTTTCCCAAAAATATGAACGGCACCGTGGGAGACAGGGGAAAGAAGTCCCAGAAATTCGCAAAGGAGCTCCGCGCTCTTACCGATGTTCCTGTTATTTTATGGGATGAAAGGCTCACAACCGTTTCTGCCCACAATCTTATGAATGAAACCAATGTCAGAGGACAAAAAAGAAAGGACAGCGTGGACAAAATCGCCGCCGCCTTTATATTACAGTCCTATCTTGACAGCCAGAAAAATGCCTGAGAACCCCTTTTTATATTCAAGCGATAACAAGCGTTATCACACTCTGAACTATTATCTTCAAAATAAATTCGGAAATCGGGTTATGCGCGCCTCATTAGACGCAGGTTTTTCCTGCCCTAATATTGACGGGAAATGCGCCGTCGGCGGATGCACTTATTGTACCAGCGGCGCTTCGGAATTTACCGAAAAGGGAAGCATAACCGCTCAGATGAAAATGGAAGAGGAGCGTATTTTCAAAAAATTTGGCAACACTCCCCTTATTGCTTATTTTCAGGCACATTCAAACACCTATGCCCCTCTTGAAATTCTGAAAGAAAAATACGAAGAGGCATTAGCCTTCCCTTCTGTTGTTGGCATAAGCATCGCAACCCGAAGCGATTGCCTTGAAAAAGAGAAGATTGACTATCTTAAAGAGCTTTCAGAGAAAACTTTTCTCTCCGTTGAGCTTGGCCTTCAAACTGTTTCAGACAAAACAGCGGAAAAATGCAACCGAGGTCATAATTTTGATACCTTTTTAGATGCCTTTGCCCGTCTTAAAGAGGCAAATATAAGAACCTGCGTTCATATTATAAACGGACTTTATGACGAAACAAAAGAAGATATGATTAAAACCGCCGGAGTTTTGGGCGCACTCCGTCCTGACGGAGTTAAAATTCATCTTCTTCATATTATGAAAAATACCGTTATGGAAAAGGAGCTTGAAAACGGGATAATTACCCCTATGACTTACGAAGATTACATTGAAACTGTCTGCAACCAGCTCAGATTTCTCCCGAAAGAAACCGTTATTGAGAGAATAACGGGGGACGGCTCAAAGGAAAATCTTATTGCTCCCCGATGGAGCGTTGACAAAATCAAGGTTTTGGGCGGAATTGATAAATATATGGCAGATAACGGCTTTTGTCAGGGGGATTTATTCAATATTTAAAAAAAGACTTGCAAAATTGGACATTCTGTGTTAGAATAGAGTTTGCATCAGCCGGTGTGGTGGAATTGGCAGACGCGCTGGACTCAAAATCCTGTGGTAGAAATACCGTATCGGTTCGACCCCGATCACCGGCACCAAAACAGCCTTTCTCAAAAGAGAAAGGCTGTTTTACTTATTCCTTATTAATTATTAACTTTTCCATAAAAAGAAAAGGAGCAGAAAATCTGCTCCTTTTTTATATATCAAGGTTTACAACATTATTTGAGTTTTCTTCAATGAACTTACGGCGAGGTTCAACCTTTTCGCCCATAAGTATTGTAAAGATTTCGTCGGCGCGTCTTGCGTCGTCAAGCTCTACTTTAAGCATAACTCGTCTTTCAGGGTCCATTGTTGTTTCCCAGAGCTGTTCCGGGTTCATTTCACCAAGACCCTTATATCTCTGAACATATCCTTCCGGAATTTCCTCTAATGCTTCTTTGAGCTGTTCTTCATTATATGCGTATCTGTGCTTTTTGCCCTTTGAAATTTTATAAAGAGGCGGTTGCGCAAGATAAATATGACCATTTTCGATTAAAGGTCTCATAAATCTGAAGAAGAATGTGAGTAAAAGAGTTCTTATATGAGCGCCGTCAACATCGGCATCTGCCATAATAATAACTTTTCCGTAACGGATTTTTGAAAGGTCAAGGTCGTCTCCAAGTCCTGTTCCGAGAGCCGTTATAACGGGGAGAAGTTTTTCGTTGGAATAAACCTTATCTACTCTTGCCTTTTCAACATTGAGCATTTTTCCCCAAAGAGGAAGAATTGCCTGATATCTACGGTCACGGCCTTCTTTTGCAGAACCGCCCGCAGAATCTCCCTCGACGATATAGATTTCTGTATACTGATTATCTCTTGAAGAACAATCTGCAAGTTTACCCGGAAGTCTTGCACTGTCAAGAGCGCTTTTTCTTCTGGTATTTTCTCTTGCTCTCTTTGCCGCTTCTCTCGCACGGGATGCAGTAAGAGCCTTTTCAATGATAATTTTAGCGATTGCAGGGTTTTCTTCCATAAACTCGGTAAGCTTTTCGTTTACCATTTTTTCAACGATATTTCTCATTTCGCTGTTGCCAAGCTTTGTTTTTGTCTGCCCCTCAAACTGCGCCTCTGTAACCTTAACGCTTATGATACAGGTAAGACCTTCTCTTGTGTCTTCGCCGCTGAGATTCTTATCATTTTCCTTTAAATATTTATATTTTCTTGCGTAGTCATTTAGAACCTTTGTAAGAGCTGATTTAAAGCCTGTTTCGTGGGTCCCGCCCTCTGTTGTATTAATGTTATTTGCAAAGCTTATTAAATCTTCTGTATAACCGTCGTTATATTGAAGAGCAATTTCCGCCTCGGAATTTTCGCGAACAGTATTTACATAGATAACTTCGCTGTGAATTGCTTCTTTATTTCTGTTTTGATAGGTAACAAATTCCTTGATACCGCCTTCATAACAAAGAGTTTCTTCTTTGTCTTCCACTCTGTCATCCTTTAAGATAATGCAAACTCCTGCATTTAAGAATGCCTGCTCTCTTAAACGGTTGAGAAGAATTGAATAGTCATATTCAGTATCTTCAAAAATCTCAGCATCAGGTTTAAAATGAACCTTTGTTCCCGTTTTATCTGTATCGCCGATAACTTTAAGGTCATACTGCTTTTCACCACGGCGATATTCCTGCTTATAGATATGTGTACCGTCAGAAATTTCAACCTCTAAGCTTTCAGAAAGAGCGTTAACAACGGACGCACCAACACCGTGCAAACCGCCTGATACCTTATATCCGCCGCCGCCGAATTTACCTCCGGCGTGTAAAACTGTAAAAACAACTTCAACAGCAGGAAGACCTGTTTGTTGCTGTATACCAACAGGGATACCACGGCCATCGTCAGTTACTGTTATAGAATTATCCTTTTCAATAGTAACAGTTATGTTTTTACAATATCCGGCCAAAGCTTCGTCGATAGAGTTATCTACAATTTCATAAACCAAATGGTGAAGACCACGGGATGATGTTGAGCCGATATACATACCGGGTCTCTTTCTTACCGCTTCAAGACCTTCCAATACCTGAATCTGACTCTCGTCGTATTTAACTTCTTCAGGAATATTTGTCATATTTTCTGCCATTTTTCTTTTCTCCTTTCAATTATAGGAAACTCAATTTCTTCCGCACTCTGCCGGAAAGAGCTTTTGTTGAAATATTCGTAATATAAATAACCGATTGTCCATTTTTTTCGCAAATTATAAAGGATTTCGGAATTTCCTCAGAAACATTTTTAACAAATCCTTCTTCCGTAGAAATTTTCAAAAATTCTTTACTGTATTTTGACATTGACGAACTTTCAAGGTCCATCATTGCAATTATATCATCAGTATTAACAACCGTATCGCTGCCTAAATGAAGATACATTATAATGCCCTTCCTTCTTGAATTTTTATTTCTTTTGCATCTAAATTTTTAAATTTTTCCGCATCGGTGCAGGTTATTATAATCTGCATATCCTTTATTTTTGAAATTATATAGCTTTGTCTTTCTTCGTCAAGCTCACTCATTATATCATCTAAAAGAAGAACGGGATATTCTCCTATTTCTTCATAGATAAGATAAACCTCAGCAATTTTCTGCACCAGAGCGACTGTTTTTTGCTGTCCCGAGGAGCCAAAAATTTTAACATTTTTGCCATTTATAAAATATTCAATATCATCTCTGTGACAGCCAACTAAAATCTCATTAAAAAGGACTTCTTTTTTATAATTTGCTTCAAATTTTTCTTTAATTTTCTGCTTTATTTTTTCTTCATCAAATTCTTCAATAATACCGAAATGACTACTGTATTTTATTTCAA
This sequence comes from Clostridia bacterium, assembly GCA_045595345.1. Classification (GTDB taxonomy): domain Bacteria; phylum Bacillota; class Clostridia; order Monoglobales; family Monoglobaceae; genus SIG454. The sequence continues at coordinate 11,823 of JAZOAF010000145.1, read as the reverse complement.
TATTTTCTTTATTTTTTGATATTTCAAGCTGAATTTTTTTCGCAATTTCTTCAATTTTTTTAATGTATAAAAATCTGTATTTTATAATTTCAAAACATAAAGAAATAAGCTTTTCATTTAAAATATCAAGTGTAATTTTATCAACAATTTCATTTTTTAAGAGAGCTGATTTACTTTCAACAGCCTTTTTATATTCACTAAGGCAAGAAAAATAATTTTTATGAAGCTGACTTATTAAAATATCAAGATTTTTTCGTCTTGCCGAGGGTCCGCTTTTTATAATATTCATACATTCAGGACCAAAATAACAAACATTGAACTTTCCAACTAAATCACTGTTTTTATTAATCTGAATTTCATTTATAAAAACGCGTTTTTTATTATTTTTTTTAATAAATATTTCCGCCGAAATTTCTCTTTTCCCACTTATAAAATCCATCTTTAAATTAGCTTCATTTTCGCCGAATTTTATAAGTTCCTCATCGTGATAAGTCCTGTTTGACTTACCCATTGAAAAAAGATATATTCCTTCTAAAATATTAGTTTTTCCCTGAGCATTTTTCCCGTAAATTACATTAACGGAAGGAAAAAACTCAATTTTTTCGTTTTCATAATTACGAAAATTCTTTAAACTTATATTTTTAACTATCATATTTTAACAGGAAGAACTAAATAAATAAAATCTTCATTGTCAATCGGTGCAATAATCAAAGGTTCTTTGCTTCCTTTAAGTTTAAGCATAACCTTTTCTTCATCACAAGCTCTTAATGCCTCTAAAATAAAACTGCTGTTAAAGCCCATAATAATATCTTCATCGCCTGTTGAAACATTAATATTATCATCAACAAAACCAAGAGCAGTTTCGCAGGAAACATTTATGTTGTCTCCGCCGATATGTATTTTAACAGGACATTTTGTTATATCATTTATAACAATTAAAGAAGCACGATAAACAGAGCTCATAAGCTCAGATACGGGACATTCAATATTATAAGGGAATTCTCTGTTAATTAAAGCTTCATAATTCATATATTCCCCTTCAATTAAGCGTGTAACAAGCTTATAGTTTTCATCAATAAAAACAGCATGCTTTGAAGTTGAATTTATAAGAATTTTTTCATCTTCATCTTTTAATAATTTAGAGAGTTCTAAAAGTGCCTTTTCAGGAATAATGAATTTTTTCTTTTCACATTCTTCATTAATTTCATATTTACGGTATGCAAGACGGTAACCATCAAGAGCAACCATTTTAATCTCTTTTTTATCAATTTCCATTAAGCATCCGCGAAGAACAGGACGGTCATCCTTTTTATAAACAGAGAAAACTGTTCTGTTTATCATATCTTTGAGCATATTTTTGCTTATTGCAATACTATAATCGTGATTGATTATAGGAAGCTCAGGAAATTCAGACGGATTAAGACCCATAATTTCAAATTTAGCATTTCCGCTTTTAATAGTTGTTAAAAACTTATCTCCAACTTCAATACTAACCATATCAGAAGATAAATTTTTAATAATATTCATAAACATTTTTGCGTTTATAACAACTTGTCCTTCCTCTTTAACATCAGCCTCAAAGGAAGATTCAATTCCGATTTCAAGGTCATTGGCAACTATTTCAATCTTGCCTGAATAAGCCTTAATTAAAAGGCCCTCCAATACTGCCATAGAAGAATGAGTTGCTACGGCTTTTGAAACAATATTTAAGGTTTCATTCAAGATATTTTGAGAACATAAAAATTTCATAACTTTAAACCTCTCTTTAATAATCTGTGCGTACTTACATTATAACATATTGAAAACGAAAAATAAAGCATTTTTTTTGAATTTTTTAATAATATTTGATTTTTTTATATAAAAATATAATAATTATATTATTTATTTGGTGGCTGTGGTTGTAGGTGGTGTTTAAACTGTTGAAAAGCTTAAAAAAGCCTATTTAAAATGCCCTTTTTTGCCTGACTAAAACTTGTTTATAATTGTGTTTTATTATCAACAGTTTTAACAAGTGAATAAACTTAAAATTTTTGTCCACATTTTCTCATCTGTTAATTAACAAGTAAAATGTTAATAAGTCTTGACAAAAAAAGAAAAATGAGATATTATAACCTAGAAGGAAATATATTTTTAAAGAGGTGAAAATAAATGGCTTTCATTATCAACGAAGAATGTATCAGCTGCGGTGTTTGCGCAAGCGAATGTCCTGTTGAATGTATTACAGAAGGTGCTGACAGATATGAAATTGATGCAGATGCTTGCATTTCTTGCGGTAACTGCGCAACAGTTTGTCCAGTAGGAGCTCCTGTAGAAGAGTAAAAATGATACCGGTGCTAAATGCACCGGTAATTTTTTTATGAGGAAAATTATATGAACAGAGATTTATTTATAGATTGTATAGAAAAATTTGGCGGAGAAATTTCCGAGGAAAAGTTAAATCAGTTTGAAAAATTTTCGTCTTTATTGGTTGAATGGAACGAAAAAATGAATTTAACTGCCATAACTGACCCTGACGGTATTTCCGTAAGACATTTTGCAGACAGTATTTCTCCTCTTTTTTATACTGAAATAAAGAAAAATGCAAAAGTTATTGACATTGGAACAGGGGCAGGTTTTCCCGGTGTTCCGCTGAAAATTATGCGTCCTGATTTAAATATAACTTTGATGGATTCTTTAAATAAAAGAATAACTTTTTTAAAGGAAGTCAGAGAGCAAATCGGTATTGATAAGACAGAATGTGTCCATGCAAGAGCCGAAGAATTCGGAAGAAAAGAAGAATACCGCGAAAAATATGATGTTGGGTTTTCCCGCGCGGTTGCAGCACTTAAAGTTTTAGCTGAATACGCTCTTCCTTTTATTAAAGTTGGCGGATATTTTATTTCTATGAAGGCTTTTGAGATAGAAGAAGAGGTTAATGAGGCAAAAGAGAAGATAAAACTCTTAGGCGGAAAAATTGAAGAAATAAAGGAAATTGAAATTCCAAACTCAGATGCCATTCGAAAATTAGTTATAATCAAAAAAATATCAAAAACAGATAAAAAATACCCCGGAAGAAAAATAAAATGAAAAAGATTGTTTTTGGAGAGAAGAAAAATTTAATATCAAGAAACTTGAAAATTTTAAGAATTAAAAGAGGAATGACTCAGGAACAACTGGCGGCGAAAATGCAACTCTTAAATGTTAACATTGACCAGCAGATGATTAGTAAAATAGAAAATAACAACAGAATAGTAACTGATTATGAGCTTTGTTGTTTTTGTAAAGTTCTAAAAGCGGACATCAAAGAATTATTGGAGGAAACAGAATAAAAAAAGGAGATGCTTTTGCATCTCTTTTTTTTACTTTTCAATTTTTTCAATTCCGCCAAGATATGGTCTTAAAACCTCAGGAATTGTTATGCTTCCGTCTGCGTTCTGGTAGTTTTCTAAGATTGCGGCAACTGTTCTGCCGATTGCAACACCGGAGCCGTTTAATGTATGAACGAGCTGTGCTTTATCCTTTGGAGAATTCTTATATTTGATGTTGGCACGGCGGGATTGGAAGTCTTCAAAGTTAGAGCAAGAAGAAATTTCAACAAATCTTCCGTAGCTTGGCATCCAAACTTCAATATCGTATTTGAGTGCCGCAGTAAAGCCTAAATCTCCGATACAGATTTTGACAACTCGGTATGGAATTTTTAAAAGTTTTAATACAGATTCAGCGTCTGCAACAAGCTTTTCAAGTTCAGCATAAGATTCTTCCGGCTTTGTAAATTTAACAAGCTCAACCTTATTGAACTGATGCTGACGGATAAGACCTCTTGTATCACGGCCTGCGCTGCCTGCCTCTGCTCTGAAACATGCTGTGTATGCGCAATATTTAATAGGAAGCTCGTTTCCGTCCAAAATTTCGTCTCTGTGCATATTTGTTACAGGAACTTCGGCTGTTGGAACTAAGAAATAGTCAGTATTTGAAACTTTGAAAGCGTCTTCTTCAAATTTTGGAAGCTGGCCTGTTCCAATCATACTGTTTCTATGAACCATAAACGGTGGGAAAATCTCAGTATAGCCGTTCTGTCTTGTATGTGTATCAAGATAGAAGTTGATAACCGCTCTTTCGAGAGCCGCGCCCTTGTCCTTATAAACAGTGAAGCGTGTTCCTGTGATTTTTGCGGCGGTTGCAGCGTCTAAAATGCCTAAATCTTCGCCTAAATCCCAGTGAGCTTTTGGCTCAAAATCAAATTTAGTAGGCTCTAAATAGCGTCTTATTTCAATATTATCCTCGTCTGTATCCCCTTCCGGAACAGTCTCGTTTGCAATGTTTGGAATTGTATACATAATTGTCTGAATTTTCTCGTCCAAATCACGAACTTTATCGTCACATTTCTTGATTTCATCGGACAATTCCTTCATTTCCGCAAAGATTGGAGCGGTGTCTTTTCCCTCTTTTTTAAGGGCAGGAATCTGCTTGGAGACCTCGTTTTGTTTGCTCTTCATCTGCTCAACAGTATAAAGAATTTCTCTTCTTTCTTTATCCAGAGCGAGGAGGCCGTCAACATCAACGCGAGTTTCTTTTCTTCTTTCCAAAGCTTTAATAAGTTTTTCAGGCTCGTTTCTTAAAATTTTAATGTCAATCATTTTGTTTTCTCCTTTTTACTTGGCGTTTATATTAAGTTCACGGCAAAGACTTTCATAAAAAGAGAGAGCCGTAAAATCAAATCCGTTTGTATTAATTTTTAAAAGTTCTTTTTTTGCAGCCTCAATTTTTCCTTCCTTAATTAAGAGGCTGATATCGGAAAGGTCAATCATAGATTGCTGATAAGTTATAAGACTGCCTTTTTCCGAGGATGTCGCCGAGCTTTTCAAAAGTTCAATTTCTTTCTCCAATTTTTCAATCTCTTCGGAGAGTTCATCATTCTCTTTGTTAAGCTTTGCATTTTGCTCCGCCAGACTTTCTATCCGATTTTCAATTTTGACGGAGCTTTCGCTTCGGTCTTCACAAAGCCAGAAGAAAAAAACAAGAGCCAGAACAATAAAACACAGCAAGATGAGAGTTATAAAAAGTTTTTTGTCTTTTTTTATCATTTTTTTGTCCTCCTTTTAAGTCCTCTCTGAAATATCCAAAAAAACGGGGTTTAAATGCGTTTTGACCTTTAAAACGAGAAAACACATCAGGGTATCTTCAAAAAACGATTTAAGGGGCAATTTTAAAGGCGCATTTTTCGGGGTTTGGTTTACATAACAATTATTTTTTAAACTCAAACAAAAGACGCTCAAAATCTTCGGAGCTGTAAAATTCAAACTCGATTTTTCCTTTATTTTTGCCTGAGGAAATTTTTACCTTAGTTTTGAAAATATCTCCAAGTTGTTTTTCAACATTTTTATAAGAGGGAGAAATTTTTGGCTGAGCTTTCTTAGGCTTTTTATTTAAAAGGGAAGAAACCAGAGCTTCTGTCTGGCGAACGCTTAAATCTTCCTTTATAATTCTCTCAGCAATTTCCATTTGAAGATTTTTGTCCTCAACAGGGAGAAGTGTTCTTGCGTGGCCCTGAGAAAGTTTTTTATCCTGAACCATTTTCTTGATTTCAGAAGAAAGATTGTTAAGACGGAGAGCGTTGGCAACGGCGCTGCGGCTTTTGCCCACCTTTTCCGCAATCTGTTCCTGATTTAAAGAGAAGGCTTCCATAAGTTTTTTATAGCCTTCGGCCTCTTCGATAGGGTTTAAATCCTCTCTTTGAAGGTTTTCGATTAAAGCAACTTCCATAACCTCTTCGGAGGAATAATCCTTGATAATACAAGGAATTTCTTTAAGTCCGGCAAGCTTTGAGGCTCTCCATCTGCGCTCTCCGGCGATGATTATATACATTCCGTTCTGTGCTTTTCTGACTAAGATAGGAGAGACAACGCCGTGAGTTTTAATGGATTCTGAAAGAGCTTCTAACGCCTCTTTGTCAAAATTCTTTCTCGGCTGGTCAGGATTTGGCTCAACATCGATTATTTTAAGAGAAACAACGCTTTCCCCTGTGTTTTCCTCGTTTTTTATGAGGGGAGCGACAGTAGTTTTGTCTTCAACATCAGTAAATAAAGCTCCAAGACCTTTTCCAAGACCTCTTTTTTGTTTTGCTTTTTCCACCTTAAACCCCTCCTTAATTATTATCTATAACTTCCTGGGCAAGTTCCATATAGCTCTCTGCCCCTCTGGAATTCTTATCGTAAACTATAATAGGCTGGCCAAAGCTGGGAGCTTCGGCAAGACGGACACTTCTCGGGATAATTGAGGCATAGACCTTTTTGCCGAAAAACCGCTTAACCTCTTCAACAACCTGAATTGAAAGGTTTGTCCTGGCGTCAAACATTGTAAGGAGAACTCCTTCAATGTCAAGAGGCGGATTAATGCCCTTTTTAATAATTCTTATGGTGTTTGTAAGCTGACTTAACCCTTCTAAGGCGTAATATTCGCATTGAATCGGGACTAAAATGGTGTCTGCCGCCGCAAAAGAGTTAAGAGTTATAAGACCAAGAGACGGCGGACAGTCGATTAGAATAAAGTCAAAGTCGTCTTTAACCTCGCTTATTGCCTTTTTGAGCAGGAATTCACGGTCAGCTTTGCCTACAAGCTCAAGCTCTGCCCCTGCAAGGTCAATGTTTGACGGGCAAATCCAGAGATTATCAAACTCCGTTTTAACCATAGCCTCGCTCATTGGCATATCGTTTATAATGCAGTCATACACGGAGGAACTGAGATTTCTCGGGTCAAGGCCAAGACCGCTTGTGGTATTTCCCTGCGGGTCAATGTCAACAATAAGGGTTTTTTTGTTTTTTGCCCCAAGACAGGCGCTTAAATTAACGGCAGTAGTGGTCTTTCCGACTCCGCCCTTCTGGTTGCCGATAGCAATTGTCTTACCCATAATTCCTCCAAAACAGTTTGATTTTCTTCCTTTTATTATAGCACAAATAGAAAATAATACAATAGTTTTAATGTAAAAAACTCAAAATGTTTCACGTGAAACATTTATTTTTTAATTACCCTTGAAAGAGAAATTCTGTTTTTGTTTAAATCTACTTCTATTACCTCAACTTCAAGGATGTCGCCGATTGATACAACATCTGTCGGATGCTTGACAAACTTGTCGGAAAGGCGTGAAATATGGATAAGTCCGTCCTGATGAACGCCAATATCCACGAATGCGCCGAAATCTACAACGTTTCGCACTGTGCCTTGGAGAATCATTCCTGCTTTAATGTCTTTTATGTCCATAACATCGGATTTTAAGACGGGGGAGGCAATACTTTCTCTTATATCTCTGCCCGGCTTAACGATTTCCTTTAAAATATCCTCTATGGTAGGAACGCCTACGCCTGTTTCTTTGCTTAATTCTTTAATGTCGGCATCGGAGAGTTTATCTTTGATGCCTTTTATGTTGCCGTTTTTAATATCTTCTTCTGTATAGCCTGTCTTTTCAAGGAGAATTTTTGTAAAGCCGTATGATTCAGGGTGAACTGAGGTGTTGTCCAAGATGTTTTCTCCCTCAGGAATTCTTAAGAAGCCTGCGCACTGCAAAAATGCCTTAGGACCGAGCTTTTCAACCTTTTTAAGCTGGTTTCTGTTCTTGAACTTACCCTCTTTTTCTCTGTAAGAAACAATATTTTTGGCAATTGAAGAGTTTATACCCGAAATGTATTCAAGAAGAGGTGCGGAGGCTGTGTTAAGGTCAACGCCGACACTGTTAACACAGTCCTCGACAACGCCACCTAATGCCTCGTCAAGACGCTTGGGGTTCATATCATGCTGATACTGGCCAACGCCGATTGATTTCGGGTCAATCTTAACAAGCTCGGAAAGCGGGTCCTGAGCTCGTCTTGCAATTGAAACGGCGCTCCTTTGAGTAACATCAAAGTCAGGGAACTCCTCAGCGCCAAGCTTTGATGCGGAATAAACCGATGCCCCTGCTTCGTTTGTTATAATATATTTAACCCCTTCTATTCCTTTAAGGGTGTCTGCAACAAATTTTTCTGTCTCTCTTGATGCGGTACCGTTACCGATAGAGATTAAGTTAACATTATATTTCTTTATAAGGCCTTTGATAAATTCCTTTGCGCTTTCATACTGAGCGGTTGAGTGGGTAACAAAAATAACCCCTGTGTCTAAGACTTTGCCCGTTGCATCAACAACGCCAACCTTACAGCCTGTCCTGTATCCAGGGTCAAGGCCGATAACCGTCTTGTCTTTAAGAGGTGGTTGAAGGAGCAGGTTTTTAAGGTTAACCTTGAAAATTGCAATAGCCTTCTCCTGAGCAATATCCGTAAGCTCGTTCCTTATATCCCTCTCAATAGACGGGGCGATAAGTCTCTTATAGCTGTCCTCAATTGCGCTTTCAATATATGGTTTAAAAGCGGTAATTCCCAAAATTTCCCTTTTTTTAAGTCTATCGAGGATTTTTTCTTCGTCGCAGTCGATTTTAACTGACAAAAACTTCTCGTTTTCGCCACGGTCAATAGCTAAGACTCTGTGGGAAGCGATTTTTGTAACAGGCTCAGAAAAATCATAGTAGATTGCATAGACAGAGTCCTCTTCGGAAGTGCCTTTTGAAGAAAGAATACCGCTTCTGAAAGTTATATCGCGGATAAACTTGCGATAGTCTGCGTTGTCGGAGATTTCTTCTGCAATAATGTCGAGGGCGCCTGCGATGGCGTCTTCTGCACTTAAAACTTCTTTTTCTTCATTTATATATTCACATGCGATTTCTTCCACAGTTTTATCTGTTTCTCCCTGAGCCATAATAATTTTTGCAAGAGGTTCAAGACCTTTTTCCTTTGCAACGGTGGCTCTTGTGCGCCTTTTCGGGCGGTATGGGCGGTAAATATCTTCAAGCTCGGTAAGCTTTTCCGCAGCATCTATTTTTTCGATAAGCTCGGGGGTAAGCTTTCCCTGCTCCTCAATAATTCGCTTTATATCCGCTCTTTTTTCTTCAAGATTGCGGAGATACATAAGCCTTTCATAAAAGGCACGGAGAACCTCGTCGTTAAGCTCTCCCGTTGCCTCTTTTCTGTAACGGGAAATAAAAGGGATTGTGTTTCCCTCGTCGATTAATGCGACGGTGTTATCCACCTGCCATTGTTTCAAGTTAAGTTCTGATGCAAGTTTTTCGTTTATTGTCATTTTTTAACCTTTCTGCCCGAATGTTTTCTTTGGCGGGGCAAAGCCTTCTATTCTTCAAAGGCGAAGAAGTCGTCATCCCCAAAGGAGAGAGAAATCTTGCCGTTTGTTGCTTCAATAAGTGTCTTTTCAAGACGGTTTGCGTCTTCTGTGGGAATATAAACGGTTGCTTTTACTTTATCTGAATATTCAGGCGGAAGAGCTGAATGGGTAAAGGCGGAAAGCTCGTTCTGAACCTTTCCCCAAAGGGTATAGTCGCAGGTAAGGGTAAGGCTCTTGCACCTTATCATAAGAAGCCTGCCTGCTTCGTCAACCCCTTGTCGTGCGGTTGAGGAATAGGCGTGAACAAGCCCCCCTGTTCCTAAAAGAATTCCGCCGAAATATCTGGTAACTACTACTATTATATCCGTAAGTCCCTCTTTTTTCAGCATATCAAGAACGGGAACGCCCCCTGTCCCTGCCGGCTCTCCGTCGTCGCTGTATCGCATAATATTATTTTCACGGAGAATATAGGCATAAACATTATGCCGTGCGTCCCAATATTTCTGCTTTAAGGAATTTATGAGAGAAAGGGCCTCTTCCTCTGTTTTGATTGGTTTGACCGTTGCAATAAAGCGGGAACGCTTGATGGTTTGCTCAGCCTCGCTTTGTTTTTTCACGGTTAAATATCTTTCTTCTATGGCTTTTCACCGCCTTTTTTCTTATATAATAAGTATAAACGAAATGAAAACAAAAGTAAATAGTTTTATTACGCCATTGTTACATAATGGGAAAAATATTACTAAATGATTACGAATGTTTTAAAGAATGGTTAATCCTTTATTTTATTAAAGTTACATTGTTGATAAAGAAATTCTAAATTGATAATATGAAAGTACAGATGGGAGGGGAAAAATGTGGCCGTTAGGGAAAGACTGACCGTTCTTGCAATTGCAGTTATTGCTCCGATTTTTATGGTTTGTTTTGACATTCGGGCATTCTGGATTGCCACTTCACTTATAATGCTGTATTTTTCCGTTAAATCTCTTAAAAATCTGTGTGTACTCAATTTTGCATCCGATGCCTATTACGAAAAGCACGGCGAAAAGGTTTGCGAATATCAAAGCGCCTTTGCGGTTTTGACCGATGCAATACTTATGTGCGGGGCGTATGCCCTTATTGTGATAATGCTTTTTATATCACTCTTTATGTTTAAAGCGCCGCTTATGAGAGGCTTTTCCGCTCTTTTGATGGCGATTTGGGCATTCGATTTCTATAAGGTTTTCTCAAAGCCTGACGAGAGCGAGGAATGGGGCATTAAAGATACCGTGAAAGAAATTGTTATGTGGGTTCAGGGCATTGGCTCTGTGGCGTTCACGGTGGTTGCACAGTTTATGATGTAAAAAAAGTAACTCCTTTTATATTTTTTATTTTTTAACAAGAGAGAGAAGCCGTAGAGATGCGGCTTTTTTCTTTTGTATAAATAAGGAAGAAATGGTTAAAATCATAAAAAAGGAGTGAATGAAATGACGGCAAAAAGCTCAAGGCGGGTTGTTATTATAAATAATATAAAATCGGATAGAATCGAGCAGGCAATTTTTATTTTAAGAGGGGATAAGGATGGAAAGCCCAACAGTTTCGTACTCCAAGAGGCTCAGGAGATTATCGACAACTATATTCATAAAATAAAAGAGGGAGACCCTTTTGTAAAAGAGCCGTATCCTAAACGGAAAAATCGCGCAGGTCTTATATCTGCTGCCGTTGTTTTAGGGATGCTGTCATTAGTTGTTGCCTTTAAGTTTTTGGTGGGATAAAGGGACCAAAATCAGCAAGAGAGCATATTATAGTAATAGAATATGTTTAAGAAAGGCTGATTTAGATGACGAAAATTTTTATAGACGCCGGTCACGGCGGTCCCGACCCGGGTGCCGTTGGAAACGGAGTTACGGAAGAATATGTTAACCTTAATGTTGCGAGATACTTGGCTCAGGAGTTGAGGGACCTTGGCTATGATGTTATGGAATACAGGACGACGCCAACGGAAAATGTTCTGGCGGATAAAAATGCGGATTTAAGAAACAGGGCGCAAATGGCAAACGACTGGGGAGCTGACTATTTTGTAAGCATTCATACAAACAGTTCTATAAATCCCTCGGCCCAAGGGGCAGAGGCCTATGTTTATCGCTTCGGCGGAGAGGCAGAAAGATTGGCAGAGTCAATATTAGAAGCGATTTCGGATAGGCTTGGCTCGGTTAATCGAGGGGTCTTTGAGGCAAACTTTGCTGTTTTAAGACGAACAAGAATGCCTGCGGTTTTGGTTGAGCTTGGGTATCTGACAAATGCCACAGAGGCCCTTAATTTAAACAGCCCTGCCTGGCAAAGAGCCGTAGCAGAGGCAATCGCCGTTGGAATAGTCTCGGAAGTAGGACCTTCTATATAATTAAAAAAGCGGTGCAAAAGGCACCGCTTATTTTTTTTAGAGAATATTGACAGTTTAAACATATTTTGTTATAATTTGTTTACTAAGTAAATGAATTATACAAGGAGAAAACTATGAATAAAAAAGCAACATTTTTTATAGATGATGTTATCTGGGTTTTCCGTGATTTAACCCGTGAAAGACCTGCTTCATTATGGGACAATCCATATATGGCGATGCTTAAAAAGGCACACGATAAATACGGGGTAAAAACACAGCTCAATGTTTTT
>JAZOAF010000144.1:0-8449 GCA_045595345.1 Clostridia bacterium | reverse complement strand
TGACAGGGTTTCTTCCGTATATTTTATCTTCCATAAATTTCGCCCCCTACGATATATAAAGTATATCACACTGCATAAGATTTTGCAATAATAAAAAGTATTGCAAAATCGTTTTCCTTAAAGTATAATATAAATGAATTTATTTTTGTGCAGGTGAACATATATGAAAATTCTTGCAATAGAGAGTTCTTGCGACGAAACAGCGGCGGCTATTGTTGAAAACGGCACCAATGTTTTGTCAAATATTATAAATACTCAGATTGAAACTCATAAACGCTATGGCGGGGTTGTCCCTGAGATTGCGTCAAGGCTTCATATAGAAAACATCAATCAGGTGGTAGACCTTGCCTTATCCGAGGCAAAGCTTACCTTTAATGACATTGACGCCTTTGCCGTAACCTATGGTCCGGGGCTTGTGGGCGCTCTTCTGGTTGGAGTTTCTGCGGCAAAGGGACTTGCTTTTGCCCAAAATAAGCCTTTAATCCCTGTCCATCATATTAAGGGGCATATTTGCGCCAACTATATTGAAAATCCTGATTTTAAGCCGCCTTTTGTCTGCCTTGTTGCGTCAGGAGGGCATAGCCATATTGTTCATGTTAAAGATTATAACACATACGAAGTCCTTGCGAAAACCTGCGACGATGCAGCAGGCGAGGCTTTTGACAAGGTTTCAAGAGTTTTGGGTCTTGGCTATCCGGGAGGTCCTGCCGTTTCACGGGAAGCGGAAAAGGGAAATCCCAATGCAATTCATTTCCCCAGAGTTAATATGGGGGAAGACGGTTTTGATTTCAGTTTCAGCGGAGTTAAAACCGCAGTTATAAATTACATCCACAACGCAGAGCAAAAGGGCGAGGAAATAAACAAAGCCGATGTTGCCGCATCTTTCCAGGAGGCCGTTGTTGATGTTTTATCAAGCCATTTAGTTGACTGCGCCGTAAAATGCGGTGCTCCTAAAATCGCCCTTGCGGGCGGTGTTGCCGCCAACAAGCTTTTACGGGAGAGAATAGAGGAAAAGGCAAACAAGAGGGGACTTTCCCTTTCATATCCATCCCTTTCTCTTTGCACAGATAATGCCGCAATGATTGGCTGTGCTGCATACTTTGCATTTGAGAACGGGGAGAGAGCAGACCTTTCTTTAAATGCTGTTCCGTCCCTTACCCTTTAATCAAGAGAGGAGATTATTATGGTTATAACATACATTTTAGGGGAGTCCCTATACATAAACCTTACAAACAGATGCCCTAATGAGTGCGCCTTTTGTGTCCGCGACAAGCAGGACAATGTTAACGGCGAGGATAATCTCTGGCTCGAAAGAGAGCCAAGCGTAGAAGAAATAATAGAAGACATCAAAAAACGAAATCTTTCCGATTTTGATATGGTTGTTTTTTGCGGTTTTGGAGAGCCTTTTGAAAGATTTGACGATTGCAAAGAAGTTGCAAAATGGATAAAACAGCAGGATAAAAACATCAAAATCCGTGTTAATACCAACGGTCAGGGAAGCCTTATTGCAGGGCGGAATATTGCTCCTGAGATGGAAGGCCTTTTTGACATTGTTTCAATAAGTCTTAATACAGACACAGCGGAAAAATACGACGCCCTTTGCCTCAGCCGATATGGCCTTGCGGCCTTTGACGGACTTATTGAGTTCGGAAAAGAGGCAAAGAAATATGTTGAAACTGTTATTTTCTCGGTTGTGGATAAAACCATAACTCCTGAGGAAATTGAAAACTGCCGGAATATCGCAAAAAACTGCGGTGTTTCATTCAGAGTGAGGGAGTATATTGAATAATTTTCAATCAATTATGGACAAATTGAGCGGAACAAGTGATTTTTTCAAGGCGGGCAAGCATATATTTTCAATGGGTGATTTTATGATTGATTCAAATTCAGCTATTGCTTATGTTGTCGGCATTGTTATTGTTGCGCTTATTTTCTTTCTTTTGACAAAGCCACTGAAATGGATTTTAAAAACCGTTTTCAACGGGCTTTTAGGGGGACTTATGCTCATAATCATTAACTCAATCGGCTCGTCTATCGGCCTTATGATTCCTATAAATCCTCTCAACGCCCTTCTGGTCGGAATTCTGGGCTTCCCCGGGGTTTTGCTGCTGGTTTTAATCGGACTTATCTTGTAGGAGGACAAACTTTTGAGCGGTCTTAACATCTGCTCGCTTAGGAGCAGCAGCAAGGGAAATTCAACCCTTGTCTTCACGGAAAAAACGAAAATTTTAATAGACTGCGGAATAAGCTGTAAAATGACCGTTTCTGCTCTTTCCGATATTGGCGTTAATCCATCAGAGATTAACGCAGTTTTCGTGACCCATGAACACTCTGACCATACAAAAGGAATAAGCCTTTTTTCAAAGAAATATAACACCCCCATTTATGCAAACTCTGCCACCTGGTCTTCTATGAGGGAAAGTCTTGACGGGGTTTTGGAAGAAAATGTCTGCATTATCGAGGAAGAGCCCGTTACAATCGGGGACATCCGCATTTGCGCTTTCCCAATTTCCCACGACGCAGTTTGCCCCGTTGGATATACTATGGTTTCAGGGCGCGAAAAGGTTTCCGTTGCAACGGATATGGGAATAATCGACGAGGGGGTGGTTAATGCCTTAAAAGGGTCGGACAAGGTTCTTTTAGAAGCTAACCACGACCTCAATCTTCTTTCAATGGGAGCGTATCCCGAAAATTTAAAGAGGCGCATCAAAGGGGACAGGGGTCACCTTTCCAACGAAAAGGCGGGAGAAGTTGCTTTTGCGCTACTTCAAAGCGGAACGAAAAAGTTTCTTCTCGGTCACCTCAGTCAGGAGAACAACAATCCTCATCTTGCATACGCAACTGTTCGGGAAATTCTTTGCCGTATGGGAGCAAAAGAGGGGACAGATTTTATTCTTAAAATGACCTTTCCCGAAAAAACAAGCGAAGTTATTTAGTTTTTCACAAAACGGACATAAATCTATGCTATTCTTTATCTAAGATAGGCGGTGAGAATATGATTAAAGTTTTAGTTGCTGACGACGAAATCAGAATAAGAAAAATTGTTCACGATTTTTTAGCCTCCCGTGGCTATGAGGTTTTAGAGGCAGGAGACGGAGAAGAGGCCTTTGACCTTTTTGCAGAAAAGAGGGACATTTCTTTAATCATACTTGATGTTATGATGCCGAAAATGGACGGCTGGGAAACCCTGCGGAAAATCCGTAAGGAATCTGCCGTTCCCGTTATTATGCTCACTGCAAAATCAGAGGAAGATGACGAGCTCTACGGCTTTGACCTTGGAGCAGACGAATATATAACCAAACCTTTTTCGCCGAAAATTCTGGTGGCGAGAGTTGACGCTCTTCTTAAAAGAAATCAGGCTATAACAGGCGGAAGCCGTCAAATCGGAGATATTGAAATCAACAAGGGCGCTCACACCGTCAAGGTTCTTGGAGAAGATATTTCCCTGAGCTTTAAAGAGTTTGAGCTTTTGACCTATTTTATTGATAATCAGGGCCTTGCCCTTTCCCGTAACCAGATTTTAAACAATGTCTGGAATTTTGATTATTTCGGAGACGCCAGAACCATTGACACCCATGTTAAAAAGCTTCGCAGTAAGCTTTTATCCTGCGGAAACTATATTAAAACCGTCCGAGGCATAGGTTACAAATTCGAGGTGGAAAAAGATGTTTAGGAAGAATAAAAAAACCTATAAAAAGAGCCTCCAAAAAAGGCTCTTTATGCTTGTCAACCTTTCTATGTTTGCCGTTATTTTAATCAGCGTTCTTTTAAATTCTCTTGTTTTTAAAGATTATTATATGGCAAAAAAGACGGACCTTATATATAACCAGCTTGGGAAAATCAATTTTCTGTTAAACGAAAATCTGGCAGAAGAAACCCTCCGTCTTGAAATGGAGAAAATATGTGTAAACAACAATATGCACATTGTTGCCTATGATTCAGGGAAAAAACTTATATATACCTCTATGCCTGAAAACGCCTTCCGCTTCAACCTCAACTCTACTTTCGGCGTGTTTTTAGACAGAGGAAAGGGCTCCTTGTTCTTAGACGAGAGAAATCATCCCCAAATTTTAAGGCAGGGGAAAAATTATATCATCACGCTGACTAACCTGAGAACTCTCAATTCTCAGGCGATTGAGCTTTATTCCGTAACGGGAAAAAACAATTTTGTCTTTATCCAGACTTCTGTCGCCCCCATTTCGGAAAGCGTTGCCTTTTCAAACCGTTTCTTAATTATCACAGGACTCCTTATCTGGTTAATTTCCGCTCTTATTGTAACTCTTTTAAGCAGAAAGCTTCTGAGTCCTCTTCAAAAGCTGACCGATATTGCAAAGAATATGGCGAATATGGATTTCAGCCAGAAGTATCAAGGGAAAACCTTTGACGAGGTTGGCTCTTTGGGTGACAGTATGAACAAAATGTCGGAGGCTCTTGAAAAGACAATTGCGGATTTAAAATCTGCAAACACGATTCTCCTTTCCGATATTGACAAAAAGGAAAAAATTGACAAACAAAGAAAGGCCTTTTTATCAAATGTTTCCCACGAGCTTAAAACCCCGATTTCAATTATCGAGGCTTATGCCGAGGGTCTTTGCGAAATGGAGCTTACCGAAGAAGACCGAGCTTATTACTGCGATGTAATTTTAGACGAAACCCGAAAAATGAATGCTTTAATCAAGAAGCTTATGTCTCTTATGCGCCTTGAATCAGGAAGCACGGTGCTGGATATTACCAGATTCGATGTTGCCGAACAGATTGAAGAAATAGTGAAACAAAAATCCATCCTTTTAGAGCAAAACGGAGTTTCCTTCTCCTTTGAAAACGAAGAACCTGTTTTCGTCTGGGCAGATGAATTCTTAATGGAGGATGTTTTCCTGAATTATCTTACCAACGCTATCAAGTATTGCTCAGGGGAAAAGAAAGTAAAAGTATTTATCGAAAGAAAAGAAGATGTTGTCCGCGTCAATGTTTTCAACACGGGCGAAAATATTCCCGAGGATACGCTGGAAGATATATGGAAGAGTTTTTACACAGGCGACAAAGCCAGAACAAGAGATAATGGAAGCACAGGTCTCGGCCTTTCCATTGTCTCTGCGATTATGGGCGCCCACAACCAGAAATACGGCGTTTATAACACCGAGGGCGGAGTGGTATTCTTCTTCGAGCTTGACGGAAAAAACGAATAAAAAAAGCTGGCGAATCTGCCAGCTTTTTTCTATTGAAGCGTTACCCATTTTCTAAGGCATTTCCCGAACATTAAAATACAGTTTATTTTCGGAACATCTTCTTTTGAGACAACATCTCTCCTTGTCAGCTCCTTATCATCAACATAAAAGATTGCCTCTCCAACTTTATCTCCTTTTTTGAGGGGGGCATCGACGCTGTCCTTAACATTTACCTTAACGGTTATCTTATCCTGATTTCCCTTTTTAACCACCGCAGAAAGAGGCCCGTTTATTTCGGTCTTTGCGCTTTCCTTTGTTCCGCCCAAAACCTTAACTTTGGGGAGCTTTGCCTTATATGACGAATTATCGGCAATTGCATAGTTTGCAAAGCCATAGTCTAAGAGCTTGGTTGCGCTTGAAAATCTCTCTGCTGTGCTTGGCGCACCTAAAACTACCGCAATAAGCTGCATATTGTTCCGCTTTGCCGAGGCGCTGAGGCAATATTTCGCCTGACTTGTTGAGCCTGTTTTAATTCCGTTTGCTCCCTCATAAAACCTTATGAGCTTATTGGTGTTGGAAAGACCGAAGGTACCGTCCCTTAAAGTATCCATCCAGATTGTCAGATATTTCTGAATTCCCTCGTGCTTTAAAAGTTCGGCAGAAATTATGGCAACATCCCTTGCGGTGCTGTAATGCTCATCTCCCTCGTCAAGACCGTTGCAGTTTATAAAGTGGGAATTTTTCGCACCAAGCTCTTTTGCCCTTTTATTCATATTCTCAACAAAGGTTTCCTCTGCTCCCGAAATATGCTCTGCCATAGCAACCGCCGCATCGTTTCCCGAGGATACCGCAATGGCTTTGAGCATATCACTGACGCTCATACTCTCCCCGACCTCCAAGTAAACCTGAGAGCCACCCATTGAGGCGGCGTGTTCACTTGTTGTCACCATATCGCTGTATTTAATTTTTCCGCTGTCTATTGCCTCCATTATAAGAAGCATTGTCATTGTCTTCGTAACTGAGGCGATGGGCATTTTTTTATCCGCATCCTTTTCATATAAAACCTGCCCCGTTGTCTGCTCAATAAGTATTGCCGATGGGGCAGAAACCATTTCTTTTGCGCTTTCCTTTTCTTTTTGCTCCTCCGCTCCGAAGACACAGGAAAATAGCATTATAAAAGCGATTATCCCTGCCGTTAGCTGTCTTTTTATCATATTTCTCTTCTCCTTTATAGGATAAAATCTCATTATAATCCTATGAAATCCTTTCGAGAAAAATTACTCGGCGGTGTTCCTTAGGGATTAACCGCCGTTATGGCTTTTCTTGTCCTGACATAAGATGCCACCTTCTGCCCCGTTGACTTTCATAAAATCCTTTCTTAAAATAAAAGTATCTTTTAAAGATACGGCGAAAGGACATATTATGAAAAGCATTGAAAACATTGTTGAAAAAATCAGACTTGGAGAGGAGAGTCGGGAAACTCTTTATAAGGAAATCAGAAATTTTCTTCTTTTTCAGGAGAAGAAATATCTCCCACACGCAAAAAGCTCGGTTTTGGACACAGGGGAAATCCCCTCTCTTGTCTGGCTTGGGGTTGAAAACGCAATCGCTTCTTATGAAGAGAGCCGAAACTGCAAATTTCTTACTTGGGCAGACCGCTCAATAAGATACATATTCTTAGAAGAATTTAAAAAGCAAAGCACCCGCGAGGTTTCTTTTGAGGCACTCTCAGGGAGCGAAGAAGAGGGACTTTCTTTTTCAGAAACACTCCCCGACCCGACCTCTTTTGAGGCCTTTTCCGAGAAGGAGACCGCTTTGGACGGCAAAAAAGCGCTTGATGCTCTTAAAACACTTCCTGAGGCAGAGCAAAAAATTATAACTCTTTGCTGTATAAAAAACATTCCCCTTGCAAAATGTGCAAGGGGAATGGGGATTACCGAAAGCAAGGCGCGGAGCCTTAAACTTTCCGCTTTAAGAAAGCTCAAAGACATACTTTCTTAGATTTCCTTTTTTCCTGCCAAAAAGATTTTCTTGTTGCTTCCGTAAAGAATAACAAGAGCCACAACGCAGATAACAAGCTCAGGAACCATATATGTTGCGTTATAAATCAGGGAATAAATCCAGGGATTCTGTCCCTCGGGTGCATACTGGGCAAAAAGCACCGCTCCCGAAAGGAGAGAGCATACATATCTTAATGCTGTTCCGACTGTTGTTCCTATGGCTATTCCAAAATAATTCTTCTTGAAAAGGCCTGCAACTGCCAAAACGCCGTATGCTAAGGTATAGTCAAGCAGAATTGACATTGGATGATAAATTACTCCGTCAAATATAATGGAGATTGCACCATAAATCACTCCGCCTAAAAGAGCTGGGAAAAACCCTCTCCGAAAAGCCAGAACGAAAAGAGGAAGCATAGTAAGGGAAACCGTCCCCCCCTGAGGCATACTCCACACTTTAACAAAGCTTAAAACTACCGCCAAGGCAATCATAATTGCCGTTTCAACCATAACATTTATTTTTTTATTCATAAGTTTTACCTTCTTTCTTCCCGAAAAGCGCAGGGAACTAAACCCCATAGCTTATGCGGAATAAATTTTGTCCGCACAGGAAAAGTGACCACCGCGTCTTCGGGCCCGATAAAAAAATCGGTGTACCCAAAGATACACCGACAAATGACGCTATAAACTCCCTCCGTTGGCATTATCCAAATCAGGTTAAGGGTCGAAACAAATGTTTCCTCTCAGCCAAAAAGCTCCCCTGTGCACTATTAAATTTTCATGGCATTTCTGCCAACAATCTTATTATACCAAAACCTTTATTTTTTGTCAAGATAAACCATTAAAACCGCAATATCGGCAGGAGAAACGCCTGAAATTCTTGACGCCTGACCAATTGAAACAGGCTTAATCTTATCAAGCTTTTGCCTTGCCTCTAAGCGGAGACCGTCGATACTGCTGTAATCAATGTCGTTTGGAAGTGCCTTATTTTCGAGGCGCTTGAACTGTCTTGCCTGACTCATTTGACGGTTGATATATCCCTCATATTTAAGACTTATTTCAACCTGCTCCGCCACCGCCTCGGAAATTCCGTCAGGACGGGTTTTATCAATAGCTCCCATAGATTCATAGTCAACCTCAGGGCGTTTTAATATATCCGAAGCTTTAACTCCCGTTGAAATCGGAGTGCTTCCTCTTGACACCAGATATTTGTTAACCTCGGCAGATGGCGGGAAGGTTATTCCTTCAAGTCTTTCTCTCTCCGCCTCAATCTGTGCCTTTTTATTT
>JAZOAF010000143.1:0-8758 GCA_045595345.1 Clostridia bacterium | reverse complement strand
TACCCGCAGCCTTTCCCGCGCGTCTTACAGCAGTTCCGTTAAAAGTTGCCGCTTCAAAGAGAACTGTCTTTGTGTTTTCAGTAACCTCTGAGCTTGCGCCGCCCATAACACCTGCAACACCAATTGCTTCCTTTTCGTCAGATATACAAATCATTGAAGAGTTAAGTGTTCTGTCCTGGTCATCAAGAGTTTTAAGGATTTCTCCGTCCTTTGCTCGTCTTACGATAATCTTCTTTCCAGCAACACAGTCAAGGTCGTATGCGTGCATTGGCTGACCATATTCAAGCATAACATAGTTTGTTATATCAACAACATTGTTTATGGCTCTTATTCCGCAAGCGGCAAGTCTTTTCTGCATCCACTCAGGAGACGGGCCGATTTTAACATTCTTAACAACCTTACCCAAAAATCTTGGGCAGAGGTCAAAGTCCATAACCTCAACTTTTGCATTATCTTTTGCCTTTTCAGATACTTTTTCATAATCTGTCGGGTCAGCAACTTTAAAATCATAGCCGAAAGTTGCGGCAGTTTCTCTTGCTAAACCGATAATGCTCATACAATCAGGTCTGTTTGAAGTGATTTCAAATTCAACAATTCTTTCGTCAAGGCCTAAAAGAGCGCACACATCAACACCGATTGGAGTGTCCTCAGGAAGAATTAAAATTCCTGTTGCTCTTTCTTTTGAAATTCCAAGCTCGTCAGTTGAGCAGAACATACCGTCGCTCACTACTCCGCGGAGCTTTCCTCTTGTAATTTTCTGTCCGCCGTAAACTGTGGACTTGTGCATTGCAACAGGAACGATTGCCCCCTCAAAAACATTCGGAGCGGCAGTTACAATCTGGATTGGGGCGTCTTCTCCAACCTCAACCTGACAAACAACAAGTTTATCAGCGTCAGGATGGCCCTCAACCTTTAAAATCTTTCCTGTTCTTATGTTCTCCGCCTCGCCGCCGAGTCTTTCTGTTCCCTCAACCTTTGAGCCGGACATTGTCATTTTATGTTCATATTCTTTTGTTTCGATTTCGCCTATATTCATATAGTCACGAAGCCATGACATTGGTAAATTCATAATTTATTCCATCCTTTCACTATTAAAACTGCTCTAAGAATCTTGTGTCGTTCTCATATAAAAGTCTTATATCGTCAATGTCATATCTGAAAAGAGCGACGCGTTCAAGACCGATTCCAAATGCAAATCCGGAATAAACATCTGTGTCAATGCCACAGTTTTTAAGTACTTTTGGATGCACCATTCCGCAACCGAGTATTTCAATCCAGCCCTCTCCCTTACAGAAGCGGCAGCCTTTACCTCCGCAGTTAAAGCAGGATATATCAACCTCTGCGCTTGGCTCTGTGAACGGGAAGTGATGAGGACGGAAACGAAGCTTTGTATCATCTCCGTAGAGCTTTTTAACAAAAACTTCAAGTGTTCCTTTAAGGTCGGACATCTTTATACCCTTATCAATAACAAGCCCCTCAACCTGATGGAAAACAGGAGAGTGTGTTGCGTCAACTGCGTCACTTCTGTAAACTCTGCCGGGAGAAATAATTCTTATTGGCGGAGCCTGTTTTTCCATAACACGAACCTGAACCGGAGATGTCTGGCTTCTTAAAACCACATCGTCATTTATATAGAATGTGTCCTGAGTATCGCGTGCAGGGTGGTCTTTCGGGATGTTGAGAGCTTCAAAGTTATAATAGTCAAGCTCAACCTCAGGGCCTTCCGCAATTGTAAAGCCCATTCCCATAAAGATATCTTCAAGGTCGTTTAAAACCTTTGTAAGTGGATGGAGCGTGCCGTGGTTTTTCTTATTGCCAGGCATTGTTACATCCAGCTTTTCTGCCTTAATTTTCTCTGCCATTGCAGACTTTTCAATTGTCTCTTTCTTTTCTTCAATAGCTTTTTCAATAAAGGTTCTTACCTCGTTTGCCAGCTGCCCAACGATTGGTCTTTCCTCAGCGCTAAGACCTCCCATTCCTTTCATAATGGCAGTAAGCTCGCCTTTTTTACCTAAAAACTTTACACGAAATTCCTCAATTTTGTCTAAGGATTTGATTTCTTCAAGCTGCGCTGTTGCGTCTAATCTTATCTGGTTTAACTGTTCCTTCACTTTTCTCTTCCTTTCCTATTTTTGCCTTGCAAAATAATCGCCGGCAACAATTATATCGTTTATATTTACACAGTCCATCATCTTTTTGTCGATTTCCTCGATATATTCACGGTTTTCTTCGGTTACGATAAGAGTATCATCTCTGTAAATTTTTCCGTCATACCAGGTCATATCGCTGAAATACGCAAAGCCTTTGTTGTTATCGTCAAATATATCGTCGCCGATATATCCGCCGAACCAGTCAAGGCCGAAAAGGTTTATCATGGTCGGAAGTATATCCTTCGTACTTGAAACCTTTGTAACTCTCATTTTAGGAGACCCCTTATGATATATGAAGAAGGGAGTCTCCTCAATAAATCGCTCTCCTCCTAAAAGGGACAATCCCTTAACGATAGTCTCGTCGGAATATCCGTAGGTATAGTGGTCTGTAAAGAACACTAAGACCGTATCGTCCATAAGTCCGTCTCTTTCAAGCTTTTCAACTAAAAGCCTTATAAATTCGTCTGTATCTTTTGCTAAAAGCCTTGCATTGTTATATTCTCTGGTAAGGCTTTCCCATTTCGCATCGTCATACAAAGAATAATCAATCTCAATGCTCTTAGAGTCAATTCTCTGCATCATTGACTTAAACTCACTGACGCTTGTTCTGTCAACAAGGCTTGGATATTTAAGCTTTGCCGCCTCAATTTTATCGTCCGCATTATATGGAAGATGAGCCGAATAGGTTATGACAAAGTCGAAAAACTTTTCATTCTCTGTCATTTTTTTATAAACCGCTTCATCCTCTAAAAGCATTGTGTTGCTGTCAAGCTCTGCCTCTGCCTCTTTCATATAGTCCATAAATGAAATATAGTTCTCATAACCAAAGGCTTTGTGCATTGTTGCTCTGTTATAGAATTCCATTTTGTTGTAATGGAACTGGTTCGCCGAATACCCTTTTTCTCTGAACAAATTCGGGAGGGTATAAGGGAAATGATTGTAGCCGTAAATGGATGCGCTTGAAGAAGATTTTGGAGTGTAATACCCTGTGTTAAAGGCAAACTCTGAATTAAAGGTATATCCGCCGCCAAATGGAGATGCGATATGGTTTTCAAAGTTTATTCCCTGATTCATAAGCCGATAAATCGTCGGCGTTGTTTCAGGACTTATCATCCAGTCGTCCATACTTTCAAGCATAATTGCTATAACATTCTTATCCTTAAAGTAGCCTGTCATTTTGTTTTCCGCAGGCTCTTTGGAGAAAAGGTCTTCATTGGTTTTAACATATTCGTCAACCTTTTCATAGTCCTCATCCGCAAAACCGCTGTCAGAAAAAATCGGGTATGTTGCGCTTCTTACCATAAACTCATATATACCCATAACCCTTATACATCTGTCAGGGTCCGCCATATCGGAATAAACATATCTCGGTCTTTTCCAGGTTGACCAGATTTTCGTATTATTCTTCTCCGCCTCGCTTACCGTCATATATGCGGATAAAATTGCGATTAAAACGGGGAAGGCAATTGCAATATACCAGAACTTTTTCGGGACAGTCTGCTTCTGCCATTTTTTGCAGGCTAAAACCAGAGAGCCTATTGAAAGGACACAGTAAAGAATGAGCCACGGAGAAACATACTGATAAAGTATGGGGGCATAAGCCGCACCCTCTGTTGCTAAAAATATACTGCTGAGCATAAAAAATCTGCCGAACATTGTATAGTATATAAATTCTGAAATCATCAGGATATTGGCAAGGGAAGCAATAACAATAAATACTATTCTTCCTGACCGTTTAGGGAGCATATATATGCAAACAAACAAAACAAGCCCAATCCACAGAAGAGTAAACAATACCGGAACAATATTACAGAGAAACGCTCTCATCCACCAGCCTTCATCAACTCTGAAATCCACAAAAATAACCTTTGACTTTAAAACAAGGTCCGGGATTAAAAGAGCAAGGAAGGAAAAGAAGAAAAACCACAGACGGGTCCCCTTGAAAAGTTCACGGAATTTATTAAATGCTATTTTCACTTTTTCTGTTTTGTTCTTAAATAAATTCACTAAGTAATGCCTTCTTTACAAACAAAATATATATCGGAAACAAGCAAATTTTCGTCTTTGCCCCTCTCCTGTCCATAGTTAAGAGATATTATATCACATTTTAATTTAAAAAACAATATTATATTTGAATTTTCTCCATAAAATCAAAAAAATTCCTGAGACGATTTTTTCACTCATTTCCCCTGCCCACATATTATGAAGTAAAAGGCAAAGGTGGTTTTAAAAATGAGGCCAAGAAGAAAGCCCGTATGTGTTCCAAGACTTATCGGCTGTATGCTTATAACCTTAGGTCTTGGCATCTTTATTGCCAACATAATCCCCTACTCTCTTCTCATCTTCCTCCTTGGGCTTGAGATTATGGTTTTTGGCATCTGCTGTTTGTTAAAACGATAAAAATTTTGGGAAAGGAATGGTGTTTATGAAAATCGTCGTGGTAAAGCCTCCTAAATTCTTCCGGGGACTTTTGAAATGTATTTTCAAAGTAAAGCCTTCGGGAAACTTGTAAACGAAAAAACACGCATAGGAAACCCTATGCGTGTCTTGTTTTAACCAAAATTAGATAGCTCTTTCAACTTTTCCGGATCTTAAGCATCTTGAACAAACATACACTCTTGTAGGTGTACCGTCAACTACAGCCTTTACCCTTCTGATATTTGGCTTCCACATCTTGTTGGAACGACGATGAGAGTGAGATACCTTAATTCCGAAAGTAACTCCCTTACCGCAAACGCTGCACTTAGCCATATATAAACACCTCCTAAATTACACTTGTCCATATCAACTTGAACCATTATAACAGATTATTTTTTAAATTGCAAGTATTTTTTCAAATTTTTTCAAAAATTATGGGCAAATTGTGAAATTTCATTGCAAATTCTAAAAAATATAGTATAATATAATTATATTATTATGATTTCATACAAGAAATGAGGATTATTATGGCTGAAAATTTCACTGTGGCACTTAGTAAAATCATAAACGAGTTTAAGCTTGAAGCAATTTATCTTCCCGAAAGAGAGGTTTTAATCGACTCTGCCGATGTTAACCGTCCGGGACTTCAAATCGTAGGCTTCTACGATTATTTTGACTCCTCCCGCATCCAAATCTTAGGCAAGGTTGAAAACTCATACCTTGAAGATATGGACAGCGAGGAAAGATATGCCCATCTTAAAAACTTCTTTGAGAAGAAGGTCCCTGCTGTTATTGTTGCAAGAGGTATTCCTATTCTTCCCGAGATGCTTGAACTCGCTAAGGAATACGACACTCCTGTTCTTCGGACAAACATTGCAACTTCTGCTTTTATGAGTGCTCTTATTGCGTTTTTAAATGTTGAGCTTGCTCCGAGAATTACCCGCCACGGTGTTTTGGTTGAGGTTTACGGCGAGGGTATTCTTATCTTAGGCGAAAGCGGTGTCGGTAAAAGCGAAGCCGCTGTTGAGCTTATGAAAAGAGGTCACCGTCTTGTTGCCGACGACGCTGTTGAGATTAAAAAGGTTTCTTCAAAGGCGCTGGTTGGCTCTGCCCCTGAAATTATCCGCCATTTTATAGAAATCCGAGGAATCGGAATTGTTGATGATAAGAAAATCTTCGGTATGGGTGCCGTTAAGGACACAGAGAAGATTGACCTTGTTATTCATCTTGAAACCTGGCAGAAAGGTAAACAGTATGACCGTCTCGGTCTTTTGGATGAATATACAAATATTTTAGGTCTGGATGTTCCCTCTCTTACAATTCCTGTAAGACCGGGCAGAAACCTTGCCATTATCTTTGAGGTTGCCGCAATGAACAACCGCCAGAGAAGAATGGGCTATAACGCAGCAGAAGAGCTTAATAAGCGTGTTATGGAACAGGTAAACTTCTGATTTAAAACACATATGCTTTGAAAGGACAGATATTTTGAAAATACTTACAGACATTCATACTCACACAGTAGCAAGTACTCACGCATATTCAACCATAAGGGAAAATGCGCTTATGGCGGCAGAGAAAGGGCTTGAACTTATTGCAAAAACAGACCATTCAATAAGCACTCCCGATGCCCCGCATATTTTTCACTTTGAGAACTTAAAGGCTCTCCCCTCCACTATTGGCGGCGTTAAGGTTCTTAAAGGGGTTGAATGCAGCGTTTTAAACAGCAAGGGAGACATCGACCTTCCCGAAAGGCTTTTAAGGCGAATGGAACTTGTTATCGTATCAATCCACTCCGTTGTATATAAACAGAGAAAAAAGGCTGACCACACAAAGACCTGGCTCAGCGTTATGGATAATCCTTATGTTGATATTTTAGGGCATACGGGAAGAAACGGGTTCAGCTTTGACCATGACGCCGTAGCGAAAAAGGCAAAAGAAAAGGATGTTATGATTGAGGTCAATCGTTATACCCTTACCAAAGAAAAGCAAAAAGAGGTTTGCCGCAGTATCATCCTCGCCTGCAAAAAGCACGGAACGAAAATATGCCTAGGCTCTGACGCTCACTACTGCGACTCGGTAGGAGATTTTGAAGATGCAATAAACTTACTTAAAGATTGCGACTTCCCCGAAGAGCTTATTATAAACCGTAATGCAAATACTCTTATTGAGCATCTTAAAAACAAAAAACCGTATCTTGAATTTAATTTTTAAGGAGAGATATTATGATAGAAACCAAGCTTGTTTCTCTTTTAGGGGAGAAAAATGTCTTAAAAGACGAGCCAATGAAAAACCACACCACTTTTAAAATCGGCGGAAAGGCTGACTTTGTGGTTTTCCCTGAAAATGAGGAACAGATTATTGCAGTTTTAAATCTTTTGAAAAGCGAGAATATCCCTGCAACCGTTTTGGGAAACGGCTCTAATATTTTAGTTGGAGACGGCGGAATTGACGGGGTTGTTATAATCATCGGCAAAAATATGAAAAACGCCGAAATAAATGGAACAACAGTTAAGGCTCAGTGCGGTATTCTTCTTTCCCGTATTGCAAATTTAGCTTATGAAAATTCCCTTACAGGTCTTGAATTTGCCTCAGGAATCCCAGGCTCATTGGGGGGCGCGCTTTATATGAACGCAGGAGCGTACGGCGAGGAGCTTTGCTCGGTTGTTAAAGATGTTACTTTTATTGACAAAGACAATAATATAAAAACCATAGATGCAAAATGCTGTGACTTTGGTTACCGTCGCAGCGTTTTTATGGAAAACGGAGCGGTTATAACAAGCTGTACTCTTTCTCTTAAAGAGGGCAACAAAGATGACATCAAAGCTAAAACCGACGACCTTAAAGAGAGACGGGTTTCAAAACAGCCTCTTGACAGACCTAGTGCAGGCAGCACCTTCAAGCGTCCTGAGGGGCACTTTGCAGGAACGCTCATTGAGCAGGCAGGGCTTAAAGGCTTTACCATCGGCGGAGCGCAGGTTTCCGAGAAGCACGCAGGCTTTGTTATAAACACAGGAAATGCCACCGCAAAGGATGTTCTTTCTCTTATAGAACACATTCAGAAAACAGTTTATGAAAAGTTCGGGGTAACTCTTTGCCCTGAGGTTAAAATGATTGGAAAATTCTAAAAGGATAAAAATATGAAATCTTTTTCCCAACAAACAAAAGAACCCTTAATACTTGCCGAAAACCACTCTCCCTGTTGCGACAGGGCAGAGCTTTTTGGTATGCTTTTGTTTGCAGGGAGCATCAGCGGTTCCTCCATTAAGCTTATAAGCGAGAGCAAGTTGGTTGCGGACAAGTTCTGCACCCTTTTGAATAAGCTTTTCGGATACAGAGGGAATACCGTCAAAGACGGAAAATATTTCACGGTTTACTGCAACGATTTAGGGATTGTTGCCAAATGCTTATATGCCCTCCGCCTTTCTGAAAATAATATAAAGTTCCGTATAACCCCTGAGGTTATCGAGAAAGACTGTTGCAAAAAAGCCTTTCTTCGCGGAGCTTTCTTAGGTGGCGGAACAGTTATCGACCCCAATAAGAATTACAATATGGAGTTCTTAACAAGATATGAGCTTTTAACAGAAGATTTTCTCCTCTTCCTCTCTTCTCTGGGATTTTCCTTTAAGAAAGTCAAGAGAAAGGACTCAATGGTTGTTTACACCAAGGTCAGCGACACCATCTGCGATGTTTTAACTTATCTTGGAGCAACATCATCTTATATGGAGTTTGTTGATATTAAGATTTTAAGAGAGGTAAGGAGCAACCTTACCCGAATTTCAAACGGAGAGACCGCCAATATGGACAAGGTGTTTACTGCATCTGCCGTTCATATTAATGCTATAAATAAAATTCAGCAGACAATCGGGCTGGAAGAACTTCCCGATGAGCTTTTTGAACTCTCTAAGCTTCGCCTTGAAAACCGAGATTTAAGTCTTAGTGACCTTGGCGCTCTGCTTTCTCCCCCTCTTTCAAAGTCGGGGGTAAACCACAGACTTAAACGCATTCTGGCTATTGCAGAAAATCTATAAAAAGGAGGAAAAAATATGTCATTTGTGCATCTTCACACCCATACTATTTACAGCTTGCTTGATGGCGAAGGGACTATCCCGAAAATTTTGGACCGCGCAAAAGAGCTTGGCCAGACCGCTATGGCAATTACTGACCACGGCAATATGTATGGCGTTATTGAC
>JAZOAF010000142.1:0-9937 GCA_045595345.1 Clostridia bacterium | reverse complement strand
ATCTCTTCCTCTGCTTTTAAGGTTGCGCTTTTAATCTCCGCAAGCTTTGCATAGTCCGCTTCTTCCAAGGTTTCCTTGCCGTCAAGACTTGCCTTTTCTTCAAGGAGATTTTCAAGGTTTTTCTCCGCTTTTGAAAGCTTTACCAAAGCCTTATTTTCAAGATTTGCTCTTGACGCGGCCTCGTCAATAACATCTATTGCTTTGTCGGGCAGGAACCGCTCCGTTATATATCTTTCGGATAAAACGGCGGCAGTTCTTATTATATCATCAGTTATTTTAACCTTATGATAATCCTCATAATAGCCTTTAATTCCTCGTAAAATTTCAACTGTTTCTTCAACAGATGGCTCTTCAACCAGAACAACCTGGAATCTTCTCTCTAAGGCTGAATCCTTTTCAATATACTTTCTGTATTCTTCAAGTGTTGTTGCGCCGATTACCTGAATTTCCCCTTTGGAGAGGGCAGGTTTTAGGATATTTCCGGCACTCATTGCACCGTCGGCATCTCCTGCTTTAACGATGGAATGAACCTCGTCGATTACCAAAACGATATTGCCAAGGGTTTTGACCTCTTTGATAAGGTTTCTGAGTCTTGATTCGAACTGGCCACGGAATTGAGTTCCAGCCACCATAGCCGTCATATCGATTAAATAAATCTCATAATCAAGAAGCTTTTCGGGAACTTCCCCTTTTGCAATTTTAACTGCCAAACCTTCCGCAATGGCAGTTTTGCCAACACCCGGCTCACCGATTAAACAAGGGTTATTCTTTGTTCTTCGGTTTAGTATCTGGATTACGCGGTTCATCTCCAATTCTCTGCCGATGACATTATCAATAAGCCCGTCCTTTGCCTTTTGGGTAAGGTTCGTGCCATACATTTCCAAGAACTTTCTTTCGTTCTTCTCTTTTTTATCTTTTTTAGTTTTGCCGTTACCGTTTTCTGTTTCCTTATCCTTTTTACCTGCAAGGTTTGCAAAAAAGCTGAAAGGATTTTTTCCTTCTGCGCCTTCTTCCTCCATATCCTCATCAGGCATTATTCCTGCAAATGCCGCTCCGAGCTGGCTCATATCCATATCGCCGTCAAACATACTTTCCATTTCTTCCGCTGCCGCCTCAAAGTCCTCTTTGGAAAGGCCGAGCTGGCCGCCTAAATTCGTGAGCATATCCTCGGAAATAAGGTTAAGTTCTCTTCCGCATTTGAGACAGTATCCTTCGTCTATGCGTTTACCGCCCTCCATTTTACTTATGAAAACAACGGCTAAATTTTTCTTACATTTTGCACAAAGCAAATTCATTCTCTGCACCTCATTTATAAACTATAAAACTATATACAAACATAAATTATAGCTTAGTATATCACAATTTTTCCTGAAATTCAATGTATTTTATTAGAAATTTACTCAAATTCGTAAAAAAGCCTTTACAAAATGGGATTTTTTATGTAAAATATATTAGTTAGAATTTATTTTTCAAACGGAGGAAAAACCGATGTATAATAAAGTATCGACTGACCTTTCTTTTGTTGACAGAGAGAAAGAGATTGTTAAGTTCTGGAAAGAGAACGATATATTCGGGAAAAGTATGAAAAATCGTGAGGGCGGGGAGAACTATACCTTCTATGACGGCCCCCCTACTGCCAACGGTAAGCCTCACATTGGTCATGTTTTAACCCGTGTTATAAAAGACCTTATTCCTCGTTACCGCACTATGAAGGGATACCATGTTTTAAGAAAAGCAGGTTGGGACACTCACGGTCTTCCTGTTGAGCTTGAAGTTGAAAAAATGCTTGGTATCAGCGGTAAGCCACAGATTGAGGATTACGGTATTGAGGACTTCGTTAAGAAGTGTAAAAACAGCGTATTTACCTATCAGAGTGAATGGGAGGAAATGAGTGACCGTGTTGGTTTCTGGGCGGATATGAACGACCCGTATGTTACCTACCACAATAACTACATTGAATCTGTATGGTGGGCGCTTAAAACTATCTGGGACAAAGACCTTTTATATAAGGGTCACAAGATTATGCCATACTGTCCTCGTTGCGGAACTTCCCTTTCAAGCCACGAGGTTGCGCAAGGCTATAAGGATGTTAAGGAAAACTCCCTTATTGCTAAGTTTAAAATTAAGGGTGCTACAAAAGAATACATCCTTGCATGGACAACAACACCTTGGACTCTTCCATCAAACGTTGCTCTTTGCGTAAACCCCTATGAAGCTTATGTTAAGATTGCAGTTGGGGAAGAAAAATATATTCTCGCAAAGGCACTCGTTGAAAAGGTTATCAAAGAAGATTACGAAGTTGTTGAAGAATACATAGGAACAGACCTTGTCGGAACAAAATATGAAGCTCTTTACAGCTTTAAGGCGCCTGAGGACGGACAGTCCTGCGTGGTTGTTGCAGATAGCTATGTTACTATGGAAGACGGAACAGGTGTTGTTCATATTGCTCCTGCTTTTGGTGAAGATGATGCCAGAGTCGGAAGAGAAAACAACCTTGGTTTCTTAAACCTTGTTAACACTCAGGGTAACTTCATTGACGAGGTTGAGCCTTGGAAGGGTATGTTTGTAAAAGATGTTGACAAGCTCGTTATCCGTGACCTTAAAGAAAGAGAACAGCTTTTCGAGGTTATTCCTTTCGAGCACAGCTATCCATTCTGTTGGAGATGCGACACTCCTCTTCTCTACTATGCTTGTGATACCTGGTTTATAAGAATGTCCGCTGTTCGTGACAGACTTTTAAAGAATAACAACACAGTTAACTGGATGCCTGACAATATTAAGCAGGGCAGATTCGGTAACTTCCTTGAAAATGTTATTGACTGGGGATTGTCCCGTTCAAGATACTGGGGAACTCCTCTTCCTATCTGGGAATGTTCCTGCGGACACCGTGAATGTATCGGCTCAATCCAAGAGCTTAAAGAAAAGGGACTCAATGTTCCTGAGGACATTGAGCTTCACAAGCCTTATGTTGACGAAGTTCACTTAAAGTGTGAAAAGTGCGGCAAGGAAATGAAGAGAGTTTCCGAAGTTATTGACTGCTGGTTTGACTCAGGCTCAATGCCTTTTGCGCAGTGGCACTATCCATTTGAAAACAAAGAATTATTTGAAGAAAACTTCCCTGCTGACTTTATCAGTGAGGCCATTGACCAGACAAGAGGTTGGTTCTATACTCTTATGGCAATCTCTACTCTTCTCTTTGACAAGTCCCCATACAAGAATGTTATCGTTTTAGGTCATGTTCAGGACAAAAACGGTCAGAAAATGAGTAAGCATAAGGGAAATGTTGTTGACCCTTGGGATGTTCTTAACAAGCAAGGTTCTGACGCTGCAAGATGGTATTTCTATTCAAACAGCGCACCTTGGCTTCCAAACAGATTCTTTGACGAGGCAGTATCTGAGTCTCAAAGAAAATTCCTTGGAACTTTATGGAACACCTATGCGTTCTATGTTCTTTACGCTAACATTGACGAATTCGACCCGACAAAATACACACTTAATAAGGACACAATCTCAGTTCTTGATAAGTGGATTTTATCTAAGCTCAATAAGGTTATCACATCTGTTGATAATTACTTATATGAATACAAAATCACTGAGGCAACAAGACTTATTACTGAATTTACCGATGAACTCAGCAACTGGTATGTTCGCCGCAGCCGTGAACGTTTCTGGGCAAAGGATATGACTGAGGACAAGATTAACGCTTATATGACTCTTTACACCGTTCTGGTTGAGTTCTCTAAGCTTTGTGCTCCTTTCATTCCGTTTATGACAGAGCAGATTTATCAGAACTTGGTTCTCTCTGTTGACAAGAATGCTCCTGAGAGTGTTCATCTTTGCGACTTCCCGAAAGCTAACCCTGATTTCAACTTCCCGATGATTGAAAGCGAAATGGATTCAATCAGAAAGATTGTTATTTTAGGCCGTGCCGCTCGAAACGAAGCAAATGTTAAAAACAGACAGCCGATTTCTACAATTTATGTTCAGACAAAGGAAAACATTAACCCTGACTATACAGCAATCATCTTAGATGAGCTTAATGTTAAAGAGGTTAAGTTTACTGATAACGCAAGCGAATTTATAAGCTATAACTTTAAGCCACAGCTCAAAACTATGGGTCCAAAATACGGAAAGCTTGTTCGTCCTATTTTCGAGGCAATTAATGCCCTCGACGGCGCATCCGTTATGGCAACATTAAACGCTGGCGAAATGCTTAAACTCAGCGTTGAGGGAACTGATGCTGAAATTGCTCTTGAAGATGTTTTGGTTGAAACTCTTCAGAAAGACGGTTTCGTTTCAGGAAGCGATGCAGGGTTCACTGTTGTTTTAGACACAAACCTTACACCTGAGCTTATCGAAGAAGGCTTTGTTCGTGAAATTCTCAGCAAGATTCAGACAATGAGAAAGGACAGCGGTCTTGAAGTTCAGGATAACATCAAGATTGGCTTCTCTGGCTCTGAGAAAATCTTAAAGATTGTTGAAGACAACAAAGAAGAAATCTCCGCTCAGTCCTTAGCAGTTGACATCCACGAAGGCGTTTGCGAAAGCGCAAAAGAATGGAACATCAACGGCGAAAAGGTTAGCATCTGTATTGCAAAAGCATAATTTAAATTCCAAGGGCAGAAATGTCCTTGGAATTTTTGTTTATATTGACTTTATATATATAATATGATAGAATAAAAGTGTGAGGTGCGAGGGTTTTCCTTTCACTAAACAATTTTTTACATTTTCTGACGCCTGAGGGCTTCTTTGGCGAAAGGTGTTATATAGTTTGATTTATATACGCCTTTTTCAAAGGCGTATTTTTTTAAGGAGAAGTTATGGAAACAAGAGTTGCTTTAATCGGAATTATAATTGAAAACCGCGACTCCGTATCACGAATGAATGACATTTTGCACGAATACGGAGAGTTTGTTATTGGTCGTATGGGGCTTCCTTATGATAAGAAAAACATTTCTGTCATAAGCGTTGCCGTTGACGCACCTGAGGACATTATAAACAAGATTTCGGGGAAAATCGGGATGCTTGACGGAATAAGCACAAAAACAATCTATTCAAAAGTTTAGGAGGTAAAACATATGTATAATCCAAAATCATTAAAAGCAGAAGAATTTATAAACCATGAGGAGATTTTAGATACTTTAAAATATGCTGAGGAAAACAAGCACAACCGTGAGCTTATTTTGTCAATCATTGAAAAGGCAAAGACATTAAAGGGATTATCTCACAGAGAGGCATCCGTTCTTTTGGACTGCGACATTCCTGAGCTTAATGAGGAAATCTATGCTCTTGCGGAAAAAATCAAAAAGGACATATACGGCAACCGTATTGTTATGTTTGCCCCCCTCTATCTTTCCAACTACTGCGTAAACGGATGTGTTTACTGCCCTTATCACGCAAAGAACAAGACAATTCCAAGAAAGAAGCTTACTCAGGAAGAGGTTAAAAATGAAGTTATTGCTCTCCAAGATATGGGGCATAAACGTCTTGCAATTGAGGCTGGGGAAGACCCTGTTCATAACCCCATTGAATATATTTTGGATTGCATAGATACAATTTATAGTATCAAGCATAAAAACGGTGCTATCCGCCGTGTTAATGTAAACATTGCGGCAACAACTGTTGAAAATTACAGAAAGTTAAAGGATGCAGGAATCGGGACATACATCCTCTTCCAGGAGACATATCACAAAGAGAGCTACGAAAGACTTCATCCAACAGGCCCTAAGCATAACTACGCTTATCATACAGAGGCTATGGACAGAGCTATGGAGGGCGGAATTGACGATGTTGGCCTTGGTGTTCTTTTCGGTCTTGAACTTTACCGCTATGAGTTTGCAGGTCTTTTAATGCACGCCGAGCATCTTGAAGCTGTTCACGGCGTTGGACCTCACACCATAAGCGTTCCGAGAATTAAAAAAGCATCCGACATTGACCCAAGCGTTTTCGACAACGGAATTGATGACGAGACATTTGCAAAAATTGTTGCTTGTATCCGCCTATCTGTTCCTTATACGGGAATGATTGTTTCAACCCGTGAATCTGAGGCAGTTCGCGCAAAGCTTCTCCGTCTCGGGGTTTCCCAGATAAGCGGAGCGTCCAGAACATCTGTTGGCGGATATACTGACGAAGAAAGACCTCATGATACGGAACAGTTTGATGTTTCCGACCAGAGAACTCTTGATGAGGTTGTAAGATGGCTTATGGAACTTGGCTTTATTCCAAGCTTCTGCACCGCTTGTTACCGCGAGGGCAGAACAGGGGACCGCTTTATGACTCTTGCCAAAAACGGACAGATTCAGAACTGCTGTCATCCTAACGCTCTTATGACTCTTAAAGAATTCTTAAAAGATTACGCAACCGAGGAGACCGTTAAAATCGGTGAGGCATTAATCGAGAGCGAAACTGTTAATGTTCCAAACCCGAAAACAAGACAAATTCTTCTTGATAATCTTGAAAAAATTGAAGGCGGACTTCGTGACTTCCGCTTCTAGGAGGGATAAGTATGAATTTAAATTCTGCTCCAAAAGCTGACCGAATCCATATTGGCCTTTTCGGCAGACGAAATGCAGGAAAATCAAGCCTTATCAATGCAATAACCAATCAGAATATTGCTATTGTTTCTCCTGTTAAAGGGACAACAACCGACCCTGTTTATAAAGCAATGGAGCTTCTTCCTCTCGGCCCTGTTATGTTTGTTGACACTCCCGGCCTTGACGACGAGGGAGAATTGGGACTTTTGCGAATAAAAAAGACCAATCAGGTTATAAATAAAATAGACATCGCTCTTATTGTTATTGACAGCGAGATAGGAAAAGGCGAACTTGAAGAGGCTTTGGAAGAAAAGCTTAAAGTGAAAAATATCCCGTATTTGCTGGTTTATAACAAGGCAGATTTAAAGGCGGTAACTGACCTTAAAGAGAACGAAATAAGTGTCAGCGCAGAAAATTCAGATGGAATTGAGGCTCTTAAAGAGCATATCGCAAAAAGGCTTAAAGGCACTTCCCCTGAGTTTCCTATTATCGCCGATTTGATTGAGCCTTCTGACATTGTCGTTCTTGTTACGCCTATTGACGAGTCTGCGCCTAAGGGAAGAATAATTCTTCCTCAGCAGCAGACAATAAGAGAAATTTTAGACTCTCACGCCACCGCAATAACCTGTCAGGTGAACGAGCTGGGCAAAGTTTTAGAAAGCCTTAAAAACCCGCCTAAAATGGTTATAACGGATAGTCAGGCTTTCGGAGAGGTTGGGAAAATAGTACCAAAAGAAATCCCTCTCTCTTCCTTCTCTATTTTGATGTCACGCCACAAGGGAGAGCTTTTTCATCAGCTTTCAGGAATAAACGCTCTTGAAAAATTAAAGGACGGCGATAAAGTTCTCATCTCCGAAGGGTGCACGCACCACCGTCAGTGCAACGACATCGGGACAGTTAAAATTCCTTATCTTATTAAGGATTACACCAAGGCAGATATTGTTTTTGAGTTTTCAAGCGGTGGGGAATTCCCCGAAGATTTATCAAAATACAGTCTAATTGTTCACTGTGGCGGATGTATGCTTAATGAGAGAGAAATGAAATACCGCATCCAGACAGCCAAGGACCAAAATGTTCCCATTACCAACTATGGAATGCTTCTTGCAAAAATAAGCGGTGTTCTGGACAGAAGTCTGGAAATTTTTGACTAAAAAATTATAGACAATAAAAAATTTTTATGTTATACTTAAAAAAATTAAATATTCAAGGAGGAAATAAAAATGGAATTAAAGGGTTCAAAAACTGAACAAAATTTATTAGAGGCTTTTGCCGGCGAAAGTATGGCAAGAAACAAATATACCTACTTCGCATCTGTCGCAAAAAAAGAAGGATATCAGCAAATCGCTGCTATCTTTGAAGAAACTGCTTCTAACGAAAAGGAACACGCAAAGCTTTGGTTCAAGGCTTTAAGTGGTCTTGGGGACACAGCTCAGAATCTTCTTTCTGCTGCTGAGGGCGAAAACTACGAATGGACAGATATGTATGACCGCTTTGCAAAAGAAGCTGAAGAAGAAGGCTTTACAGCTCTTGCTGCTCAGTTTAAAAAGGTTGCTGAGGTTGAAAAGGCTCACGAAGAGCGTTATCGCAAACTCTTAAATAATGTTGAAATGAAGAAAGTCTTCGAAAAGAGCGAAGAAATTATGTGGGAATGCCGTAACTGCGGACACCTCGTTATGGGCAAGAAAGCTCCTGAGGTTTGCCCTGTTTGTGCTCATCCACAGGCTTACTTTGAAGTTAGAAAAGAAAACTATTAATCTAACAATAAAAAAGCAGAGCTACAAGCTCTGCTTTTTTATTTGTATATTTAAGAAAAAAACCGACAGTTTTTACCCTGTCGGTTTTATGTATTTTATCTTTTGATTTTTCCTGTTGTGGTTTTTGCCATTTCAGTTTCAGTAATCTCGATTTTACCAATTTTCTTGTACTTTATAAGCTGTTCATTTACGGCTTCAATATGTTCTTTAATTGTTGCTTCGCTGTCCCCCTCAAATTTTTCGTCAATTACCGCCTTACAGCAGATTACATCGCCTTCTGCATATACGATACATTCTTTTACGGCAGGAGAAAGGTTAACAAGAGTTTCAATTTCCTCAGGGAAGACATTCTTACCGTTGGATAAAACGATAACATTCTTCTTTCGTCCGCAGATAAAAATAAAGCCGTCTTTATCTTTTCTGCCAAGGTCGCCTGTATAGAGCCAGCCGTCCTTGATAACTTCCGCTGTTTTTTCAGGGTCATTATAATAGCCGAGCATTATGTTTCCGCCCTTTGCAACGATTTCGCCGATTCCGTTCTCGTCAGGATTTTCTATTCTGACTTCAACCCCCGGGATTGCTTTTCCGACCGAATCTTTTCTCATATAAATATCGCTTTCGGCAGTAAGAACAGGAGAACTTTCTGTAAGGCCGTACCCTTGAATAGATAAAACGCCGATATCATTAAAGAATCTCAATACATCAGGAGAAGCAGGTGCCGCACCGATAATTACCATACGCAATCCACCGCCCATGCCCTCTAAAATCTGTTTAAAGAGCTTTCTGCGGATATCAATTCCAACCCTTCTTAAAGCGTTTGAAACTTTAAGAGCAGTCTTGATTACTTTCTCCTTGCCGGTTGCAGCGATTTTTCTCTGAACAGCAAGCATCATTTCCTCAATAACTCTCGGAACGCCAACGAAAATTGTTACGCCGTACTCATTTAAGCACTTAGCAATTCTAAGACCTTCGCAGAATACATTACACATACCGATTGAAAGGAAAAGCATCATCTGCATCATTCCAAATGTATGGTGTAGCGGCAAAAGAGCCATATTAACATCAGTTTCATAGAACTTTTCCCAACTACTCATACCGTAAACATTGGATGTTATATTATCCTGAGAAAGCATTACTGCTTTTGATGCAGAAGTTGTTCCCGATGTAAAGAGAAGTGCACTCATTTCGTGAGTTTTTACCTCAATTTTATCATATTCAGCTTTGTTATCCGCTTCTTTTCCGCGAATAATCATATCTTTAAACTCCTGGTCCTCTTTGCACACTTTAAAGATATTATAATTACCTACTCTGTCCTTAAATTCTGCCCCATAGAAAAGTGCAGATGCCTCAGACCTTTTAAGCTGGTCTTCAAGCTCATAATCAAGAAGACCTCTGTCGAGAGGAACGATTACGCTTCCTGAACAAACAGCCGCAAGGAATACCAATATCCATTCATAGCTATTCTTTCCTATTACCGCAATTCTTTTCCCAGCAATACCGTCCTCCACAAAGGCACGAGCGAGATACTCAACTTCATTTTTAAATCTTAAATATGTTACTTCATCATAATATACTTTCTTATTTTCGTCTGTTTTCTTGAGCTTAAATGCAATATTCTTTTCATACTTTATTGCGCAATCCTCAATCATT
>JAZOAF010000141.1:0-5162 GCA_045595345.1 Clostridia bacterium | reverse complement strand
CTTCCCATTTTTCGTCTTTTATATTTACCCATCCATAGTGCATAAATAGCCATATAGAATATAACGCCAAGGGTTCCGAAAGAGTAATAATATTCTCCTACGGTTGGATATGCTTGCCCTGTGCCCTCTAATCTTCTGCCTATAAGTGTGGCAAGACCTACTCCGCCATATGATGATATTTTTTCAGGCCAGATAGCTCTTGGAATCATCATAACAAGGCTTCCTGTTACAATCTGACGGCCATATACATAATCATAATTATCCGGAATTTCATCAACCATTCCATAAAAATTCTTATAAATTCTTAAATTATCCCAGACCGTATCCTCAAAAGCGTCCTCTGTATTTTGCTGTGCTAACTGCTCTGTGCTTACGCCTGCTCCTGAACGGACATTAACTCTTGATGTAGTCATAAGCATTGTCGGGATTAAAATTATTATAAATAAAATTACTATTGTAACCGCATTTGGCCGTTTATTTTTTCTTATGTAGTAGAACGCCATAAAGCTGAGCGCTATCTGAATAACAAAAAATCTGAATCCTCTTGTTACTTGAAGCATAAGCATTGGAACAAATAAGACTATTTTCCAGAATTTACTTTTGCCGTATTCCCAATATAGCATTGTAGCCGTGGGAAGAGAATAAGAAAGCATTGACACAAAGCCTATTGCATCTACCTTCCCGCCACCGTCTCCGCTTGAGCCAAACATTCCTACTGTGAGAAGATATAATAAATCTCCATAACCACCTGATTTCATAAGATACCAAACATTGGCAACGAAACATACCACATACATTGCTAAAATAATTATTATTAGCTGATTGTTTGCAGTAGGCTCGTCCTGTTTTTCTTTTTCTTCTACTTTCACAATCTTCTTTGGCAGAATATTCCCCGTATAGAAAACAAAAAATGACAAGTATCCAATAAAAGCAATAACTGTCGCCTTTATCCCGTGTGGGAACAAATCATATCCAAACCAATATATCTCCCCCACGGATAAGTCATACATCGGCGTTATAAAATACATCATAAAGTATATCAGGGATATAAAATATATCGGGTCAAATATATCAAACTTTTTCCCGACAGAATACCAGACAAGCAATAGCATCGAAAAGCAAAAGCACAAAGCGTCAACAATGAAATTGCTATGGTATACCGGAATATCTCTATAAGGAGCGTTATAAATCAATAAAATTGTAGCAAAGATAGTTATTAGCACCATCAAAACAGCTTTTAAACCCATCTTCTTTTTCATCAGGCGTACCCTCCTTCTTATCCTTTGGTTAGTTTCTCAAATCCCTTTTCATTTCCGAGAGAATTCGTTTTGTTACTTTTTTCGAATTATATTTTTCCTCTGCGATTTCTTTAGAAACCTCTGAGGCATTCTCCCGCCATTTTTTATCGCTCTTAATTATTCTATCAAGCATTTTTGTCGCTTCTTCTTTATTTTCATAGCTGAATACATATCCATTTTCACCGTTTTTTACAACCTCATAAAAGTTCCCGCAATGCCTTGATATAAAAAGAGGCAGTTTTGCCCAGAGGGCCTCTATACAGGTAAGGGGATTTGGGTCAGAAAGGGATGGCAACAGAAATATATCCGAGGCAGAATAAAGCTCTATCACTTCTCTCTGGCTCTTATAACCGAGAAGTCTTACATCAAGTTTGCTCTTTGAAACTTCTTTTTTAATTCTCTCTTCAAGTTCCCCCGCACCCGCAATTAAAATTACTGCATTTTCTTTCTCTTTGGAATTTTTAAACACCTCCAAAAATTCCATAACACCTTTTACGGGGCTTAACCTTACAGGACTTATAAAAACAGTTTTATCTTCCGCAATATTCAGTTTCTCCCTGATTTTATTCTGTTTTTCTTCATCAACAGTTCCCGCTTTTTTGTATTTTGCCTCGTCTATCAAATTTGGAACGAGAAAATACTTTGCATCTTCCTTTGCGTACTTTTCAATAAATTCTTTTGACAATCTTCCTGCATACCAAAAACCATCATATCTCTTATAAAAAGTTTTTCTCAATGTTTCTCTTACAAAGAGCTTGCCTTTATTGTATGAGCGTTGCTCCTCCAAATGAGATTCGCTCCAATAAAGGCATTTATAATTTAGCTTCTTCTTAAGCCTTGAAATTTTCCATACGCCTGGGCAAAGATAGCTTCCTGCACAAATAACTATGTCTGGTTTAAGTTCCTTAATGCTGGACTTTAAATCGGAATTGAAATGGATAAAAATTTCTCCAAAAGAGAGCATTTTATTCTTCAGAAGTCTGGTATACTCCCCCCGAAATTCATCATATTTCCAAGCACGGTTAGGCTCTGTCTCTGCCATAACCAACACGGAAAATTCGTCTCCGTTTTCCTTACATATCTTATTTAACAGGTCATAAAAATATTTTCTGTACGGTGTTAGAATATTAGTGTAAAGAACTATTTTCATTACCTTTGCCTCCAAACAGTTTTAATACAATTTTATATAGCTATCTACCATTTTCCCGATAGAAAAATCATAATCCTTTTTCTCAAAATTATTATCTATGATAGCCTGATATAATTCTTCGGCAGACTTTTCAACTATCTTCCCGTAAACACCTGCACTTTCAACGCTCCCCCCCGTGTTAAAGGTTATTACAGGAGTGCCGCAGGCAATCGCCTCTAAATTGGTGGTTGGATAATTATCCTCTAAGGTTGGGTTTACAAAAACATCCGCAAGAGAATACCACTGGGCAAGCTCAGTTATACTATTGGTTTTGGTTATCCCTAAAACATTATCGGGGAGCATTTTAAGCTGTTCATCGCTTATTCCGATAACAACAACCTTATAGCTGTCATCAAGCTTCTTTGAAAGCTCTGTAAAATAGTCAAGCCCTTTTCTTCTGTCCCATATAGCCGCAACGCCCAGAATTATTTTCTTATCTTCAATGCTATACTTTTTTCTTAATTCACTTTCCTGAGGTTTAAATACCTCTAAATTTATTCCGTTGTTTATAACTTCAACATCATATTCTTTCAGGAAAGATTCTTTAACAAGATTTTTAAGCCATACTGATGGGGTAACAATCGTTAAATTTGGAACGCTCCCAAAAATTTTCTTTTTCTTTTCATAATTTTTCTTGCTGTTATCCATAACAAGGCTCTGTGGATATTCTTTTTTCTGGGGGCAGTTATAGCAACCCGTCTTCCATTTATCACACGCTGCAAAGTCAAAATACGAACAATGTCCTGTAAAGGGCCAGCAATCGTGAAGAGTCCAGATTATTCTTTTATTGCACCTTCTGAGATAGTCAAAAAGAATTTCGATGTTTATGTAGTAGCCGTGGATATTATGAAGATGGATAACATCAGGGTCATACTCCTTCACCCACTCAATAAATTTTTTCGTTACACCCTTTGACATAAATCCTGCGTTGTCAAAAATTCTTGATGAAAGAGCATGGGTTTTCACATCCGTATCACTACCGATTAAGACTGCAAAATCCTTATATTTTTCAGGCACTGTTTCTCTGCCGTAAGCAATCTTGCACTCATTCCCCAGGCTTTTTAAATTTTGGGCAATATCCGTACAAATTCTCCCTGTACTTCTTATTCCGCAAACGGAGTTAATCATCAAAACTCTCATTTAACACGCCTTCTCCAATTCCTTAATAAGCTTTTCTATAAACACATTCTTCCTAAAATTCTCTTCATAGTATTTTTTGGCATTATCTGCCATAAAAGTTCTTTCTTCCTTTGACAAAGCGCAGAATTTCTTAATATTTTCAGCAAGAGCCATATAGTCCTCCGCCTCAGCACAAAAACCGCACTTCGCCTCGTTTATAAGATTTTTCGTTTCACCATCAATAGCGCCCATAACAGGCTTTCCTGATGCAAGGTAAGACTGAACCTTCCCAGGAAGAGTTAAAGATAAAATCGGGTCTTTTTTAAGAGTAACAAACATTGCATCCGCCATTTCATAATACTTTGGCATATCCGAAATGGGCTTTCTGCCATAGAAGATAACATTATCAAGACCGTTATCTGTGGCGAACTTTTCGCTCTCCTTTAAAGCTGAGCCATCCCCCACAATATGGAACCTTATATCCTTATATCCATTAAGTTCCTTGACTGCTTTAAGAATTACATCTATCCCCTGAAACTTACCGATATTCCCTGCAAATAAAAAATCGAAGGTGTCTTTTTCTTTTTCATCGGACGAAATATTTTCAAAGTCGCTTTCCGCATACTGAGGCAGATACTCAATTTTGTCATTATCAATATTAAATTCGCCGGTAAAATACTCCCTGAACATTTTTGATGTTATGAGGATTTTATCAGCCCTTTCATATATGCTTTTTGAGATTTTATGGAACAGTTTATAAACCATTCCCCCTCTTCCTATTCCGCCTGCCGTAAGGCTTTCAGGCCA
This sequence comes from Clostridia bacterium, assembly GCA_045595345.1. Taxonomy (GTDB): domain Bacteria; phylum Bacillota; class Clostridia; order Monoglobales; family Monoglobaceae; genus SIG454. The sequence continues at coordinate 749 of JAZOAF010000141.1, read as the reverse complement.
AAGGTCAAGGCAATACATAACCAGTTTCTTTTTGTATTTTTTCTTATATCTCATTCCTGCATAAGCCATCATAACAGGGGAAAGCTGATTAACAAGGACAACATCAAAATCGTTTCCCAGTTTATTGATATACCTGCTTGATGAGATTGCATAGCTGTAATAATTCAAGAAGCGTCTTATTGTTCCGCTCCTTCTTGCAACAGTAAAGCATCGGTGAACAGTTACTCCGTTTAGGACCTCATCGGTTTTTCTGCCTCTTCCGTAACCCTCATAAATTTCACCCATAGGATAATTTGGGGTTCCCGTTACAACAGTTACTCTGTGGCCTTTATTTACAAGCTCTTCGCAAATATCTGAAACACGGAACGGTTCCGGATGATAATACTGGCAAATTACCAAGATATTCATTTCTCAATCAACTCCTGCTCACTCTTAGCATCGTTTAAAGCCGAAGTGCTTCCCTCAACAACCCCATCATGCTTTAAAACAGAAAGAATTGTTCCAAAAAAGCATTTTGCATCAAACATAAAGCTTAGGTTTTCAACATATTCACCGTCAAGCTTCGCCTTAACATCTATGGGAAGTTCGTCTCTTCCGTTTATCTGTGCCCAGCCCGTAAGTCCCGGTTTTACATCGTTTGCACCGTACTTATCTCTCTCTTCAATAAGGTCATACTGATTCCAAAGAGCAGGACGAGGCCCGATTATAGTCATTTTACCGCTGAAAATATTAAAGAGCTGAGGAAGTTC
>JAZOAF010000140.1:0-5248 GCA_045595345.1 Clostridia bacterium | reverse complement strand
TGAGCCAATGGAAAAGCTTGTAATTGATGCTCCTGAGGACTCTATGGGTGCTGTTATGGAGAAAATCGGTTCAAGAAAAGGGGAACTTCTTAATATGACTCCCGTTGGAAGCCGTATGCGACTTGAATATAAAATACCTGCCCGGGGCCTTTTGGGATACAGAAACGAATTTATGACCGACACCCGAGGAGAAGGAATTTTAAATTCAATCTTCTTAGGCTATGAGCCGTTCAAAGGGGAAATAACCAAGCGTTACACAGGCTCTCTGGTTTCCTTTGATACTGGGGAGGCAGTTGGCTACGGACTCTTTAAGGTGCAGGACAGAGGCGCTCTCTTTATCGGACCTAACACCCCTGTTTATGAGGGAATGATTGTTGGAATGAATCCGAAAATGGAGGATTTGGCGGTTAATGTCTGCAAGAAGAAACAGCTTACAAATACCCGTGCATCAGGAAGCGACGAGGCACTTCGGCTTGTTCCTCCCGTGGTTTTAAGCTTGGAGGCTTGTCTTGAATTTTTGGCAGACGATGAGCTTTTAGAGGTTACTCCAAAAAGTTTAAGACTCAGAAAGCGAATTTTAAATACAGAGCTTCGCCTTAAAGAGAGAAGTAAAAATAAATAATGAAAAAGCAGGGTATAGCCCTGCTTTTCATTATTTTCCTTTACTTTTAAATGAATATAGTGTATAATATAAATTGGTTTAAAATGACATAAAAGGAGGGGATATATATGGAAGAAAAATCTTCAAAAGCTATCCGCACCATGAGTTTTATGTCCTTTATAATTTTTTGTGCAAAGTTTTTAGGACTGTTTCGTGAAACCTTAATCGGCTCAGTTTACGGCCAAGGGTATTCTTCGGATATTATAAGTACAGCGTCACAGATTCCCCTTTTGTTTTTTGATATGACCTTAGGGGTGGCAATCCTCTCTACCTTTGTGCCCGTTTTCAATAACTTTATGTTAAAGGAAGGTCGGGAAAGAGCGGAGAAATTTGCCTGCAATTTTATAAGCCTTGTAACAATTGTGGCGATAGGTCTGTCTCTTTTGGGTATAATCTTTTCAAAGGAGATTGTTGGCTTTATTGCAAACGGCTATGACGAAATAAAGATTATGGAAACCGCAAGGCTTTTAAAAGTCTTGTTCCCGTCGATTATCTTTACGGCGGTTGCCTATATTGCGGTAGGACTCTTGCAGTCATACGGCGAATTTAATGTGCCTTCCCTTATAAGCCTTGTTTCCAACTCGGTTATGATTTTATACCTTGTGATTTTCGGGGACTCCTTAGGACTTATGGGTGTTGCAGTGTCTATGGTTGTTGCCTGGGCGCTCCAACTTATCGTTCAGCTTCCGTCCCTCTATAAGAAAGGCTTTAAATTCCGCCCATCCTTTAATCTGAGGGATAAAGGAATAGGCGAGGCATTAAAACTTGCCCTTCCTATATTAATAAGCTCATGGGTTCAGCCTATCTGCACCCTTATTAACACAATGGTCGGCTCAAATTTAGGGGACGGCATTGTGTCGGGCTTAAACTGGGCAAACAAGATTTATATAATAATGGTCGGGGTTTTTGCCTACGCTGTAACAAACTTCATTTTCCCCAAGCTCTCCCGACAGAGCGCAGGAGGAGATACAGACGGCTTTGCGAAAACAACAAGAAGCTCTCTTTCCTGGACGGTTTTCGTAATCGGCTTTATTTCGGCACTCTTTATCGCTCTTTCCGAGCCGATTATAAAGGTGGTTTTCGAGCACGGGAAGTTTACGGCGGAGAATACGCGTGTTACGGCAACAGCCCTATACTATTATTCTTTCGGTATGGTTGCCTATGCCATTTGCGAAATATTAAATAAGAGCTTTTATGCCATAAAAGACGGCGTAACCCCAATGGTTGTTTCAATTTTGGGAGTGCTGGTCAATATCGGCGTTATGCTCCTTAATGTTTTTGTTTTCAGAATGGAAATCGGGGGTCTCGCCCTTGCAACAACCATAAGCTCGGTGTTTATCGCCCTTTGCCTTATGATTATGATAAACAGAAAAGGCAATAAGGTTATAACAAAAGGGTTTATAGCAGACTTGGTTAAGATAATAATCTCCTCGGCGGTAGCCATTGTTATCGCAGGAGCAATATATGGATTCATAAAAGATATGTTTGGCGAGGGAATGGTTATGACTCTTATAAAGCTTTGCATAGCGTCTCTCCCTGCATTAATCATATATCTAGGATTAGGATTCTTGTTAAAACTCACGATGTTCAAAGAGTTAAGGAGGAACAAATGAAAACAGGGTATTTTCAGTATCTTTGGCTTTTAATCTGGAACAATTTAATAAAGAACAGTTTTATTTATAAGGCCCTTTGCTCATTTTACAGCTGGATTACCTCTAAATGGGCAAAAAGCAAAATTACAAGCTGGTTCCGTCGGGTTGACGGGGACATTGAGGGCGGAAGTGTTTCGAATAAAATCTTAGGTCTTGACATTAAGATTTTAGAAAAGCTTGGGGAGAAGAATGAATTTTTTACCAAGTGTAAAGAGCGCTCATTTTTAATAACCGCTTGCAAATATCTTCTTCATAATTTCCTTGCACTCAATATAAGATTTATGGGTATTCTTTTCGGCGTATGGCTTGGAATTTATACCATTTTGAACTATGCTATGGGCGGTGGATTTAACCCATGGACAACTCTTGGTGCAATTTTCTGCGGAAGTATTGCCGTGATTAATATAAACATTACAGATTATATTAAGCCGACATTAACCTCCCGCATTGCAGAATATTTTTTGGGAACAGAGCTTAATTATAAGTTCTATTATATGACAAAGTGCAGTAAGTCAAGGGCAAGATATTATTGTTGTACTATTTTCGGTGCTTTGATGGCGCTCCTTTCTGTGTTTGTCCATCCCCTTATGGGGCTCCTTTTCATTATGGGAATTCTCTTTGTTTCTATGGTGTTCTATAAGGTGGAGTTCGGAGTTTTTACAGCGGCATTTTTGGCCCCGTTTATTCCTACAATGGTTCTTGCAGGGCTCTGCGTCCTTTGCGCTTGTTCGCTTGTTATAAAAGCTATAACAAGCAAGAACTTTGAGTGGAAGTTCGGCATTGTAGGGATGTTTATAATGCTGATGATTTTCATCTATTTCGTGGCGGCTCTTATGTCCTTTGCAAGAGGAAAGAGCATCCAGATTTGGTTTATCTATGCGGTTATGATGGTGTTTTTCTATGTGGTTATAAATACCATAAGAAATAAAAAGCAGTTTCTTGACCTTATAAAAACCTTTGCAATCTCAGGCTTTTTTGTTTGCCTTTACGGAATTTATCAGTATATTTTTAAACCTGGCGGAGCGGAAGCTTGGCTTGACTCGGAAATGTTTGAGGGAATTTCAATGCGAATTTATTCCACTCTCGAAAATCCTAATGTTTTAGGGGAATATATTCTCCTTGTTCTCCCTGTTTGCATAGGCATTATGTGGACAGAGAAAAACTGGGGTTCTAAGCTTTTCTGGGGTGCATTAGCGGCGGTTATGGGAGTTGTTCTGATTCTTACTTTTTCAAGAGGTTGCTGGATTGCGCTGGTTGTTGCGGCGGCAATTTATGTTACATTCGTTTGCGGAAAGCTCTGGGGACTTGCTCTTTTAGTGCTTCCCATTGTACCTTTTGTAATTCCCGAAACTATTCTTCAAAGACTGACAAGTATCGGCGATATGTCAGACAGCTCAACTTCATACAGAGTTTTTATCTGGATGGGTTCAATCCTTATGATGAAAGATTTCTGGCTAAGCGGAATCGGAATGGGAGAAGAGGCTTTCAACGCGGTTTATCCGTTCTATGCGTACAGCGCAGTTGTTGCCCCTCATTCTCATAATCTTTTCTTGCAGGTCTGGATTGAAACAGGCCTTGGAGGAATTATAAACTTCGTTTTGATTTTGTTCTTCTGGTTTAAACAGTTATGCCTCGGTCATAACCTTACGCAAGACAGACGACTTAAAACACTTCTGGTTTCTATGGGTGCGGCGGTTTGCGCATTTATGGTGCAGGGGCTGTTTGACAACTGCTTCTATAACTATCGCGTTGTTATGGTTTTCTGGTTCATATTGGCTCTTGGAATTGCAGGGGTAAACATCGTCAAGGAGGAGTCAAAATGATAAAAGTTTTGCATATTTTAACTGACACCAACATCGGCGGAGCAGGAACTCTTTTGGTTAATTACCTTAAAAATTTCGATAGGGAGAAGTTCCTGATAAAAGTTATTCTTCCGAAAGGAAGCCTTTTAAAGCCGAGAATTGAGGATGTAGGGTATGAGGTTATTGAAACCGAAAACCTTGCAGACAAGTCAATGGACTTAAAAGGAATTTTCGAGCTGTACAAGATTTTCAAAGCTGAAAAACCTGACATAGTTCACACTCATTCGTCTATGAGCGGTAAAATCGCCGCATTCATGCGTGGGGTAAAAGGAAGAATTTATACAAGGCATTGCGCCTATGACCCGCCAAAACATATGACGGTCTTCCCCTTTAAACAGATAAACGGCTTTGTCAACAATACTTTGTCAACACACATTGTGGCAGTTGCCGAGGCGGCAAAGGAAAACCTTACTGACACAGGGGTTTTGGAAAAGAAAATAACGGTTATTATAAACGGCGTTGAGCCGCTTTCGGAAATAAGCGAAAAAGAAAAGACAGCACTCCGAAGAAAATACGGCATTAAAAAGAGCGATTTCGTTTTCGGAATTATTGCAAGGCTTGAAGCGGTTAAAGGCCATAAATATTATATCGAGGCTGCGGCGAAGATAGTTAAGAAAAACCCGAAAGCCAAGTTTTTAATCGTTGGAACGGGCACAGAGGAAGAAAATCTTCGCAAGCTGGTAAAGAAGCTTAAAATAGAAGAAAATGTTATATTCACAGGCTTTATAACAGATGTGGCAAGTATTTATAACATTATGGATGTTAATGTGAACTGTTCATACGGAACAGAAACATCATCCCTTGCTCTCTCTGAGGGAATGAGCCTTAAGAAGCCTGCTATCGCAAGTATTTACGGGGGAAATCCGTATATGGTAACCCATGGCGAAAACGGTCTCCTTTGCGAGAAACAGAATTCGAGGGCTCTTTATAAAGCTATGAAAACTCTTATGGAGGACAAGGAGCTTTTGGAAAAAATGTCCGAAACCGCCTATGCTCACTATAAAGAGAAGTTTACGGCGGAGAAGATGACAAGACAGCTTGAAGAAATTTACGAAAAGCAGATGAAAAGATAG
>JAZOAF010000139.1:0-1598 GCA_045595345.1 Clostridia bacterium | reverse complement strand
GCGGACTGCCCTTTGTAAACTCCATAGAAAGGCTTTTCTGTTTCGTTTACCTTATAATCCGTTTTGATGATAGTCCCCATCTCTTTTAAGATATATTCCGAAACATCTGTAATCTCCTCCTGCTTCCAGTGGGAGTCGGTTTTGTAATAATCGTCAATACTTAAAAGTGGAGCAACATCGATATATTTTGCATAAGGCATTTCATTTTTGAAATAGGTTGCAAATTTATCATAATCCATTGATAAATAACCATAATCTTTTCCAAAAAAGTAATTCTTATCGGGAACTATTGAAAGGTAGACCTTCATATCTTTTCCGTCTATATACTTATCGTAAATCTTATTAAAAATCTCTGCCGAATGGCTCATCATTTTCTCGTTTTCAGGATACTCAATTTTGGAAATATGCCCATTCTTAAAGTATAGCCCGTTGTTATCCATCTGGTTTAAGACATTATTTACGAAAACCGCTTTAATCCCCCTGAAAACATCTCTCTTGGGGAATTGGTCAGCACTATATTCTTCAAAGCTTTTCATAAACTCTCCTGAGAAAATCGTCTGGGCATTTATCTCAGTCATCTGAGCTAAGGGGCGTCTTTCACTTTCGGAATATTCATCATCTTTCTTTAAAAAGCAGGAAAGAGAAATTACTCCAACCAAAAGGACAAAAATAACAACCGATATAATGTCTTTTATCTTCATATTATCTCCTCCCCTTAGAATCTGAAATACAGAAACGGATTGAATGAGCCGTCTGCAAGATATGCCGTTGAAACAAGCAGGAGCAGTACAAGGAGAGGAAGTTCAATTATTCCCCAAGCCTTTTTAAATCCATCTCTTTGGCTTAGTTTTTCTATAATCTTCTTAGGAAGCGGAGTTGACCCGATTATTCCTATAAGAATAACAGTTCCGAAGCTTTTAAAATAATACACAAATTCATTGGAAACAAGCGGTGTATTTCCTGCCCCGAAAAGTCCGCCGATGTAGGAAACCGCCGTTTTTATATCCCCTGAGCTAAACAAGACAAAGCTTATTGCAACAAGGAAAAATGTGTATATATGGCTTATACCCTTATTCTTTTTAAGAAAATCTGTTAGGAAAAACTTCTCAATGGTCAAGAAAATACCGAAATAAAGCCCCCAAATGGCAAAGGTCCATTCTGCCCCGTGCCAGAAACCTGTTAAAAACCAGACCGTGAAAATATTTATTAAAAGTCTTAGCTTTCCTACTCTGTTTCCGCCCATTGGGATATAAACATAGTCCCGAAACCAAGTTCCAAGCGAAATATGCCATCTTCTCCAAAATTCTGTTATGCTCGAAGAGATAAATGGATAGTTGAAGTTTTCCATAAACTCAAAGCCCAGTATTTTGCCAAGGCCGATTGCCATATCGCTGTACCCTGAAAAATCAAAATAGATTTGAAGCATATAGGAAATTGCAAAAAGCCAGTAGAAAGCCACAGACTTGTCCCCTGACTGCATAAAAATATTGCAAAGCTCCCCTAAGGTATTGGCAAGAATTATCTTTTTGGAAAGACCGATTATAAACCGTCTTATACCATCAGACGCCTTTGAAAAACTATGGTTTCTCTGGGTAAGC
>JAZOAF010000138.1:0-4857 GCA_045595345.1 Clostridia bacterium | reverse complement strand
ATACACAGTCTGCATTATAATTATAAAATTTGAAAGGAAGATAATTATGGATTTCAAGAATAAAGTTGCAGTAATAACAGGAGCGGCTGGAACACTTTGCTCCGAAATAACATTAGACCTTGCTAAAAAAGGCGTTAAGGTCGCTATGGTTGACTTAGCGGCAGAGAAGCTTCAGGGCCTTGCAGAGAAAATCGAAGCTTTTGGCGGAGAATATATGATTGAAACAGGGGATGTTACAGACCTTGAATCTATGACAAAGGTTGCTGACAATGTGTTTGCAAAATGGGGTCCTTGCGATTTCTTAATCAACGGTGCAGGCGGTAACCAGCTTAACGCTTTAACAACTATCACAGAGTTTGACCCAATCGAACTTTCTGATGAAAAGCCTGAGGGTATGAGAGGTTTCTTTGACTTAGATATGCCTACATATGAAAGCGTTTTAAAGATAAACACAATAGGAACAGTTGTATGCTGTCAGGCATTTGGTAAGCATATGGCTAAGGCTGACGGCGGTGCAATCATCAACTTTGCATCAATGAACGCTTACTGCCCACTTACAAGAGTTCCGGCTTACGCTATGAGTAAGGCTGCTATTGAAAACTATACAAAGTGGCTCGGAAACTACTTTGCTCCTGCAAACATCAGAGTAAACGCTATTGCTCCCGGTTTCTTCGTTAACGAGCGTTCAATTAACTATTTAGGAACAGTTGAGACAGGCCTTACAGCAAGAGGCGAGCAGGTTATTAACCATACACCAATGAAGAGATTCGGTGTTGCTTCTGACCTTTTAGGCTGTGTTGAATGGCTTTTAAGCGAGGATAAAGCATCTTTCGTAACAGGTATTACAATCCCTGTTGACGGTGGTTTCTTAACAAAGAGCGGCGTATAATTTTAGGAGAAAAGCTATGATAAAAATCAATGCTAATCAAGTTGTAAAAAAGCAGGAAAATTTCTGGAACCATATTTTATTTCATCCAACAGATGCAGTAGAAGATGATTGGGGCAGAAAGATTCTTGACGAGGTGGCAAAAGACAAGGCCTCGAAAATGGTGCGCATATACAATATGTTTGAAGATATTGTATCTCTTGACGAAAACGGGGAATTTGTCTATGACTACACTCTTAACGATTTAAGAATTGATTATTTCCTTGAAAAAGGCTTTACTCCTATGATTGCCTATGGCTGTATTCCGCCGTTTATGGCTGTTGACGCAAATGAAAACAGCAGCGTATCTCACAACAAAACCAGATATAAAGGTAAAATGTGGACCACTTCTCAGCCGAAAGACTATAAGCTTTGGGAGGAAATTTGTTACCAGTATACAAAGCATATTGTTGAGCGTTACGGCGAAGAAGAGGTCTCAAAATGGCGTATTCATTGCTTAAATGAGCCTGATGTGGCAAATTTCTTTATGAGAGATGCGACAGTGGAGGAAAGATGTACTGAGTACTGTAAGCTTTATGACGGCTTCGAAAAAGGTGTTTTAAGGGCAACTGATAAGATTAAAATCGGCGGTCCTGCATGGGCTTTTTATTATGAATTTATGGAAGGCTTTTTGAAGTTCGTAAGAATGGAAAACAAAAAGATTGATTATATCTGCTTCCATAATTATGGTACTGACCCGCCATCAATTCAATCAGGGGAAAGACCTATTTGTGTTGAAAATCAGTTCACAAACTTTGAGAAAATGCGTGATTTAGTTGAAAAGTATTTTCCGGAGGGAATTGAGCTTATTCAGGATGAATGGGGAATGGGTACAGGCGGATTTTTGAATATTGAACGCCATCCTTATTACATTACCCGTGAAACTGAGGTCTTTTCTGCATATTACGGCAAAATGATTACCAAGTATGCAAAAGAGTATACAAACTTAGGTGTTCAGATGATTTGTCTTTCAGGACAGCACGAAATGACAACTGAGTTTGAGGGCTTCAGAAACTTTTTCTCTCTCAACTTCATCAAAAAGCCGATTTATAATGCTTATGTTTTGTGCGCAAAGCTTAAAGAAAATATTTTGGCTGATGAAATTGACAATGAATATGTGACATCTCTTGCAACTAAGGACGAAGAAGGCAATTTGGCAATTCTCATTAACTATGCGGAGAAATATTTTGACGAAAATCTTTCTGATATTAAAATTCCTGTTAAAATTGCAGGAGTTGACGGCAAGAAAAAGGTTACCGTATGGAAGATAGATAAGGAAAATACCAACCCGTACAGAGTTTCCATAAAGGAACATATGGAAAAAGAACTTAATGAAGAACAAATTGCTTATTTAAGAGATGTTGCAACATTAAAGCCTGAAACTTTTGTTCTTGATGCAAACGGCAAATTAGAATTTGAAGTTTCAACAACTGCAAACGGAACTGTTTTGGTTCAGGTAGAAGATGAGGTATAAATATGTTACTTACAGATTATTTCAGAAGTGATAGGGACTTAACCTGGGATTATGCCAAACAGTGTGGCGTAAACCACGGAGTAATAAGACTCCCTGAAACAGACGATTTCGATATTACAGACAAAATCCATTGGGATACAGTTTATAAAAACTTTACAGACTTTGGAATTAAACCACTCATTATTGAGCCAATGCCGAATGCTCTTCATGACCATATTAAGGCAGGGGACGAAATGAGAGACGAGTGCGTTGAAAAAGTTATAAAGATGTTTCCTATTATGGAGGCTCTCGGCATAGAGTCTATCTGCTTTAATTTTATGGCTCATATAGGCTGGCTTAGAACAGGAAATGAGTACAAAGAAAGAGGCGGAGCTCTGGTTACAGAGTTTGACCTCAATGATTTTAAGCCAACAGATAAGAAGATTTCCGAGAAAGAGCTTTGGGATAATTATGAATATTTTATAAAAGCGGTTATCCCTCATGCGGAAAAGCACGGAGTTAAATTGGCTCTCCATCCGGATGACCCGCCGCTTCCAAAGCTTGGCGATGTTTCAAGAATTATGATAAGTTACGAGAATATCAAGAAAGCTATTTACGGTATCGTAGAGAGCGATAATCTTGGCGTAACAATGTGTCAGGCAACCTATCTTATGATGGGCGAGGACCTTTATAAGGTTATCCCTGAACTTGCCAAGAAAATCTTTTTCGTTCATTTCAGAAATGCAACAGGAAATAAACTTAAATTCCATGAAACATTCCACGATAATGGCGAAATTGATATGGCGGATATTTTGAAGCTTTATAAGAAGTGCGGAGTTGATGTTCCAATCCGAGTTGACCATGTTCCTCAGATGGCAGGGGAAAACTTGGAAGGAATGGCAGGTTATACTGCTGTGGGAAGACTCTATGCAATAGGCTATATTAAAGGCCTTATCGAAGCTATCGAAAAAGAATAAAAACAAAAACACTTATGAGGTTTAACTCATAAGTGTTTTTTCTTTTAAAACTTCAAATCTAAAATTTCGACATTTTATTTGAATATTATTATTTCTATGCTAAAATAATAATATAAACTAAAGAAAGGAAGTTTCTTGTATGACAATAACAAAAAATCTCATTGAAGAATTTGGACAATATTTAATGGTAGAAGAAAAAGCCGACGCAACGGTTGAAAAGTATGTGCGCGATATAACGGCATTTTCTGTATGGCTCTCGGGTGATAAGGTTGATAAAATGAAAGTGCTTCAATACAAAGAACATTTAATAGAGTCAGCGTATGCCCCTGCTTCTGTAAACTCAGTTCTTTCCTCACTCAACAGTTTTTTTGAATATAACGAGTGGCACGGACTGAAAGTGAAAATGCTCAAAATTCAAAAGCAAATTTTTGCAGAAAGAAATAAAGAACTTACCAAGGCTGAATATGAAAGATTGCTTATAGCAGCTAAACAAGGAAAAAACGAAAAACTCTATTATCTTATGCAAACAATTTGTTCGAGCGGGATTAGGGTATCGGAGCTGAAATTTATAGATATTGAAGCGGTAAAAAATAAGCAGGTAATAATAAGAAGCAAAGGTAAAGTGCGTGTAGTTATACTGCCGAAGGAACTCTGTAAAATGCTGTCGGACTATGCAAAGAGACAACAAATATCAAACGGCCCAATTTTTATTACAAAAAAAGAAAAACCACTTGATAGAAGCACAATCTGGAAAATGATGAAAGCTCTTTGCAAAACAGCAAAGGTTGACTCGGGAAAGGTTTTTCCCCATAACCTCAGGCATTTATTTGCCCGCACCTACTATTCTATGCAAAAGGATATTGTGCGCTTGGCTGATATATTGGGCCACTCAAGTGTAAATACAACCCGTATCTATACAATGGAGACAGGGGATATACACCGAAGACAAATCCAAAAATTGGGATTATTGAGGGTATAAATAAAAAACCACATAATCGAAATTATGTGGGAAGTATATAACAGCTACATACTACAAGCTCGTTAAGTATAACATCTCTTGGCTCTAATGTCAAGACCTTCGTACATATTTTTTTAAACCGTAACTATGGACACTGGAAAAAAGCATGATGAAACAGACCGGTTTGGCAAAATATATATTGCCCGGTCTCAAAATTATGTCTGTTTTCTTCTTCATTGGCTTATTCATATCGTTTATGTCATTCTTTTCTTAGTAAAATTTTGCTGTCTGCAACATAATTTCGATTATGTTGCAGACATATTTTTTTGTCGTTAATTGTAACGAGCATTACATAATTGATGTAGCGTCAGGTATAAATGAAAGGGCTGAATGAAATGGACAACTGCAAAATGTCCGACAAGAAGAGAATTATCACCCAAACAACTTGGCAATATCTATTAAAGACAGGGTTGACAAATGCTTCCGTAGGGGATTTGTGTAAGGAGACAAAGATTGCACAAAGCAGTCTTTACTATTGGTTTGA
>JAZOAF010000137.1:0-21902 GCA_045595345.1 Clostridia bacterium | reverse complement strand
TCTTCATAGCCATCTCTTCCTTATCCGATAATTTATCCCCCACATAAACAGAGGCTTTTTACCTTAAATATACACTCTAATTATATAACAAGATATGGATATTTTCAACCCTTTTACTTAAATAATTTGACATTATTTTTGTTTTGGAGTATAATCTAAATTAAGTTTAATTTGTCATCTGAGGAGAGAGAAAAATGTTTAAAAAAAATTATCTTAAACCAGGTCCGGGAGTTGAAAAAAGAGACCCGAACCAGTCAAGGTTTTCTATATTCTTTGAGATTTTAGGGGAGAAATTCTGGGATTTGATAAAACTAAATCTTTTATATGTTTTATTTTCAATCCCGGCGTTTATCGTAACCTGCATAGTAACAGGCTTCCTTTCCACCTCCTTGCTGAATGCAATCAGCATAGACGAAAATATGATTTGGTCCGCATACATCGCCTTGAATCTGTTCTTTGGAGTTTCTTTCGGCGTTCTTTTAGGTTTCGGTCCGTCAACTGCGTCACTCACTTACGCCCTCCGCAACATCGGCAGAGAAGAACATGTATGGCTTTTCAGTGATTTCCGCGATAAGATGAAGGAAAACTTCAAACAAAGTCTCGGCCTTTGGATTTTGGACCTCGTCGTTTTCGCTTTGGTTGTTTTTGCATATAATTTCTATGCAAATGCGGGTAAGCCAATGTCATATTTAAGATATTTTCTTCTTTCCTTTGCATTAATTTATACCATGCTTCATTTATTTGTATATCAGCTTATGATTACATTCAAGCTACCCCTTAAAGCTCTTATGAAAAACGCGACTATCCTCGCTCTTGCAAAAGCGCCGAGGAGCTTCATCTTACTGTTATTTGTCGCCTTGATTCATATGGTTCTTCCAATTATTGCAATTGCGAACATATCCTCTCCATTCATGACTTTAATCTTCTTTGCTTTGGAGATTTTTCTCCTCCCTGCAATAACAGCATTCGTAACCAACTTTGCAATTTATCCGACCATTGAGGAATATATAAAAATCGCCGAAGAAAATAAAGAATAGCAACAAAAAGACACCCTCAGGTGTCTTTTTTTATTTGCCGGTACCCGGCGGAGAAGGAGAGATTTATTTCTTTGGTAAAAAAGCTCCGCTTTTTCTTGTTTTCTCGGTGCACTAATGTTTCATAGTCGCCACTCTCGTGGCTATCCTACGCTACCAATATGCCACTGGCATATTGGCTTAACACTCCGGCGCACCTAATCGCCCTAAAAACAACCCACCGAGTTGTTTTCTTAACGGATTATCTCTCTGTAAAAAAGCTCCGCTTTTTCTTATTTTCTCGGTGCTGTCGCACCTAATCGCCCTAAAAACAACCCACCGGGTTGTTTTCTTAACGGGCGACTCTCTTGCCGGTTCCCGGTGCGAGGTTCAAATCTTTTCCCGAAAACCAAAAAGCAAGTCACGAAAGTGACTTGCTTTTTGGTGGCGGAGAAGTTAAGTTTTATATAAATACACTTTTAATATTTAAGGAATAGTGAATAGTGAAGAGTGAATAAGTAAAAAGTAAAAGACGACAAGTCGAAACTTGTCGTCTTTTGGCGGAGAAGGAGAGATTTGAACTCTCGCGCCGGTTGCCCGACCTACACCCTTAGCAGGGGCGCCTCTTCGGCCTCTTGAGTACTTCTCCGAATTCGTTTGCAATATTAAAAAAAATTGGCGGAGAGGCAGAGATTCGAACTCTGGGTGCTTTCGCATCACTAGTTTTCAAGACTAGCTCCTTAAACCGCTCGGACACCTCTCCGCATACCGTCGCACCTTTGCGACTTATATAATATAACACAGATTCCTTTTTCTGTCAAGACTTTTTTTGTTTTTCTTCTTTCCTCTTTTTCCATTGACACAGAGGCATATTTTTGTTATAATTTCTTTGTGTGGTATTTGAATATTTTACCCTATTTTATTGCTTTAATACAAGCGGAGGATATACTGAAATGAAAAAAGAAAAAGCTATAAGGCCGCAGACAATGGGCGAGGAAATCGCCAATGCTATTTCCCACGGAGTTGGGGCAATTCTTGCTATTGCAGGTACTGTTATTGCAATAATCTTTGCCTGTATTTACGGAGACACTACGGCTATTGTCAGCGCTGCTCTTTACGGTGCGAGTCTTATAATTCTTTATTTGGCTTCCACCCTTTATCATTCTCTTACAAATAAAACCGCCAAAAAGGTTTTCCAGATTATAGACCATTGCTCTATTTTCATTCTTATCTTAGGCTCATACATTCCTATTTGCTTATCCCTTTTGGGCGGGAAGCTTGGCTGGACACTCTTTTTAATCAACGCGTCCTGCACAGCTCTTGGAGTTGTTTTAAATGCAATTGATATGAAAAAGTTCAAGGCGTTCTCAATGATTGCCTATATAATTATGGGCTGGTCTGTCGTTTTTATCTGGAAGCCCTTTATTGGGACAATTGACATAAGAGGCTTTTACCTCCTTTTGGCAGGAGGTCTTGCCTATACCATCGGCGTTATATTCTATAAGCTTAAAAATGTAAAATATATGCACTATATCTGGCATATGTGTGTTCTTGCAGGAAGCGTTTTTCAGTTCTTCTGTATGCTATTTTATGTGTTTAAAAGATAGCGAGGTAATGTAAAATGAAATATGATGTTTTAATTATCGGGGCAGGCCCCGGCGGTATCTTCTCAGCTTACGAGCTTACAAAGAAAAATCCTGACATTAAAATTGCCGTAATTGAAGCAGGAAATTCTCTTGATAAGAGAAAATGCCCAATCGACGGCAAGAAAATCAAGTCCTGTATTAACTGCAAATCCTGCTCAATTATGAACGGTTTTGGCGGTGCAGGAGCGTTTTCTGACGGAAAATATAATATAACCAACCAGTTCGGCGGAACTCTTTATGAATATATCGGCAGAGAGGAAGCCATTTCCCTTATGAAATATGTTGACAAAATCAACCTTTCTTTCGGGGGCGAGGGAACAAAGCTTTATTCCACCACCAACACTCATATCAAGAAGCTTTGTCTCCAAAGCGGACTTCATCTTCTTGACGCATCTGTCCGCCACCTAGGAACGGACATCAACTATGTCGTTTTGCAGAATTTATATAATGAGCTTGATAAAAAAGTTGAATTCTATTTCAACACTCCTGCCATAAATGTTGAAAAGATTGACGGCGGATACAGAGTTAACACAGCCGACAAAACTTTCGAAGGAACAAACTGCATAATCTCCGCAGGGCGAAGCGGAAGTAAATGGATGGAAAGCGTTTGTCAGGATATGGATATCCCGACCAAGTCAAACCGAGTTGATATTGGTGTCCGTGTTGAGCTTCCTGCTGAAATCTTTGCGCACCTGACCGACGAGCTTTACGAAAGCAAAATTGTTTACCGCACCGAAAAATATGAGGACTTAGTCAGAACATTCTGTATGAACCCCCGAGGCATCGTGGTTAACGAAAATACAAACGGAATTACAACTGTTAATGGTCACAGCTACGAAGACCCCGAAAAGCAGACAGATAACACAAACTTCGCTCTTCTCGTTGCAAAGCATTTTTCTCATCCATTTAAGGACAGCAATGGCTATGGTGAGAGCGTTGCCCGTCTTTCAAATATGCTCGGCGGTGGGGTTATGGTTCAGCGTTTCGGCGACTTAATTCGCGGAAAGCGAAGCACCCCCGACAGAATTGAAGAAGGCTATGTTACCCCGACGCTTTCGGCAACACCGGGAGATTTAAGCCTTGTTATGCCAAAACGAATTTTAGACGGCATTATTGAAATGATTTATGCTCTTGACAAAATTGCACCCGGAACAGCCAATGACGACACTCTTTTATACGGCGTTGAGGTTAAGTTCTATAATATGGAAGTTGAGATTGACGAAAACTTACAGACCAAGCACAAGGGTCTCTTCGTTATCGGAGATTGCAGTGGGATAACCCACTCCCTCTCCCATGCGTCAGCCAGCGGCGTCCATGTTGCAAGATATATCGCAGGAAATATGTAAAACTAGAAAGGAGAGGCTCACCTCTCCTTTTTTATTTTTATCTTCCGCCAAAGTTTCTTCCGCCCATCATAAACTGTCCCAAATAGGAAAGATTTATATGAGACGCGTCAACCAATGCAGATGAATCCATCTGTTGTCCCTCGCTTGTTGATGGAATTGTTCCTTCAAGCTGACCCTTTATACTTTCCGCACGGAGCATTACCGTTTCATATAAAAGCTCTGCGCCTTTTAAATATTCATCATAGGTGTACATAGCATTAGGGTCGTTTTCTACAAGCTCATCAATCTGGGTCCGTATTCTGTTATAGGTCTCCTCAAATTTACCGCCATACAGATATTCATTGACAAGTTTATTATAATATTCGTGATAGCGAGCCTTATATTCTTCATTTTCCAGAACGAAATCGAAAAGCTTTGTTCCGCGCCATAACTCGTCAATGGGGTCGTTAACAACACTTGTTGCATCTCCGCCGTGCATTCCGCCGAGAGCGAGGTTATAATCCCATGGCAGTATACTTATCTGTCCGTTTTCTTCATACAGATAATAGTTGTGCGCCATAGAACCGCTTAAACTGTCGTCATTCACGGAAAAATTGTGAACCGCCATATATTTAAGCACCTGGTCAACATCAATATATTTCTCGATATTTGTTTGTCCGTGAACATTTTTAAGAGCCTTTACAACTCTTTCGCGGTCCGCCTTGGTGCTGTCGTTGACCTCGCCGTTCCATATTGCAGAGTAACTGTCAAGATTGTCGTCGCTGTAATTTAAGTTACTTCCGCCGCCCATTCCGCCTGGCATACCTCCGCGGTTCATCCTTTCGCCGCCAAAGCCGCCGCCCTGAGCGGATTTATCCTGAGAGTTTGTTTCATTTTTAGGCATCTGTGCTCTGTTTTGAGCGCCGTTTCCAAAATTCTCAGGCATTTTGAAGACGCCTCCGAAATTATTGTCCGATGCTTTTTTATCGCCGTTGTTACCGCCGAAATTCATACTGTCAGGTTTATACAAATATCCTTTACCCAATCCATTATTGCGGAGCATAAAGCTGTCTTCGACAGCCTCTAACGCAAGATATACCCCAAAGTATTCATTATTAACTGATATTTTCGCATAGTTATAAAGGGATGCGTCAGCGTCTAAAAACTGAAACATATCATAAATGACAGCTTCTTTCATATTGGTGGTATCTGCATAGTTGTTATTAAGTACCAGTTTATCAAGTCCGAAGCAGGTTTGTCCGTCTACAAACTGGTCAAATTCAAGTTTGAAACTGTATCTGTTGTTATCGGGGTCCCCTGCAATAGAAGACAGACTTGTATTCCCCTTGGGTCTTATGCCAACCTGCCTGAATGTAGTGCCGTTTATAACCACATCACATTCATAGTATTGCTCCTGCGTTGCATTTTGGAGCATCTCGTTCCACTTGGCATCATCCATAATAATATCAATATCAAGAATCTTGCTTGTGTCAAAAAGTTCAGTTTCATATTCCATTGCGTAACCGGTATTATGAGCCAGCTTATCAGAGAAGCCTATGGCAAGAATACATAGCACCAGCACAACAGACACAAGAGCCATCGTTATTTTTGAAATATGTTTGCTCGACAGCATATCCACCCTCCTTTACTTAGAAGTTTATAGCGGCATTTTATCAATAGTTTTTTCTTCTGTAAAGAATAACAAAGATAAATGCCAGTCCCAAAAGAATTACCGAGATTATGGGAGTAGAATATGTTTTAACAAAACCTGAAAATCCTGTTTCCTGCTCTGTGCTCACATTCTGCCCGTTTTGCATATTCCCGAAAAAGCCTCCCATCCCCTCAGGCATCTGACCGCCGAAGGGGGAATTTTGGTTTTGGGTCTGTGTTGTCTCTCCTTCATTTGTCTCAGACTGAGTTTTTTCTTGTTCCGTACCGTTTGTTTGAGGCGTAGTTACATTCTCCCCGTTTTCCTGAGAGGGTGTGAATCCGCCGAAATCCTGCGGAGGAGCAAAGTTTCCCTCAGGAGGAGTGAACTCCCCGAAAGACATTTCTCCTCTTTGGGGCATACCTGCCCTTTGAGACATATCAGGAGTCGTTTCCGTCGGAACATTTTCCGCCATTGCGCTGACACTCAGAACCAGACACAAGGAAAATATAATCGAAATTACTTTTTTAATCATTTTAAATCTCCCTTCATCTTACGACATATACTCGCCGTTATAGGAAACCAAAACTGCATTTGTTACGCCGTCAATTTCAGAAATTTTATTCACAAATTCCGTATCTTCCTTGATACGCACTTCATAGGTAAGTTCAATCCCTAATTTATTTACTGCCTTTGATTTAAGAACGCTTTTCTTAGCCTCTTCCTTAATAAGTCCGCCTGCTTCGTTTTCTGCTTCTTCGTTTTCAAGGTTTACAACAAGGATATAAGGAGTGTCCCCAATCTTTCTTGTTGAAAAGATTACTATAATAATACCGATAATAACAGAACCGATAATTGTGAGAGGGAGAAGCCCTGCACCGAGAACGATACCAACTGCTATTGCCCAGAAGAGAAAGGCTATATCCATCGGCTCCTTAATTGCCGTTCTGAAACGAACGATAGAAAGAGCGCCGACCATACCGAGAGAGAGCACAACATTGGATGTTACTGCGATAATTACAAGGCTTGTAATCATTGACATTGCAATAAGTGATACCCCGAATGAATCGGAATACATAACGCCCTGATAAGTCTTTTTGTAGATTAAAAAGATAAATAACCCTAAAACAAAGGCGACGCCTAATGCCAAAAGCACATCAAGGGTTGAAAAAGAGTTGATGTTTGATAAAAAACTTGATTTGAATACATCTGAAAAAGTCATAATTATTTACTTCCTTCCGTTAAATTTACTTACATTCTTATTGCCGCATATTTTGAGAAGGCGGTGCTTCTTCTTGATTTAACCTGAACGCAGTCCCTTATAATCTGCGGAAGATATTCGTCCCATTTCACTTCCAGAACAGATTCGTGATAAGTCTGCAAAAAAGGCAAGTCAGGATTTAAAAACTCCTTGACATTATTACTGCCACAGATATTCATATCAAGGGTTACCCGCACATTTCCCGGCGGATAAACAAAGCTTTCACGGGTATAAGCCACAATACATTTGGGCCGAAGAAGCTGGTATTTCATTTTTGAATAAAGCTCTCGCATAAGCTCAAATTCGCTGTCTTTCATAAACCCGATATCGCCGTCAATAATTTTCTGACACTCTTCCGCGGTAACAGGACAGCTTTCTTTGTTACACAGTCCGCTTATCTTGCTTTTCTTTTCAAGACGGATAAAAGATGTATCTGTTCCATAATATCTGATGCGGAATTTTTCCCGTTTATTTACTCCGTCAATCTTTTCCCGCAGCGCCTTGTCCATATAATTATCAAAGTATAGACTTTTTACAAAATATGTACCATCCCCGCCACTGTTTTCGTCATGCTTTGCTACTGCGCTCAATCTTGTGCGAAGTCCGTAAATATCCGAAAGGTTTATCTGATGCTTATATTCGTGCCGGAATTTCATTTCCTCACCCACTTCCTGTTCATTTTAAAACCATTATAAAAGAAATCTTTGTAAAAAATGTGTTTCTTATGTGAAACCTTTGTGAAATCAGCTTTTAAAAAGGAGAGGTTTCCCTCTCCTTTTTTTATTTATCAAAGTTTATTTTGGCAAGTGCCATAAAGACAGAGCTTAAAGACGGTCTGTCGTCGGGGTTTTTCCTCAGCATCTGGTTTAACACCACCGCAACTCCTCTCGGCATCTCTCTTGAAAAGTCAAGCTCCTCTCCGCAGAGGACTGCCTCAAAAGGATATTCATATTCGTCATAATTAAAAATCGGCATCTCTCCGCTCCAGAACAAATGGAGGAAAATTCCCAAAGAGAAAACATCCGCCTTGGTTGTTATCTTCTCGTCCTCCCCTGACATATAGAGATGACACTCGGGGGCGAGGTAATTGAGATTGCTTGTAAAAGTGCTCTCGTCTTTCGGAGGATTATCCACAAAAAAGCTGTTGTCAAAATCAACAAGCTTTGCCGTATAAACTCCGCCCTGAGATTTCGAAAACAGTATATTTCTCGGCTCAATACCGCCGTAAACTATACCTCTGCTATGCAAAAGGCCAAGACTGTACGCCAGAATTCTTGTTACCAATAATTTCTGATAAGGAGACATATTTTTCATTTCGTCAAGGGTAAGAGGCTTCCCTTCAATCTTATCCGCAGCTATGTAATAATTGCCTTTATCCCTGAAAAACTCATAGACAGGAACAATATTTCCGCTTATGCACTCGCTTATTGCCCTGTAAAGCTTTCCTCTCTCCACCTGAAACTTTTTGCAGACAGCTATTTCTTCCATTATCTGTTCTTCTGATAAGCCCTCTCTTTTTACGGGATAGATTGGGGAGGAATATTCCTTAATGAAATATTCGTCGCCGTCTTTTTTGGCAAATCCCCATTTGGCTATGCCCTTTCGGTTTTCTCTCAGGGGAGCGGTAATTTTATATCCGTTAATTTCCATATTCTCAGACTCCTTATACATATAACGCCACAGAATTTTCTGTGGCATTATCGTTATCTTTATTTATTCGGCAAAACACTCCTCGGAAATTTCTTCTTCCTTCCTTTTGCCTCTGTCAAGAAATACAAGAATGCTTATGGTTGCCGCCGCAATTGCGATTAAAGCCGCAATTAAACCGATTAACACTTTTCTGTTTTCGCTTTTCCCAATATATCGGCTCATTTCTTTAAGCATCTTTATCCCTCCGTTAAATTCCCAATAAATCCTTTGCATACCAGGACTTATCAAGCTTTATAATTCCCATATCTTCGGTAACAGGTTCGCCGTTGTCATAGGTAACTGCAACGCGGACAACTGCATAGCCCTCAATTTCCATTTCATAGCGGTCAAGTGCCCATTTATAAGTATCTTCAAAGGCGTCCTGCCCTGCCTTATATTCAGTAACGCTTAAAATCTTATAATAAACAGTAGAGCCTGCACCCTCGGCATAGACTTCCTTAAACTGAGTTTTAAGCTCATCAACGCTTACATCGGCGCTTTTTGCTTCAACCTCCCACATCTTTTCGTGGGTCAGTTTGGCAATAGCATCCACATCAGACTTCTCCCAAGCTGCGTAAAAAGACGCCACAAGGCTTTCAGGTGTCGGATTTGCCACCGCTTTATTCAAGTTGCAGGAAACCGCCCCCAAAACTAATATTAAAGATAGTAAAAAAACGGAAAGTTTTTTCAATCTTCTCATTTCAAAGCCCTCTTTCATATTTTATCCGTAAAAAGTTATTTTTCCTTTAATCTACCTTAATTATAGCATTGTGCTTTCCCCGTGTCAATCATAATTTATACTTTTTATAACATAAAAAGCGGTGGATAAAAAACACCGCTTTTTGTGTTATAAAATTATGCAGATAAGGCCTCCGCTACCCTCGTTTATAATTCTTGAAAGGGTTTCTTGCAGCTTCATTCGGGCGTCTGTCGGCATATGGCTGAGCTTATTGAGCAGTCCCTCGTTAACAAGCTCATGGAGTGACTTGCCGAAGATATTTGACTCCCAGATTTTTATTGGGTCATTCTCAAATTCTTCAAGGAGATAATGAACCAGTTCCTCCGACTGTTTTTCTGTTCCAACAACCGGATTTACCTCTGTCTCAATGTCTGCACGGATAATGTGCAAACTGGGGGCACTGGCACGAAGTCTTATTCCGAACTTGCTTCCCTGCTTCATAATTTCAGGCTCTCTTAAAGTCAGCTCGTCAATTCCGGGGGATACAATTCCGTAACCCTGACGGTTTGCCTCTTCCAAGGCAATCTCAATCTTCTCATATTTTTTCTTGATATGAGAAAGGTTTATAAGGGTTTCCATAAGCCCTTTCTGTCCCTCAATATTAAAGCCTGTTACTTCCTGAATTATCTTATAATAAATGTCATCTCCGACGCAGGCATTAAGCTTGACAGCTCCCGTTCCAAGGTCAGTTGTTTCATAGTTTACGCTTTCTATATAGGGAGAAGCAAGAAGCCTTTCCCCGAAAGCTTTTATATCGGAAACCTTTTCTATCTTTTCAGAGGATGAAACAATATCTTCCTTAATCTGTTTTTTAAGCCAGTTATCATCACTTAAAGTGGTTATCCAGCTTGGGAGATTTATCCCGATTTCTTTAACTGGGAATTCCATAAGGATTTTCTCCATTATTGTGCCTATATCCCCTGCTGAAAGCTCAGCACAGTTAAGAGGAAGAACGCATACGCCGTATTTTTCTTCAATCTCTTCCTTACATTTTAGGGCGTGCTCCGAGTTTGGATTATTGGTGTTTAAAATTACCACAAAAGGCTTGTTGATAGCTTTAAGCTCCTCTATAACCCTTGACTCCGCATCTTTATAGTCATCCCTTGGAATATCTGTTACGGTGCCATCTGTGGTTACAACAATTCCTATGGTGGAATGCTCATCTATAACCTTTTTTGTGCCTATTTCCGCCGCCTGAGCAAAGGGCATCGGTTCCTCTTCCCAAGGAGTTTTAACCATTCTCGGCAGAGAATTTTCAAAGTGTCCGATTGCGCTGTTTACAATATATCCCACGCAGTCAATCATTCTTACCTTTAAATTTATTCCGTCCCCGATGGTTATTCCAACCGCCTCATTGGGAATGAATTTCGGCTCGGTGGTCATAATCATTTTGCCACCTGCGCTCTGAGGAAGCTCATCCTGTGCCCTTGCCCTTTTATACTCATTCTCAATGTTCGGGATTACGATAAGGTCCATAAATCGTTTTATAAAAGTCGATTTCCCGGTTCTTACAGGCCCAACAACCCCCACATAAACATCGCCGCCGCTACGCTTGGCAATATCGTGATAAATGCCGTATTCCGCCATAAAAATTCCTCCATACTTGTACTTTTACACTTTGTACATTGTATGAAGGAACTTTTCCCTTTATGATTATTTATTTAAAAAACTGCCTCGCACCGATATATTGGCATTCCTGCCTCGGAAAAGAGGATTTCATATTCCGTCATAACATTTCCCTCAAAGGAACTTGCGTGAAGGTCTAATGAGATATTTTTAAGCCTTAACCCAAAATCCGAGAAAGAGTTTAAGGAAAACTCAAAGAGGGCCTTATTATCAGTTTTAAAATGCACCTCTCCTCCGCTTTTTAATATCCTTTTATAAACGGTTAAAAATCTCTCGTGAGTTAAGCGTCTTTTCGCCTGATAGGTCTTCTTCCACGGGTCGCAGAAATTTATGTATATTCTTCCGCATTTGTTATTCTCGTCAATATCATTTAGGAAACTTGCGTCCCCTGCATAAAACTTAACATTTTTAAGCCCCTTTGCCTTAACCTTTTCAAGAGCCAGAACCAAAACATCAAGATTTTTCTCGATTGCGATATAGTTAATCTCAGGTTTTTGCTCGGCAAGTTCTGAAATAAACTTTCCTTTTCCGCAGCCTATTTCAATATGGACTTCATTTTCTTTATTTTCAAAGAGATTTCTGAAATCCCTGCGGAAGGTTTCAAACTCTCCCGTAAGCAAATCCTTGCAATTTTCAATTCTCTCTTCTCTGTGTTTCTTTTTTCTCATCCGCATAAAATCACGCCCCGTCTAAAAGTTTATCATCTTGCTTCGGTATTTAACATTCATAACAAGCCCTATTGCAATAAGGTTTGTCAGAAGAGATGACCCTCCGTAACTGAAAAACGGAAGGGGAATTCCCGTAACGGGCATAACCCCGATACACATACCTACATTCTCAATTAAATGGAAAGTAAACATTGCCGCAATTCCTATGCAGATGTATTTCCCTAAATCATTTCTTGCATTTATTCCTATATAAACAATTCTGACAATAATCGCAACCAATAACAAAATTACTGCAAGAGCACCGATAAAGCCAAGCTCTTCGCAGACAACGGAGAAAATAAAATCCGTATGTCTTGCAGGGAGGAAGTTGTTATACTGACTTGCCCCCTCAAAAAGGCCTGTGCCAAAAAGCTGGCCTGAGCCTACCGTTGTTTTGGAATGGACAACATGATAACCCGCACCCATAGGGTCGCTTTCAGGGTTAAGGAATGTCAGAATTCTGTCCTGCTGATATGGTTTCAAAAGGAAAAACCAGCCAAGTGGCGCCGCCGCCGCAAGGATAGCAAAAAGGGAAATAATATATTTCCACGCAAGTCCTGCCACAAAGAGCATAACAAAGGTCATAAAGAAAAACACCATTGCCGTTCCAAAGTCAGGTTGGAGAAGAATCAGCGTACAAAGAATTCCAAAATGGAGAGTAAGGAAGAAAACATTCCTTGGCCTGTTTAAAAGCATACCCGTTCCTGAAATATGCTTTGCAAAGGTTATAACAAAAAACAGCTTAACAAACTCTGATGGCTGGACACTTAAAAGACTTCCGAAGTCGAACCAGCTTCTTGCCCCGTTTACCTTTGTTCCAATCCCCGGTATTAAAACCAGAATAAGAAGCACGAGGGAAACAAGGTAGAGCCAGCCGTTAAGCTTTGCCAGATATTCATAGTCAATTATCATCAAAAGAAAGATTGCCACAAGACCTAAAACAAGGGCAACTCCCTGCACCAATACATATTTAACGGGGGACGCTGTGGCACTTGCAATCATAACCATACCAAAAACAGCCGCAACAACCGTTAAGAATAAAAGCACGAAGTCAAAGTTTTTGAGTATGTTCTGTCTGTCAATGTTGGTATGCTCATTAAACGCCACTTAGTATCACCCTTTCTTATTTTTCTTTTATGCTTATCGCAACCCCGTCTCCAATGGGGAGAAGAGCCGTTGCAAAATCTTCGTTTTCTTTAAGCATCGTAAGGTACTCACGAAGCCTTTTAACAATTGTTACTTTCCGACGGATAACAAGCTCGTCGGTAGCGGTCATTCCCTTAAATAAAACATTGTCGGAAACTAAAATTCCGCCCACTCTCAAAAGCCTTTTTGCTTCATTGAAAAACTCCTGATACTGTCCCTTTGCCGCATCAATAAAGATAAGGTCAAACTCGCCCTCAATGGTGGGAATAACCTCTCTGCCGTCCCCTCGGATAAGGGTTATCTTCTCTGAAAGGCCTGCTTTTCTGATATTCTCCTCCGCTATGTCCGCCATTTCGTCGGAAAGCTCAATGGTTGTAACTTCCCCCTCTGCCGCTCTGCTCATTCTTATAGCGGAATAGCCGATTGCGCTTCCTACCTCTAAAATTCTTTTGGCATTTGCAATCTTGATTATTATTTCCAAAAATCTTATACTTTCAGGCTGGGAAATGGGAACACCGTTTTTTTCGGCATATTCCTCCATCTCCAAAAGAAGCCCCTCGCTCTGTGGGAGGGTATCTCTTATGTACCTTAAAATATAGTCATAATTTATATTGTCGCCCTCTATCCAATCTCTCATTTTTGAAGCTCCTTAACCGTCTTTAAGTGTTCCTCTCCTGTCCTGGAAAAAACATTTCGGCTGCCGTCTTTTGTTGCCGCAAAATAGTAATAACTTGTTTTTTCAGGGTCGATTGCCGCCTTTATTGCCCCAAGGCCGGGAGATGCAATAGGACCAATCGGGAGACCTTCATACATATAGGTATTATAAGGAGAATCAATTTTTATATCCGCATTGGACAAAACATCTTTTCTCTCTTTGATTATATACTGAACTGTGGCGCAGGATTGAAGCTTCATTCCTATCTTAATTCGGTTATAAAATACGGAAGAAACCTTGCCCCATTCACTCTCATTTGCCGCCTCACGCTCAACAATTGACGCCATAATGATTATATCATCAAGGCTTGTATCCGTTCCGCTTTCTACATATGCCGTATATGCTTTTCTATGGAAATTCAAAAGCATCTGGTATACAACGCTTCTCGGAGCTTGTCCTCTTTCAAAGTTATAAGTATCGGGGAAAAGATAGCCCTCTAAGGGATTATCCTTTCTCTTTATTTCTTTAAGATAAGGAAAATCAGGATACTCCTCTTTTGTCGCCTCCAAAAAGGCATTCTTTTCGCAAACGCCTTTTTCCGCAAGAAGAGTTGCAATCTGTGTAAGCTCATACCCTTCTGGGATTGTTACTGTAACATTATTGCTCACTGCGGTTTCAAGGGAATTTAGTATATCGCCGTAGCTCATTCCCTTATAAAATTTATGCTCTCCGCTATGATAAACCCCGCGTCTTGTAAGCTTTTCATAGATGCGGAAAACTGTGGGATGGGATAAAACCTCTTCCTCGCAGAGAAGCTGTGCTATGGCTTTCGCCCCTGCCCCTTCGGGAATATCAATTAAAACTACCTCGTCTGTATCTGTTATAAACATATCTGAACAAACACTTACAAAAAAGCACAAAAAGCCTATCATTGCGGCAAGAATAACCGCAAGGATGGCTGTTGGCTTTTTATTTTTTTTCATAATGTTTATAACCCTTTTCATAACCTGACCCTCTTATGCGCTGAATCTCATTTGTAAAAATACAACAATAAGACACAAGATAACGGGAACGCTCAAAAAGTTTTTAAGGAGCATCATTCCCTCGTCCTTACACCTGTTTCTCTTTCTCTTTGGCGCAACAATCAAAAAGCAGATAAAAGATGCAACGAACACCAGCACCATAATTGCCGCCAAAGTCCAGGTAAACACATCCCCTATCTCATAATGAATTGCAAAATATCCGAAAAGGACGGAGGTTGCATTGTTGATAATATGATAGAGCATAGCGGCATAGACAGAGTTTGTCCGTATTGTTATAACCGCCGCAACAAAGCCCAGAAGCAAAATTCCGGGAAGCTTTGTTATGCTGCCATGGAGAAGAGCAAACATTATTGTTGTAAAGGTAATGGCAACAAAGGTGCTTCGTCTTTCATAGACGCTTAAAACAATGCCTCTCATCCAGAATTCTTCTAAAACTCCCGGGAGAAACGCCGTTACAATAAGCGCGACTAAAACCTCTCCCCCCGTCTGAGGGATAAGACCTACCTCCCCTGAGCCGAAAAGCTTTCCGAAAGGCAGGTTTAAAAGAGCCATAACAAACTGGCCTGAAACCGCCATTAAAACGATAAAGCCAACCAGCTTCTCAGAAAAATTGTTAAATCTCATTTCTTCGGCATCTGACCT
Organism: Clostridia bacterium; assembly: GCA_045595345.1. GTDB lineage: Bacteria > Bacillota > Clostridia > Monoglobales > Monoglobaceae > SIG454. The sequence goes on along the minus strand of JAZOAF010000137.1, from coordinate 6,762 downwards.
GTCGGTTTTACGCCAGAACGCCACCCCGTAAACCATAATGGGAACAATAAAAGTCAGAAGCGTTATAAGACCGAGCTGGATATAATTCTGATATCTTACAAAGCCTTCTGCCGCCTTGGGAAGAAAGCTTACTATGGCAGCGGAGGCAACCTTTAAAACAAACTGGGTAAGCATAACCCAAAGGAGAAGCCATCTTGCGCCCTTTATTCTTTTTATATCCTCATATTGTCTGCTCAAATCGTTCACACCCTGCCTCTGTTATAAGAATATCCATTGGTATATCTTTCTCAGTCGGGAAAACTGAGTAGCAAATGCAATCCGTATAGGAAAAGCCGATTTTAACTCCCTTAAAGTCTTTTAAGAAGTTGTCATAATAGCCTTTCCCGTAGCCTATTCTGTATCCGTAAATATCAAAAGCAACCCCGGGGACAATTACCAAATCAATCTCATTTTTATCCCTAAGAGAAACCTTCCCCTCTCCCAGAAAGTCGGTGTTTGGCTCTAAAACCCCGAAAGACCCTAATTTAAGTCTTGAAGAATTGTCAATCTCATATGGGATAAGGTCAACCTTTTCATTGTCGCACAGAGGAAAAACAACGCTCTTTCCGTCGGAAAACATTCTTTCCGCAAAAAGATTTGTTCTTACCTCGCTTTTTATATCGCTGTAAACCATAATGGTTTTCGCAGTTTTATATTCAGGAAGGTCAAAAAAGTGTTTCCAGATTGTAACACTTTTAAGAGCTCGGGTCCCTGCGGGGATTTCGTTTCTTATTTCTTTATAATGTTTTCTCAGTTCTTCTTTTTGTCCGTTCATATATGCTGAACCTGTTTTAACAGTCTTTTGCCTGTCCCTTCTTTAAAATAGTCCGCAATGGCAGCACCGAACATAAGAGCCGCCCCTGCTCCTTTTCCTGTTATTATGTTTCCGTCGGTCACAACGAAATCGCCTGAAAGCTCTGCACCTGTAAGATTTTCTTCAAAGCCCGGGAAGCAAGTTGCCTTTTTCCCTTTCAAAAGTCCTAAGTCCCCTAAAATCATAGGAGCGGCACAGATTGCGCCAATAAGCTTATTATTCTTTACACAATAGTCAATAAGCTTTAAAACTGTTTCGTTCTTTTGAAGATTAAGTGTTCCAGGCATACCCCCCGGAAGAACAATACCTTCAACTCTCTCAAAGTCAATATTTTTAGCCAGCATATCCGCTTTAACTGTCATTCTGTGAGAACCCTCAACATAATCTCCCTCAATTGAGGCAAGATATGTTTTAATCTCTGCCCGCCTTAAAATATCGCAGCAGCCAAGAGCCTCTACCTCTTCAAAGCCGTCAGCAAGCAAAATATATATCATTTCTTTTTCATTCCTTTCTTGCTTTTAAAGACTTCCAGCATAAACTTAGGAAGTGCCGCAAATCGCCCAATCCGGCTTGGCTGTTTCAAAAGTCTGTAAAGCCATTCCAGATTAAGCTTTATAAAAATCTTCGGGGCGCGTTTAACATTCCCTGCAAAAACATCAAGTGTTCCGCCAACCCCCATGCAAAGCCGAACACTTGTCAGCTTATCCTGATTGTCGTGTATCCACTTTTCCTGTTTTTTAGCCCCAAGGCAAACCAACAGAAGCTTCGCCTCTGATTCATTGATTTTGCCAATTATTATAGGGATATCTTCCTCTGTAAAATATCCGTCATTTGTTCCCACAACTCTAAGTCCCGGATACTTTTCTTCAAGCTTCTGCTTTGCAATATCTGCAACCCCCGGCTTTGCGCCGAACAGGAAAACTCCGTCTTCTGTATCTTTTAAATATTCAAGAATTTGGCAGGTTAAATCAAAGCCTGCTACTCTCTGGGGAACGGGAGTTCCCAAAATTTTCGCCCCGTAAACAACGCCGATTCCGTCCGCTGTGCAAAGGTCAGCACCATTTAGTATTTCCATAAACTCGCTGTCCTCTTTTGCGGTCATAATTATTTCAGGGTTAGGAGTATAGATTTTCGAAACGCCCTCTTTTTTAAGAAAGCCTTTTGCACGAGAAAGAGCCTCTTTCTCCGTTACCTTATCAATCTTTACCCCAAGAATTTTAACTGTTTTTCTCATAAATTCACCTTATTTGTTATATCCGTTTGGATTTGTGCTCTGCCAACGCCATGAGTCATTACACATATCTTCAAGATTTTTCGTAGCTACAAAGCCAAGCTCTTCCCTTGCCTTTTTCGGGTCAGCATAGCACTGTGCAATATCTCCTGCACGGCGGGGAGCAATCTTATATGCAACCTCGTGTCCGCAAGCCTTGGAGAAAGCCTTAACTATATCCAAAACGCTGTAACCTGTTCCTGTGCCGAGGTTATATGTAACAACCCCAACCTTATTGCTGATTTTTTCAAGAGCCTTAATATGGCCGATTGCAAGGTCAACAACATGGATATAGTCACGAACGCCCGTTCCGTCAGGAGTGTCATAGTCGTCGCCGAATACATTTAAGTATTCTCTCTTGCCAACTGCAACCTGAGTTATATATGGCATCAAGTTATTGGGAATTCCCTTAGGGTCTTCCCCGATAAGTCCGCTCTCGTGAGCGCCAACAGGATTGAAGTATCGGAGGAGTGCAATATCCCATTCGTTATCGGAAATATAAAGGTCACGAAGAATTTCCTCAATCATAAGCTTTGTTCTGCCGTATGGATTTGTGCAGTGGAGAGGGAAATCTTCCGTAATCGGAACAGTGTGCGGATTTCCGTAAACTGTTGCAGATGAGCTGAACACTAATTTTTTACAGCCGTGCTTTGCCATAGTTTTGCAAAGGTTAAGTGTGCTTCCAATATTATTTTCATAGTATCTGATTGGAATTTCAACAGATTCGCCAACGGCTTTAAGACCTGCAAAATGGATAACGGCGTCAAATTTGTCATCTTCAAAAATCTTTTCAACCGCCTCTAAGTCGCAAAGGTCCTCTTTATAAAGCTTAACGCCTTTTCCCGTAATCTTCTCAACTCTTTTGAGTGATTCCTCGCAGCTGTTTGAAAGATTATCAACAACTGCCAAATCATAGCCTGACTTTATAAGTTCAACGCAGGTGTGGCTTCCTATATAACCCGCTCCCCCAGTAACTAAAATTTTCATAATTCGCTCTCCTTTAATCAAGTTTTAAAACTGACATAAATGCTTCCTGCGGAACTTCAACCGTTCCCACCTGACGCATACGCTTTTTACCTTCTTTTTGCTTTTCAAGAAGCTTCTTCTTTCTTGTTATATCGCCGCCATAACACTTGGCAAGGACATCCTTTCGCATAGCACGGACAGTTTCTCTGGCAATAATCTTTCCGCCGACTGCCGCCTGAATCGGAATTTCAAAAAGCTGTCTCGGGATAACCTCTTTAAGTTTCTCGGCAATTCTTCTTCCTCTTGCGTAAGCCTTTTCCTTATGCACGATAAAGGAAAGGGCGTCCACCGCATCGCCGTTTAATAAAATATCAAGCTTAACCAACTCTGACTTCTGATAACCTTTGAATTCATAGTCAAATGAAGCATAACCTCTTGTTTTTGATTTCAAGGCATCAAAGAAATCATAGATGATTTCGTTAAGTGGGAGGTCATACTTTAATGTTACGCGGGTTTCGTCAAGATATTCCATATCAAGATATGTTCCCCGTCTGTCCTGACAGAGTTCCATAATACTTCCCACATATTCCCTCGGAGTCATAATGTCTGCGTGGACAATCGGCTCCTCCATATAATCAATCACGCTGGATTCAGGAAGGTTTGTGGGGTTTGAAATATTTTCAACCGATTTATCCGTCTTTATAACCTTATATTCAACGGATGGAGCAGTTGTTACCAAATCAAGATTATATTCTCGCTCTAATCTTTCCTGAATAATTTCCATATGCAAAAGGCCTAAGAATCCGCAGCGGAAACCAAATCCCAATGCAACAGAGGTTTCTGCATCAAAGCTCAGTGCCGCGTCGTTAAGTCTTAGCTTTTCAAGGGCATCTCTTAAATCGTCATATCTTGCGCCGTCGGCAGGATAAATACCGCAGTAAACCATCGGTTTAACTTCTTTATATCCGGGGAGCGCCTCAGGGCTTCCGCCCTCAACAGTTGTTACCGTATCGCCCACATGGACTTCGTGGACATCCTTAATGCTTGCCGCAATAAAGCCAACCTCTCCCGCCTTAATCTCTTTTGACGGGAGCATTCCCGTAGGGTGCAGATAGCCAACCTCAACAACATCAAAGGTTGCCCCCGTTGCCATCATTTTGATTTTTGTTCCCGGAGTGAGTTTTCCGTCAATTATTCTGACATAAACTATAACCCCTTTATAGCTGTCATAATATGAGTCAAAGATAAGGGCTTTAAGAGGTTTTTCGCAGTCTCCGCTTGGCGGCGGAACAAGTTCAACAATCCTCTCTAAAACTTCTTCGATATTTATTCCGTTTTTAGCGGAAATAAGAGGTGCTTTATCCGCATTTATGCCGATAACATCCTCTATTTCCTTTCTGACAACCTCAGGCTGTGCGCTGGGGAGGTCAATCTTATTTATAACGGGCACAAGCTCCAAATCGTGCTCAATGGCAAGATAGGTATTGGCAAGAGTCTGCGCCTCAATGCCCTGTGCCGCATCAACAACCAAGATTGCCCCCTCACAAGCCGCAAGGCTTCGGGAAACCTCATAGTTAAAGTCAACATGCCCCGGAGTGTCAATTAAATTGAGGACATATTCCTCATTATCCTTCGCCTTGTGGATAAGCTTTACGGCACGGGCTTTAATTGTTATTCCCCTCTCCCGTTCAAGCTCCATATTATCAAGAATCTGGGCCTGCATCTCGCGCTGAGTAAGCACTCCTGTCTTCTCTAAAAGGCGGGCTGCCAAGGTGGACTTTCCGTGGTCAATATGTGCAATTATTGAAAAATTTCTTATTCTTTTCTGATAATCGTTCATTAGCTTTTTCCTTCCGCATATTATCCATTAAATTATATAATATTTCTGCCCTATTGTCAACCATAAAGGGGCTGTTAAAAAACTCCGGACCGTAAAAATACTGAAATACGAGGAGCAAAAAAAGACATAACTTTCAAGTTTAATCTTAAAGATGAAGAAAAATCGAAATCTTTCGATTTTTCAAATTTAATTTGTATTTTTGCTATGGACAAACTTTGCCTCTCGCAGTACCTTTGTACGGCTTCGGACTCAGTTTGTCCATTCCAAAGCTTTTTTCCTATCCCCTTAAAAAAAGGGCGATAAAAAGCCTTCACAGACTCTTATCGCTCCTTTTCATTTTTAGTTTAAAATCCCTCTTCCGCCAACCTCTTCGTATTTTCTCATAACACGCTTTTTAAGGTTTTGGTTTTCAGGAAGAGAGAGGGTTTTATCTTCCTCTATGATTTCCTCTGACGCCATTTGCGCCATCTTCAAAATTTCCATATCTTCTGACAAATTGGCAATTTTAAGCTCTGGAAGACCGTGCTGGCGGACACCGAAAAATTCGCCGGGGCCACGAAGAAGAAGGTCCTTTTCCGAAATCTTAAAGCCGTCGTTTGTTTCCTGCATAATTTTCATTCTCTCTTTTGCGATTTCTCCGCTTGATTTATTGAACATTATGCAAAAGGCCTCGTTATCCCCTCGCCTTATTCTCCCTCTTAACTGATGGAGCTGAGAAAGGCCGAATCTCTCCGCATTTTCAATAACCATAACCGTTGCATTGGGAACATCCACCCCAACCTCAATTACGGTTGTTGAAACCAGAATATCTGTCTCGCCCTTTGAAAACCGTTCCATAACGGCGTCTTTTTCTTTGGCTTTCATCTTCCCGTGGATAACATCAATATTATAGTTTTTAAAGCATCCCGTTTTTAATGCTTCGGCATAATCCACCGCCGCTTTTGCAGTTAAAAGCTCGCTTTCCTCAACCAACGGGCAGACAATATAAACCTGACGCCCTTCGGCAATTTTTGAGGCGATAAATTTATTTACCCTAGCTCTCATATTCTCCCCGACAGCAAAGGTCTGGACCTCTTTTCGTCCCGGCGGAAGCTCGTCAATTACGGAAACATCAAGGTCGCCGTATAAAATCAGGGAAAGCGTTCTTGGAATTGGGGTTGCTGTCATAACAAGAGTATGAACATTTTTGCCCTTTTCCGTAAGGGTTGCTCTTTGCTTAACTCCGAAGCGGTGTTGCTCGTCAGTTACTGCAAGGGCAAGGTTTTTAAACTTTACGCTCTCCGTCAAAACCGCATGGGTTCCCACGACAATGTCAATCTCCCCGTTTGCAATTTCCTCTAAAACCTTTGTCTTTTCCTTGCTTTTTCCGCCAACCAAAAGGGCAATTCTAACGCCCATATTTTCAAACATTTTAACAAAGCTCTTATAATGTTGCTTTGCAAGAATTTCCGTGGGGGCAATCATCGCCCCCTGAAATCCTGAACGGACAGCACTAAACATTGCCGCCGCCGCAACGACAGTTTTACCCGAGCCAACATCCCCCTGAACAAGTCTGTTCATCGGGACATTCTTTTTAAGGTCGGCGCAGATTTCGTTTATAACCCTTTTCTGCGCCCCCGTAAGCTCAAAGGGCAGAGATTCAGCCAATTCACTTATACATTTAACATCCGAGAAAGGCTCGGCGGTATATTTCTTTCTGTCCCCTTTTAAAATCTGTATGCCCGTCTGCATAACCAAAAGCTCCTCAAAGGCAAGGGAATACTTTGCCCTTTTAAAGCTGTCAAAATCCTCAGGAAAATGAATCTCCCGCACAGCTTTTTCCGTGCCCAAAAG
>JAZOAF010000136.1:0-17190 GCA_045595345.1 Clostridia bacterium | reverse complement strand
ATGATAAAATTGAAAAATCCTCTTGAAATATAGAAAAGAGTATGATATAATAAAAATAGATAATTGCACAAAATAAAAATTTTGTGCAATTGGAAAGAGGCTTTTATTCAAAAAGGGGTGTTTTTATGGGAAATTTTGATTTGGCGCCGGAAATCCTTAATTCTTTCCTTATATACATAGAAAGTATTCAGGGGAAATCAAAAAATACTGCTGAGGAATATTTTTATGACCTCAGGACTTTCTTTCGTTATTTAAAGATTCGTTTTAAATTAGTTCCTTCTGATATAGAGTTTGATAAAATAGATATTTCCGATGTAGATTTGGAATTAATTAAAAAGGTTGATTTAAATCTTGTATATGAATATATGAACTTTTTAAATCGTGAACGAAACAACTCAACTTCTTCCCGTGCACGAAAAATTGCTTCTTTAAGGTCATATTTTAAGTTTATATCGGTTAAAAAAAACTGGCTTGAAGAAAACCCTATTGCTGAACTTGAATCTATTAAAATCAAGAAAAGCAACCCTAAAAACCTTACTGTTGACGACAGTTTAGCGCTTTTATCAGTTATTGATGGAAAAAATTCTGTAAGAGATTTTTGTATTATAACATTGTTTTTAAACTGCGGGCTAAGACTTTCAGAGCTTGTCAGTATTAATATAATTGATGTTCGTAATGATACTCTCGTTATAACCGGTAAGGGCAACAAAGAACGCACAGTATATTTAAACGATGCCTGTATGAATGCAATTGCAAATTATATGGAAATCAGAAAGGATATTAAAACCGAGGCCTTTGACGCGGACGCCCTCTTCCTCTCTTCCAGAAATAAGCGAATAAGCCGCAGAATGGTGCAGCAAATCGTTGAAAATAACATAACAAAATTAGGCCTCGACCCTCGTAAATATACTACTCATAAGCTCCGGCATACAGCGGCGACTCTTATGTATCAATCAGGGGTTGATATACGCGCTTTGCAGGAAATTTTGGGACATGAACACCTCTCCACAACCGAAATTTACACCCATGTTGATAATGAACAAATTCGTGAGGCGGCAGAAAAATCACCTCTTTCATGGGTGAAGCAGGAACAAAAGTGACATAATAATATTATGGTAAACTAACTGTTTATTTCCTGTTAAAATGGCAATACTTTCGTTGACACATTTGATGTTTTGTGGTATACTAAGCAAATAACTTTGAAAGGAGAGTCCTTATGGCAACCCAGACCGCTAACAGCCTTATTGCACAGAATAAAAAGGCGTATCATGACTATTTTGTTGACGAAGAATACGAAGCCGGAATTGAACTTGCCGGGACCGAAGTTAAATCTGTTCGGGAGGGCAAAGTTAACCTCAAAGACAGCTATGTTTCCGTTAAAACAGGAGAGGCTTTTTTGATTGGAATGCATATTTCTCCTTACGAAAAAGGTAATATTTTTAATAAAGACCCTTTAAGACCGCGAAAACTTCTTCTTCATAAGAGGGAAATTGCGAAATTAATCGGATTATCACAACAGGATGGCTATACTTTAATACCTTTAAAGCTATATTTTAAGGGTTCCTATGTTAAAGTATTGCTTGGTGTTTGCCGAGGTAAGAAAAACTATGATAAACGCGCTGCAATTGCCGAAAAGGATTCAAAACGCCGTATGGGCAGGGCGCTTAAAGAAATGCAAAAATAAATATGGGGGTGCAATGGTTTCGACGGGGATTTTGAAGTTCTGAGAGCGAGCCGTGGCGGACACCACGATAAAAGTCCAAAATTAAAATTAAACGCTAACAAAAATTTAGCTTACGCTGCCTAATTATGGCGGCAGTTCCTCCTCTTTCTACCGCAAAAAGAGACAGGAGCTTCATCCAAACGCGGTGAACTGAATTTGCAAAGCTTTGAGCATTTTTAGATTTTATGAAGCTACTTCTTTCTAAGGCTTGTCTGCGAGGCTTAGAAAGAAGGAATTTTAACCACAGACTACGCTCGTAGTGCTCAGGGTGAATAAATCTTCGGACACGGGTTCGATTCCCGTCACTTCCACCACAAAATAAAAATGACCACCTTTTAGGGTGGTCATTTTTATATACAGTTTATTTTGAATATTTCTTAACGATTTCCTTCATCTTATCCATCTTGCCTTCCATATCCGCAACGAGCTTAAATTGTGTTCTTGCACGGTCCAGGTTATGGTTTGGTCTATGAATTTTGAAGTATGTATCTCCGTTAAGATAGTCGGCTAAGAATCTGATACCGCATTCCAAAGTTAAAAGTTTTGCGGAGAACGCAAGTAATTCTATTTCAGCCGGGGTAATGCTATCACTTAATACTTCAAGATATCCTCTGGTATATTCTTCAAATAAATGCAAGTCCATACTTACTTTATTAAGGTCAGTTTCGTCCTCGGCAGCTGTACTTGCACCAAATCTGATAGAATCGCCGAAATCGTAAAGCATTGAGCCTGGCATAACTGTATCAAGGTCAATAACACAAATTCCTTTTCCTGTTGCGTTATCAATCAAAACATTATTAAGTTTTGTATCATTATGGGTAACTCGCAACGGAATTTCATTGTTTTTAAGAGCATTTACGATTATTCCGGAATCTTTTTCCCTTGCTAATGCAAAATCGATTTCTGCCTGGACATCTTTACATCTTCCTGCTTTATCAGCAATAATTGCTTCTTTGAGTTGTCTGTATCTGTCAACAGTATCGTGGAAATTAGGAATAGTCTCAAATAATTTGTCCGCCGAGAAATCGCTTAATAACTTCTGGAAGTTACCAAAAGCACGGGCGGATTCATAAAATACCTGTGCATTCTCAACGGACTGATAACAAGTTACATTGTCAACATATACATACATACGGAAGAAATTCCCATCATCGGTGGTGTAATACTTTTTATCGTCATAACTTGACACGAAAAAAAGCATTTCTCTATATGGCTTTCCTCCGTGTTGGAGAATCTTTTTGTGCATATGCTCTGATACTTTTGCAACATTTTCAATAATATTTCCAATGTTTTTGAAAACATTGCCGTTAATTCTCTGTAAAATATACTTTTCTTCGGTAGTTTCTATAAGATATGTATCGTTTATATGCCCTTGTCCGTAAGAAATGGCAGATATAAAATCACCTTTGGCTTGGAAGTGGTCATAAATACTTTTAATATCAAAGTCCTGCATATTGTCCCTCGGAAATCATTCTTTTCATGGCATCTTTTACCTGGTCAATATCTTCTTTGTATGTCATTCCATACCATTTATCTCTACAATTAATTACTTTAACAGTAGCTTCTTTTGCTTTAATACATTCGTCAACAACAAGCGGGATAAAGAACTCGTCTTTCAATGGGTTAGAAAGATTCTTTTTGAACTTTTCAAATTTCTCTTCTAAAACATTAAAGATATCAGTTGTAAAGCCCCATAAATTCATAGATACAACAGTATCTTCCGGGAGAGAAATCCATGTTTCTTCGTCCTCGGTATATTTAAAATCTTTGATTTTTGTTCTTTCAGTAATGGTTTTAAGATAGCCATTTTCAACCTCACAAACACCTCTGGCAACAGTTCCGTTTTCAGTAAGAGTGTTTTTAAGGTCGAATGCAACCATCGCCCAATCCATACCTTTTGAATCTACAAGGAAGCTATAAAGGTCTGTGTAAGCGTTTTTACCATAATAATCGTCTGCATTGATTACTGCAAATGGTTCGTTTATCTTGTTTTTACAGCATAAGATAGCATGTCCCGTACCCCAAGGTTTAGTTCTGCCGTCAGGAAGGGAGTTCATCTCCTGAAAAACATAATCAACTTCTATGCCAGTTATTTTATCTCCGACAATTCTTTTGAAGTCATCATACATTTCCTCTTTAATAACAAATACAACTTTGTCAAAACCTGCATTTTTAGCATCATGCACAGAGAAATCCAGTAAAACCGAGCCTTTCTCAGAAATAGGTTCCATCTGTTTAAGTCCTCCGAAACGGCTTCCCATTCCGGCTGCAAGAGCTACTAATGTTGCTTTTCCCATAATAATCCTCCGTATTCCTTGAATTATTGAGCAAAAATCTTGTTGTCGAAATTTTATTTATAAAGCGCATAAAAGGGCGGCAGAACGCCACCCTTTTAAGTATGGCTCCCCCTGTTGGACTCGAACCAACGACCCTGCGGTTAACAGCCGCATGCTCTACCGACTGAGCTAAGGAGGAATATCTTACTAGATAATTATACTATATTTTCACAAATTGTCAAGTCTATTACTGTCGAATACTGCGAATGGTTCACGATTTTTATAAAATTTTACCTTTTCCCGGAATATTGAGATTATGGTTTGCATAAGTTCTTTGTTTTCTTCTTTATTGGGGTTGTGCCAGTTTATTTTTTCGGGATTGGATAAAATCAGAATGGTAAGAAGTTTGTCGCTCTCATTTAAATTGTCATCTATAATAAAGGTATCTTCCAGCAGAGTGGTTATGTTTTCGCCTTTTCCATCCATATAAACATATTTATTGCGTTCTGTGAAAACATTCAATGTATCAATAAAGCTATCCTGATATATAAGATATTCTTTTATAAGATTTATAAATTCCGTATATTCTTTTTCAACCAGATATTTTTCTATTGTGTCATCAATTGTATTTTTGAGGTATTCTTTATAGTTTTGCAAACGAAATCTTGTAAAACCTATCAAGTTAAGATTTTTATTCTCCTTTAAATATTCGTCTGTTGCAGTTTTCACAGCATAAAAGCGTTGCCTTTTGCTTACTCTTAAACGGTCGTTCGCTCTGATTAGGATAATATTCTTATCAGTGAGAGAAAATCCTTCATAGTTTTTCTCGAATATTTCGGTTACCAAATCCTTTTCAAGATTATCAACCACCCATTCTGCAACAATATCCCCGATTTCTTCCTTTTTAATATTGTCGGAAATTCTGGAAGTGTTATATATTCTTATGTCGTCAATTTTATGTTCAATCATATAAAAATAACACCTCCGAAAGTATATAGAATAGTATTACTTCACAGTGAAAAATTATTCAAAATAGAGTATACTTCCGTAGTCGGTTAATTCTTCCTTGTCAATTATAATGATTTCCGCGCCATTGGTGTTAAAAAAGCTTTTTATCTGATTTAATATTTCTTTATTCTTTATTTCGCCGCACAGGAGAATTTTATCTTTAAAAACTCCGCTTGCGCCTCCGATGAAACCGTAATCAAAACCTTCAAGGCGGACGCTTCCGGCGGGAATTTTTAAAGTTTTTATACCGTTTTCACATAGAGCGGAGTAAATCCCTTCATCCTCCGTAACTGCAATTTCGCCATCGGTACAAATATTACACTTTGTATATCCTTGTTTTACATTTATCAATGTAAAACCATTCTCAATATAATAATTCAGTATATTTTTATCTACTGTCTTTTTGTTTAATATAACATACTTTCCAATTCTAGCTACATTGTATGCAACATTACTTGGATATGTACCACCCAAATACTGTGCGCCCGTTCTTAAATCAATAAAGGACGGCAAAGTATTTTTATAATATTCAAAGAGTTCCGGCGGAACAAAAGCAGTTCTTGGGTTAACAAAATGAATCTGAATATCAGGATGAGTATTAACCGGATAGTATATTTTATCATAATTTTGCGAAAAATATATTTCAGAGTCAATTTTTCTAAGATGCTGAATACAACTCTGTCTCATATTTCTATCGATAATAAATGGCATTTTTCCACCTTTTTTGTAACATTTTAAATTTATTCGCTTATAATAAACTATAAGCTATCAACCCGGGATATATTTAATATCCAGGTTGTTTATATAAATTGTTCGTGCAGCGTTTTTTCAATCGAAAAGCCGTTGCACGAATTTTTATTTATTAAAATAGTTATAAACCTGCGTAGCGGACTTTTTATCTAAAACTATTTCAAGAGTATTTAAATCTGCTTCTTTTATTTTATCTATGCTTTTAAAATACATCAGAAGCTTCTTCCTCTTTTGTGGACCAATGCCCACGATGTTTTCAAGAGCAGATTTTGCCATACTCTTTTCATGTTTGTTTCGGAAGGTTTTTATTGCAAAATCGTGAACCTCATCCTGCATACAAGCCAGAAATTTGAATAGTTCTCCATCTTTTTGAAGTAAAATCTCTTCTTTTTCGTCGGTTAAGCCTCTGGTCTGATGTTTATCGTTTTTGACGATACCAAATACAGGGATTTCTTCGCTTAAATCCTCTAAAACCTCTTTAATTGAGGCTACATGACCTTTACCTCCGTCAAGAAGAATCAGGTCAGGAAGCGGCAAAAACTTCTCGTTTCCTTTGGTAAGCTCACCGGTTGCAAGAGCCTCTTCTTCTTTATAGGCTTCTAAAAAGCGTCTTTGGACAACTTCTTGCATGCTCTTATAGTCATCTGCACCTTCAACGGTTTTTATGTTAAATTTTCTGTATGCGCGTCTCAAAGGCTTTGCATTTTGATAAACAATCCGGACACCTACGCTGTCGCTTCCCGAAATGTTTGAAATATCATAGCTTTCTATTCTGTAAGGGATTGCGTCTAAATTCAATAGGGTGCGAAGTTCGGATAAGATTATGTTTCCGTCTGCGTTTTCTTTGTCGCGTTTAAATTTATGGATTTTATAAGATTCCTCAGCGTTTTTAGAAACCATTTCCAAAAGGCGGAGCTTTTCCCCTCGCTTTGGTACAATCAAATGCACTTTATGACCCGAATTGTTACTTAGCCAGTTTTCAACATCTTCCATTTCATCAAATTCCTCAGGAATTATAATCTCCTTTGGTAAATTGGTGGAGGCATAATAAAACTGTTTTATAAACGCTTCGACTATTTCTTTCGGGGTGTTATTGTTTCTCTCAAAAATAAAATTTTCTGTACCGATAACTTTGCCCTCTCGAATATAAAAGACTTGGATACAACACTCGGTATCGCTTAAATAAATGCCGAAGACATCTCTTGAATTCTCTTTTGCAGAGCTTATCTTCTGTTTTTCGCTAAGAGCTGTTATGCTTTTAATTTTATCCCGATAAGATGCAGCCTTTTCGTATTCCATATTTTCAGAGGCATTTCGCATTTTGTTTTCCAAAAGATTTAGAATTTCTTTGTAATTACCCTTTAAAACATCCTCTATCCTGCTGAATGTCTCTCTGTATTCGTCTTTTGAGATAAGATTGGCACATGGAGCGCTACACAGTTTAAGATGGTGCAAAAGGCAAGGTCTTTCCTTTCCAATATCTCTCGGAAGGACCTTTTTACAGCTTCTTACCATAAAAATCTTTTTAATAACATCGAGGGTATCTCTTACCATAAACCCGCTCATATAAGGTCCAAAATATAAGCCTCCGTCTTTCACAACCCTGCGAGTCATTATAATGCGCGGATAATCCTCGTTCATAGTTATTTTTATATAAGGAAACTGTTTATCGTCTTTTAATAAAATATTATACTTTGGACGATATTTTTTAATTAAGTTACATTCAAGAGCCAAGGCTTCTGCCTCGGTATCGGTTAAAACATAGTCAAAATCCTCGATTTTTTCGACCATTGCCACGGTTTTCGGAGAGTGATTGGCGGTTTTTTGGAAATATTGGCTTACACGATTTTTTAAAACCTTGCTTTTCCCAATATAAATAATGCCTCCTTCGGAGTCTTTCATAAGATAAACTCCGGGAGTTAAAGGCAGATTTTTAAGTTTTTCAGTAATTTTAGCTGATACCATAATTAAATCTCCTTAAAGCAAAATATGCCTTACAAATGTAAGGCATACACGAAAAATCATATTAAGAAAAATCAGAAGAAATGAGTTCAATAAGGCTGTTGACTGCCTCTTCTTCATCAGGACCATCTGCAGAAATTGTAATGCTGACTCCCTTTGTAACCCCTAACGATAAAACGCCCAAAAGGCTCTTTGCGTTAGCTTTTCGTTCATCTCTTTCAATCCAAATGCTTGATTTATATTCATTAGCCTTTTGAATAAAGAAAGTTGCGGGTCTGGCATGAAGGCCAACCTGATTCTGAACAACTACTTCTTTAAGAAACATACTACCTCTCCTTTAAGCTTTTTCAAAGCCTTTCTTCGTTAAACACTTATATATAGAATACCCTAAAATTCATCATATGTCAACAGTTTTTTTGATTTTTATAATACATAAAGGGCAATTTAAATGTCAATTCGGGACATATCGTCAGGTAGGGGTAAATTAAAAACCATTCTCTCTTTTGTTGCAGGATGAAAAAATTCAACATAATAGGCGTGAAGCAAGTGCCCTTCGGCTATTTCTCGCTCTTCATCACCCATGCCATAGAGCCAATCCCCAAGCAGAGGGTTTCCCACATGGGAAAAATGTACTCTTATCTGATGAGTCCTTCCAGTATGCAGGATAATATCTATTAAAGAGTATTTTTTGCCATTTTTAATGGTTTTATACTCAGTTACAGCGTCTTTACCGTCTTCTGCCACAATGCGCTTAATAACACTATCTTTTTCCCTCTTTATTGGCATATCTATTGTTCCGCAATCGGGATTTATGGTTCCGTGAACAAATGCCATATATTTTCGCTTGAAACTTTTGTTTTTAATCTGTGAGGCTAAAACTCCGTGAGCAAATTGATTTTTTGCTATAACACATATTCCCGAGGTATCTTTGTCTATTCTATTTACGGCATGAAATTTATGCGTTTCGCCTTTTTGTGCCCAATAATAAGTTATTGCGTTAGCGAGAGTTTTTTCATAATCTCCCATGCAAGGATGAATGCTCATATTTCTTGCTTTATTTACAACCAAAATGAAATTATCTTCATATAAAATTCCAATAGGGATGTTAGTCGGGACAATGTTTAACGATGGTTCTTCTTCCGTTACATCTGCCTCGATAATGTCATCAACCTTGACTATGTCAATGCTTTTGCAGATTTGTCCGTTTATAGTAAGTTTTCCGTTCAATTTTAGGGAAACAAAAAGCTTTGATGAAATATCCAGCCTTGTTTTGCAGACTTTCTCAACAGTTTTTCCGCTATCTTGTTGAGGTATGATGTATTGTAGTGTTGCTTTGTTCATTCTCTTCACTTCTTAATCAGTTTTTAAAAATATTACATCATTTATAACTTTTTGTCAAGAAAAACTGACACCGCTTTTGCGGTGTCAGTAATTTAACTATTTATTTTCAGCAATTACCTTTTCGGCAATATTCTGAGGAGCTTCCTGATAACGCTCAAACTCAAAAGTAAATTCTCCTCTGCCTTGTGTTAATGAACGGAGGTCGTTTGCGTAAGAATACATCTCAGCAACAGGAATTTCCCCCTCGATAAGTGTTATGCCCTCTCCCTGAGGAGTCATACCGAGCATTTGCCCTCTTCTCTTATTGATATCGCCGATAATGTCGCCTGTATAACTGTCAGGGACAATTACATTAAGATGACCGATTGGTTCTAAGAGAACCGGAGATGCCTGTTCAAGACCTGCTTTAAATGCAAGAGAAGCCGCTGTCTTAAATGCCATTTCTGAAGAGTCTACCGGATGGTATGAACCGTCGAGAAGTGTAGCTTTAAGATTAACCACCGGATATCCCGCCAGAACGCCCTTCTGCATACTTTCTTGTAAGCCTTTTTCAACCGCAGGGAAATAGTTCTTAGGAACGCTTCCGCCGAACACTTTTTCTTCAAAAACAAGTGTTTCGCTTTCGCATGGCTCAAATTCAATCCAAACATGACCGTATTGTCCGTGTCCGCCGGATTGTTTTTTATGCTTTCCTTCCACCTTGACTGTTTTTCTTATTGTTTCGCGATAAGGAACTTTTGGTGGTTCAAGAGTGACCTCAACACCAAATTTGTTTTTAAGTTTACTTACCAAAATATCAATATGCTGGTCCCCAAGACCTTTAATAACCTGCTGATGTGTTTCAACATTGTTTTCAACAGCAAAGGTTTTGTCTTCGTCCATAAGACGGCTAAGGCCCTGACTGATTTTTTCTTCGTCGCCCTTTGCCTTCGGAACAACCGCCAATGACATATTTGGCTTAACAAATTCAATTCCCTCTAAGATAACATGGTCGGAAAGACTGCAAAGAGTATCTCCTGTTTCTGTGTATGCGAGCTTTGCAACAGCACCGATATCACCGGCAGAAAGCTTTTCAACTTCTGTCTGTTTTTTGCCGATTAAAGTAAAAATTTTGCCTACTCTTTCATTCTTTTCCTTGTTAGGATTGTAAACGGTTGTATCAGGAGTCATAGTGCCTGAATAAACCTTAAAATATGAAAGCTTTCCAACATATGGGTCAGCAATGGTTTTAAATACAAGCGCAGCAAGCGGGTCGTTAACGCTTACCTTTCTTCTTGCTTCTGAACCATCTGTCTTCTTTGCAGGAATATATTCATCAGTATCAGGAGCCGGGAAATAAGCGAGGATTGCATTCATAAGAGATGAAATGCCGAGCTTGTTATAAGCACTTCCGCAAAGAACCGGAACAATTTCCCCCTTTGCAACACCGCTGCGAAGTGCAGCATATGTTTCTTCAAGAGTAAACTCCTCTCCTGCAAAGAATCTATCCATAAGCTCTTCGGAGCTTTCTGCAACAGCTTCGTTAATCATATTACGGATTGGCTCAATATCTGCAGCCATTTCTTCTGGGATAGAGGCTGTAACAGTTCTGTCTCCCTGGAACTTTCTTGCTTCCTTTTCAACAACATTAACAAAACCGGTTATTTTTTCTCCTTCTCTGATAGGAATCTGGAATGGAGCAATTCTCTTTCCGTATTTTTCTCTTAACTGGTCTAAAACTTTGTAATAGTCAACTCTTTCGTCGTCAACCTTATTTATGAAAAAGATTTTAGGTAATTTATGTTTCTCGGCATATTTCCATGCTTTTTCAGCACCAACAGTAAGACCTGATTTACCGCTTAAAACAATGATTGCTGCATCTGCAACACGAACGCCCTGTTGAAGCTCGCCTTCAAAATCAAAAAATCCCGGAGTATCAATTATATTAAATTTCAAACCGCCCCAGTCACAGTTCGCAACAGCGGTACTGATTGAAAATTTACGCTTAATTTCTTCTGGGTCAAAATCCGTTGCAGTATTGCCGTCACGGGTTCTGCCAAGCTTTTCAATACTTCCTGCTGTATAAAGCATTGCTTCAGTGAGAGATGTCTTTCCGCTGTTGCCATGCCCAAGTAAGCAGAAGTTACGAATTTTAGATGTGTCATAAAGTTTCATATTGAATGCCTCCTTAAAATAAGTATATTTTAATTTTAATTTATTTTTGTAATTTTTTCAACTAAATTTTCCACAATCTTGAAGCCTATTTTTGTGCATTTCACACAAATATTAAAAGCAAAAAATCCTTATATCCGCAAAAAGATATAAGGATTTAAAATTATTTAGCTGTGCGTGAAAAGACACATCCGCAATAATCCTGCCGATACAGGTTATATTGTGCCGATAATTCGATGGACCTTTTATAGCCATTTTTCTTTTTAAAATCGGAATATAAGTATTTAATGCCGTATTTATCCGAAAGCTCTCTTCCGATTTTATTAAGGAGTTGTTCATCTTTTAAAGGACTTATCGAAAGCGTAGTTGTAAAATAATCAAATCTGCATTTTTTTGCAATTTTTGCCGTTTCTTCAAGGCGCAAAATAAAACATTTTTCGCATCTTCTATCCCCTTCGGGGAGTTCTTCAAGACCTTTTACCGCTTCATAAAACTTTTCACTTTGATATCCAATATCAACAACCTTAACAGAAAGCCCCATTTCATTAACAAGGCGTTGCTGTTCAAAAAGGCGCTTATTAAACTCTTCTTCAGGATAAATATTCGGATTATAATAGAGAATAGTCATATCAAAATACTCTGATAAATATTCAAGAACATAGCTTGAACAAGGTGCGCAACAGCTATGAATTAAAAGCTTTGGTTTTGCACCATTTAAGCCACTTAAAACCCCATCAAGTTCCCTTTGGTAGTTGATTTTCATTTTATACCTCGTACATATTAGCGATTTTTCCGTGATAGAGCGTATGGATATCCCCTGAATTGTAGAACGCTTCTTTCATCTGGGGGCTTATAAGTCCTTCTTCCATTCTTTGTGCATAAATAACCTTGCATTCTATAACTAATGAATGGCATTTTATAGCAGGAACATCAACAGTTTTGCCGTCAACAAGCTCAAAACCGCATTCTTTAATTTTATCAAGATCTCTTCCTGATTTAGTCCCGCAAAAAGCGAGCTCCTTTTTCATAGAATCATCAAGGGGAACGGTGACCGAAAACTCGCCTGTTTCGTCAAGCGCAGTTTTGGTAAATCTGCTGTCGCGGACCATTGTTATAAAAACATCCTCGTTCCATTCAACGCCTATGTTTCCCCAGGAAATTGTCATAGTGTTGATTTTTCCGTTATGTTTGGTTGTTAAAAAAGCACCCTTTTTAAGATGAGATAAAATATCCATAAATTAAACCCTCCCGTTTAATCTATATTCAGGAAATCCTGTTCGCTTTCATTCTTTTTAAGGCGCCCCATAAGATTTGCAAGAGCCGATTTTACATCTTCTCCCTCAAACAATACCTTATACGCCTCGTTAATAATAGGTAATTCAACGCCAACCTTATCAGCAAGCTCTTTAACGGCACGACAGGTTTTAACCCCTTCAACCACCATATTTACCTCTTTTTGAGCCTCTTCCAGAGATTTACCCTGACCGATTAGTCTACCGGCTCTTAAATTTCTGGAATGAACACTCATACAAGTAACGATAAGGTCACCAACACCGGAAAGGCCGTTAAAAGTTTCGCTCTGTGCGCCTAGTATAACGCCAAGACGCTTCATTTCAACCAAACCTCTTGTCATAAGAGCTGCTTTTGTGTTATCCCCAAGACCCATTCCGTCTAAAATGCCGCAGCAAAGAGCGATAACATTTTTCATGCTACCGCCAAGCTCAACTCCTTTTATATCAGGATTGGTATATACCCTGAAGCTTGGATTCATAAACATATTCTGAATATATTCTGCAATTTCCATCTCATCAGAGGCAACGGTATTTGTTGTAGGTATACCCCTTGATACCTCTTCTGCATGAGAAGGGCCTGACATAACTGCAATACGGCAATTAGGGATTTCCTCTTTGATTACCTCGGACATTGTATAATATGTCCCTTCTTCAATTCCTTTTGCAATATTCAAGATTATCTGCCCGTCAGTAACAACAGGAGCCAAAACTTTTGCTGTGTTTCTTACAGCATGGGACGGAGATGCCATAACGATAATATCAGAGCCTTTACAATCATTTATATCAGAGGTCAAGGTCATTTTCTCATCAAGCTTGATTCCGGGAAGAAAACGCTTATTTTCTCTGTTTGCGCAGAGCTCCTCACTTTCTTCTTTAAAGAAGGACCAAAGGGTTACATCGTGACCGTTCTTTAAAAGCATAACAGCAATTGCAGTTCCCCAACCGCCGCTGCCAACAACACTGATTTTAGCCATTTTACTTCCCTCCCTTTGAAAAACTGAGCTTATTCTCATTCCCATTTAAAAGCCTTACAATATTTTTTCTATGCATAATAATTGCAAGTCCGCCGATTATTATTGAGAAAATTATATAAGGAATATCTATACCGCGGAACAAAAATCCCAATAAAAAGACCAAAACGGCCCCGATAATACTGCCAAGGGATACATATTTTGTAGTCAGCATAATTAAAAGTGATAAAATAACCACAAAAATACCTATTCTCCAATCAGCGAATAAACAGGCAACCGCAGATACCGCAACTCCTTTTCCGCCTTTAAAACCGAAATAAATCGGGAAATTATGACCTAATACAACACCGATACTTGCAATATAGACTGCGATTTGTTCATTTAATAGAGCTTTTGCAATTAAAATTGCGATAACAGCCTTTAACATATCCCCTAAAAGAACAATAATTGCTGCGCCTTTTCCTAATGTTCTAAGAGTATTTGTTGCACCTGCGTTTCCGCTTCCAAAATCTCTTATATCTTTCCCTGTTTTTATTTTGCTGAAAAGAATTGATGTACTTATACTTCCCAAAAGGTACGCAATAATAAAAATTATCAAAAATTTAGCCATTGTATTTTTCACCTTTTTCACGAATGATAAATTTAAGAGGTGTGCCCTCAAAACCAAACTTTGCTCTTATCTGGTTTTCAAGATATCTTATATAAGAGTAATGAGCAAGCTCAGAGTTGTTTACAAACAGAACAAAAGTCGGTGGTTTAGTTCCGCTCTGAGTTCCGTAGTAAATTTTAAGTCTTTTTCCTTTATCAGAAGGCGGCTGAACCATAGCAACAGCGTCATTTATTACATCATTTAAAAGACCTGTTGAAATACGCTTTGTATTTTCAGCAAGAACAGTCTTAATCATATCGAATAAATCATTTACTCTCTGCCCTGTCTCTGCGGAAATAAAAATCGCAGGGGCATACATCATAAAATTAAGTCCTTCTTTAACACGCTTTTTAAACTCGTTCATAGTATTGGTTTCTTTATCAACCAAATCCCATTTATTTATAGCAATTATACACGCTTTGCCCTGCTCGTGAACATAACCTGCAATTTTTGTATCCTGCTCAGTAATCCCTTCTGTTGCGTCTATCATTATAACGCACACATCAGCACGCTCAACAGCGCCAAGTGCACGGACAACGCTGTATCTTTCAATATCTTCGCTGATTTTACCGCGTTTTCTCATCCCTGCTGTATCAATAATTATATATTCCTGTCCGTCTTTTTCAAAACGGCTGTCAATTGCGTCTCTGGTTGTTCCTGCAATATCGCTTACGATAACTCTGTTTTCGCCGAGAATTTTATTTGTAAGAGAAGATTTTCCCGCATTAGGTTTGCCAACAATGGCAACATGGATAATTTCACTCTCGTCTTCCTCTTCCAAATCCTCAGGGAAATATGAAACTATCATATCAAGTAAATCACCCACGCCAAGTCCGTGTATCGAAGATACAGCAACGGGGTCTCCAAGGCCGAGATTGTAAAACTCATAAGCTTCCATAGGGAGTTCCCCGGGAGCATCAGCCTTATTACAAACCAGAATTATAGGTTTATTGCTCTTTTGAAGCATTGCAGCAACATCTTTATCCGCCGCAGTAAGCCCGTCCCTTATATTTACCATAAAAAGAATAACATCCGCCATAGCGATAGCAAGATTTGCCTGTTCTCTCATTTGAGAAAGGATAATATCTTTGCTATAAGGCTCAATACCGCCTGTGTCAATCAAGGTAAAATGTTTTCCAAGCCATTCTGCATCCCCGTATATTCTGTCACGGGTAATGCCGGGAGTATCTTCAACTATGGAAATTCTTTTTCCTGTTATTTTATTAAAGAGGGTGGACTTTCCCACATTGGGGCGTCCAACGATTGCAACTGTAGGTTTCATAAGTATCCTCCTAACTGAGAAGTGTATCTAAAAAGTCAAATCCGTCATTACGGTTTACGACAACTTTAACATTGAGTTCCTTTTCGACTTCTTCAAGTGTTATGTTGTCTAAAAATATATCTTCGTCATGCCTCAGCATTGAGCCTGATATAACAAGCGTTTCTCCCAAAGTTTTTCCTTTAAGCTGTTTTATAAGGTCACCTCCGGTAATAAGGCCTGTTACGGTTATTTTATGACCAAAGAAATCGTTTTCAACTTTATAAATATGAATTTTTTCGCCACGCAGTTTTTCTGTAAGACCTTTAATAAAATCATAAGAAATAACACCTGTGGCAACAGATTTTTCAGTTTTTACAATATTATTTTCGGCAAGCTTTAAAGCACTTTCGAACTCATCTCGAAATGATGCGCAAAGACCGACGCCATTTTCAATCTGCGGGAAACCATAGTATTCTTCCGCCTTTGGAAGTGGCTTACCTGCCGTAATATAAAACTCATCGCTTAAATAAAAAAGGTTTGTTCCCACTTTTTCTTTAAAGATTTTCTGCCATTTCTCAACCTGCTCAATTACCTCGGTTGCACTTTCTTCTGTAAAAGGCATCATTTGAGGTAGCTTTTCACGATAATCGGAAATTCCCACAGGAACAATGGAAACACTTTCAATTTCAAAGCAGAACTCACTTAAATCTGAGATTGTTCTTTCTAATTCATCTTTGTCATTATATCCTGGACAAAGAACAATCTGGCAGTTAAGGTTAAGTCCGCCCTCAGCCAGCTTGCGCAGTTGGTCTATAATCTTCCCTGCGTTTTTATTGCTAAGCATCTTTTTGCGAAGCTCGGGATTGGTGGTGTGGACAGAAACATTTATTCTCGGAAGGTTATACTCCAATATTCTGTCTAATTCCTTATCAGAAAGATTGGTAAGGGTAACATAGTTTCCCTGTAAAAACGAAAGCCTGTAATCGTCGTCCTTAAAGTAACAACTTTCCCTCATATTTGGGGGAAGCTGGTCAATAAAGCAAAAAACACATTTATTAAGGCAGGATTTCGGCTTATCAATAAGAAGAGTGTCAAACTCAATTCCAAGAGGGGCAAAATCCTCGTTTTCTATCACGACAGTTCTATCCGAAAGGGTTATTTCCACTCTTTCGTTGGCTGTCAGATACATATAATCAAGATAGTCAACAATTTCTTTGCCGTTTATATATTCAATTTTGTCGCCGGGAACAATCCCTGCGATCTCTGCAAGGCTTCCTTTTTTTATTTTTTTAGCAACAGCCGACATAGTTTAGTCTGTTTTAAAGGCTATTTACGATACCTTTGAAAACATTTCCTCTTTCTTCAAAATTTTTGAACATATCAAAGCTTGCACAGGCAGGAGATAATATAACAACATCTCCTTTTTCTGCGATTTCTTTTGCTTTATAAACCGCTTCATCAAAGGCGGTAGCTTTATATATTGGTAAATTGTTATAGTTATCGGCTTTTAAAATGTCTGCCTCTATTTTTTCTGAGGTAGCTCCGACTAAAACAACCTTTTTAACTCTTTCGTTTAATACCTTTCCAAAACCGTCGAAAGGTATTTTCTTATCATATCCGCCTGCAATAAGCACTATATTTGTATCTTCAAAGGATATAAGCCCTGCCGTTGTTCTTGCAGGAGTGCTTGCAATGGAATCATTATAGTATTTAACCCCGTCTATTTCACGGACAAACTCAATTCTGTGAGGAACGCCGCCGAAATTCTCTGCAACATATTTGATAGTTTCAAGAGAAACCATATTC
>JAZOAF010000135.1:0-10624 GCA_045595345.1 Clostridia bacterium | reverse complement strand
AAGCTTTTAATAACTTTAAGCTTATCCTCGTTTATGGTGTCAGGTCTCCCTGCTTCAACCGTAAACTCTTTCATCTGGCTTAAATCAAAGCAATCAAAGAGCTTTTTAATAAGCATTTCAAGCTGAAATGCTTCAAGAGTTGTGGGAGTTCCACCGCCAATATAGACACTTTCGATAGTCTGCCCGTTTTCTTTAACTATTTCCGCCGTATATTCAATTTCGCGCATAAGACATTCAAGATACTGCGGTATTAACGCCTTGGAACGAAAAATTCCGTTTGTCACAAAGGAGCAATAAAGACACCTCGTCGGGCAAAACGGAATTCCAACATAAAGGCTTATTCCGTTTGGATTCATATTGTCGATTATAGGTTTTTCAACCTTTGCAATATCAAGAGCAAGCCTTGCTTTATCTTCACAGACACTATATTCAGTTTTAAAAAAATCAACAACTTCGTCATCGTTCATTCCGCAGTTTAACTGTTTCATAGCAATTTTAACAGGTCTGATTCCGCTTAAAATTCCCCAAGGAGAGTCTGTCATCATCTTAAAAACATATTTTCCTTTCTTTCTCTTCCGATTGTCGTCATATTCCCGTGACCCGGAAACACCTGAATATCATCAGGAAGTATCATAAGCTTTTCTTTTACGCTTTTTATTTCCTCTTCCATATCCCCTGTCATATGGTCCACTCTTCCAACAGAGCCTTCAAACAAAGTATCTCCTGAAAGTAAAATGTTGCCCGTCAAAAAGCACAAACATCCAATAGTATGCCCGGGAGTATGAATTACCTTGATTTCGTGCTTACCAAGGGTTAAAACATCCCCGTTTCTTAGTTTTTTATCAATTGTAATATGAGGAATATCCGCTTTGAAAAAAGCTGTAAGATTGAACTCTTTATTATTTACAAGTTCAGCCTCTTCTTCGCTCATATAAACAGGTGCGCCGCTTAATTCAATAAGCTTAGCCAGTCCTAAAAGATGGTCAAAATGTCCATGAGTTAAGATAAGTGCTTTAATCTTAAAGCCTAAACCGGTTACAAAATCATAGATTTTATCCCCGTGAGCAGGAGCATCAAAAACATAAGCTTCCTTCGACTCGGTGTCTCCCAAAACATAACAATTGGTAAATAGTTTACCTGTAACAAATTTCTCTAACTTTATCATAAATTACTGTCTCCGTCTTACAACAGAATGAACTCCGTCTATTTTCTGAAGTCCCTTGATTGTTTGTTGAAGCTGAATACCGCTGCTTACTTCAAGCGTGATGTCAATTATAGCAAGGTCATTTTTAGTTGCTCTTGCATTTATTCCTTTTAAAGGAACATTCATATTGTATAAAAGTGTGCTTATATCAACAACAAGAGAGTTTCTGTCAGTTGCACTTATTGAAAGATTGGTCTGGAAGTTATTAGATACCTGTTCTGCCCAATGAACACCGATAAAGCGGTTATATTCGCTGTCCTGCGCATCAACCTTTGACATATTTATACAGTCAGCACGATGAATAGCAACACCTCTGCCTCGTGTTATAAATCCAATAATATTATCCCCCGGAACAGGGTTACAGCACTTGGAAAAGCGGATAAGACAATTATCAATGCCATCAACGATGACACCGCTGTTATTAGCTTTTCCCGATGTTTTAACAACAAAAAGCTCAGGTGCTTCGCTAATATTCTGGGTTTTCTGGAAACGCTTCCGGCTTTCATCCTTAATTCTTGCTATGAATTTGCCGGCATTTGACCCGCCATAGCCTAAGGTTGCATACATATCCTCCATATTCTTAAAGCCATATTTTTTAAGAATAGGCGAAACAAATTCCTCTTCATTCATATAGCTTAGCGGGAGAGAAAGCTTTTTAAATTCCTTTTCAACAATATCCTTACCTTTGGCGATGTTTTCAGTACGGTTTTCTTTTCTTAAAAACTGATTAATTTTGTTTCTCGCCTGAGAAGTTTTTGCAATTTTGAGCCAGTCAAGGTTCGGTCCGTGAACTGCATTTGATGTTATAATATCAACAATATCGCCGTTTGAAAGCTTATAGTCAATGGTAACAATCTTGCCGTTAACCTTAGCACCTGACATTTTATTTCCTATGGCGCTATGAATTGCATAAGCAAAGTCCACAGGAGTTGAACCGGCAGGAAGATTTACAACATCTCCGTTTGGAGTGAATACAAACACCTCATCGCTGAACATATCAATTTTAAGGGTCTGCATAAATTCTTCTGCATTCGCCATATCCTTCTGGATTTCAAGAAGCTGTTTAATCCATTCCAGCTTTGAATCCATATCCGTAACGCCTTTTTTACCCTCTTTATATTTCCAGTGAGCAGCAATTCCGTTCTCTGCTGTGTGGTGCATTGCCCATGTTCGTATCTGAATTTCAAAAGGCGTTCCGTCAGGGCCGATAACCGCAGAATGAAGAGACTGATACATATTTGGCTTAGGCATAGCAATATAGTCTTTAAATCTTCCGGGAATTGGCTTAAAAAGCTCGTGGACCATACCCAAAACCGCATAACAATCCGCATCAGAATCAACAATAACCCTAACTGCAAAAAGGTCATAAAGCTCATCAATGCTCTTATTCTGCATAAACATTTTACGGTAAATACTGTAAAAATGCTTTGCTCTGCCCTCTAAATGACCTTTAATATTAAGCTCTTTAAGACGCTTTTCGATAATTTCAATTATTTCTTTAATAAAGGAATCTCTTTCGTCTTTTTTCTGAGCAATTTTATCAACTATTTCATAATATCCTATTGGGTCGATATATCTGAGAGATAAATCTTCAAGTTCCCACTTAATTCTGGACATACCAAGACGATGCGCAAGAGGAGCATAAACCTCCAAGGTTTCTCTTGCCTTTTCACGCTGTTTTTCCTCAGGCATAGATTTCATCGTTCTAAGGTTATGAAGTCTGTCCGCAAGTTTTATAACTATAACTCGTATATCCTGAGCCATAGCGAGGAACATTTTACGAAGATTTTCAACCTGTTGTTCTTCTTTTGATGTATAAGGAATTTTGCTGAGTTTTGTTACACCAAAAACTAAAAGAGCAATGGTTTCACCAAATTGCTCCTTAATCTCTTCCTCCGTTGTATCAGTATCTTCAACAACATCGTGAAGGAGAGCAGCTGCAATAGAGCTTGTATCAAGCCCCATCTCTGCAATAATTTTTGCAACCTCAATAGGGTG
Source organism: Clostridia bacterium (assembly GCA_045595345.1). GTDB lineage: Bacteria > Bacillota > Clostridia > Monoglobales > Monoglobaceae > SIG454. Next base: position 7,422 of record JAZOAF010000135.1, on the reverse strand, counting down.
GCTGACATACTCCTCCCCTGATTTACGCATTTGCCCCTCGTGTTTTAAAACCGCATAATTATACGCTTTTTCAACAACGGCAATGTCGCCGCTCACATTATTCTCTTTTATGACATTAATAAGTTCCTCAATAGGACTATACATTAATTTTTCACTTCCGATAGCTTTATATCTTTAAGAATAAGCTGAACATTATGGAAACCTTTATAATCGTTGATTGATAAGCCAAAGGCAACATCCACAATGTCTCCCTCTTTAAAACTGTTAAAATACTCGCCCATACCAAATCCAACAGTATCCAAGTACTTTCCGTCTTTCAACAAGGTCATACGAAGATGCTTGTTTTCGCTCATAGTGCTGATTCTATGTATTTTAATTCCCTTTATGGCAAATACAGGCGCAGGGTTATCAACACCAAACGGTTGGAGACGATTAATATCTTCAACAGCTTCGTTTGTTATATAAGACGCCTTAATTGACGCATCAATCAAAACAGTTGGAACGCTTGTTGTTTCATCAGGCTTTTTAGGAATATAAGAATTAATCTTTTCTCTGAACTTTTCAATATTATCCGTTTTAACCGAAAGACCTGCGGCAAGTTCGTGTCCGCCAAATTTTTCAAGAATGTCAGAGCAATTTTCAAGAGCCTCAAAAAGATTATATCCGTTAATAGAACGACCGGAGCCTTTTGCTTCGTCCCCGTCAATGGCGAAAAGAATTGATGGCTTATAGAATTTCTCTGTTATCTTCGAAGAAACTATACCAACTATGCCGTGATGCCAATTCTCGTGAGGGATAATAAGCACTTTATCTTCTTTGATTTCAGGGTGCTTTTCGATGTATTCAAGGGCTTCTGCAAACATTTTGAGCTCTGTCTGCTGACGGATAGTGTTTTCCTCACAGAGATACTCCGCAAGCTCAATCGCCTTTTTCTTATCGTCTGTCAAGAAAAGCTCAACACTTCTTGAAGCGCAGCCAAGTCTTCCGCTTGCGTTAATTCTCGGTGCGATAATATATCCGATTGTTGAAGTGGTTATATTGCTGTTGTTTGCAGTTGTAACATCCAAAAGGGCTTTAAGACCAACATTTTTAGTTGTCTTAAATCTTTTGAGACCTTCTGTAACCAAAATTCTGTTCTCGTCAACCAGCGGAGAAATATCTGCAACAGTTCCAAGACAAATCAAATCGGAATAAAGCTCCATAAGATTTTCAAGAGGAGTTTCCATATCAAGAGCCTGAATAAGCTTAAAGGCAACGCCAACACCTGCAAGGTTTTTAAACGGATACTTACAATCCTTTCTCTTAGGGTCAATTGCCGCATAAGAATCAGGAATCTGTTCTTTACATTCATGGTGGTCGGTTATAATCATATCAAGACCTATGCTCTTTGCATATTCAGTCTCTTCAACCGCGGTTATACCTGTATCAACAGTAATTACAACCGTACTTCCGCTTTCCTTGATTTTATCAAGAGCTTCCTTGTTTACTCCATATCCTTCGGCGATACGGTCAGGAACATAATAGTCCACAGAAATGCCAAGGCTGGTAAGGTGCTTATATAAAATTGCGATACTTGTTATTCCGTCAACATCATAATCGCCGTAAATTGTAACTTTTTCGCCATTTTCTCTTACTCTGTTAATTCTTTCAACAGCCTTGTCAATATCCTTCATAAGATAAGGGTCGTGCATTCCGGAAAGACTGCAACTTAAAAAGTCACGAATAGCCTTTTCAGTCTTAATTCCTCTGTTAAACAAAATTATTGCAATCACAGGCGAAATGTTATATGCCTTGGAAATAGCAACAACTTCATCCTTATCAAATTCTTTAAATATCCATTTCTTCTGAATCATAATTCTTCTCCCAACCGAAGTCAAAATTTATACCTTTTAGTATACCACAAAATTCCCGTTAATTCAATACTTTTTTCAATTTTTCATCACAGGAATTTTTTACTTAAATTCAATAATTGTAACTCCGTTTTCTCCTTCGCCGTATTTACCTAACCGATAGCTTTTTATGCGGTTATTTTTTCTTAGCATATCGTGAATTCCTTTTCTTAAAGTTCCCGTTCCTTTGCCGTGAATAACCGTGCAACCTGACAGTCCCGACATAATGCAACCGTCTATGAATTTATCCGTCTCAACAAGAGCTTCTTCAAGGAGCATTCCCCTTAAATCTATCTCAGTTCTTACTTCTTTTGCACCTATGCTTGGTTTGCTTTTCGGAGCAAATTTCATAAGCTCTTTTGTGTCATTTTCAGGAAGCAGAACAAGGTTTGATATCTTTGATGTAATCTTCATAATACCAACCTGAATAACAGCCGTTTCCTCTTTTTTGTTGATGAAAACCACGCTACCCTTGTCGTTTAAATCAACAATCAAGACAGTTGCGCCAAGCTTTAAAGTATTTACCGTTAAATTAGATTTTTGCTTCGGGACATTATTAACAGATCTTTTTGTCTTTTTGAGTTTAAGACCGAGGTCACGGCGGACTTCATCCATAATCCGCTTTGCTTCCTTTTCATCCTTTTCTTTCTGAGCTTCCTTGATTTTTTCAATAAGCTCATCGGTTTCTTCCTGAGCTCTTTCGATAATTTTTGCCGCTTTTTCTTTTGCTCGGCTTATAATCTTATCTCTTTCACTTTCAATTCTTTGCTTCTCGCTCTCCGCTTCTTTTTTAAGCTTTCTAGCCTCCCCGGAAAGCCTTATCTGTTCATGGCTTGCAGCCTCCGCTCTTTGTCTGTCTCTTTCAATTCCCGTCAAGACATCTTCAAACTTAACACTTTCGGCAGTAAGCTGCTCTTTTGACTTTTCGATAATATATTCAGGAAGCCCAAGTCTTTTGGAAATAGCAAAAGCGTTACTTTTTCCGGGCACGCCAATTAAAAGCCTGTATGTAGGACTTAGTGTATCCACATTAAATTCGCAGGACGCATTTTCAATTCTATCAGTTGTCAGGGCGTGAATTTTTAATTCGCTGTAATGAGTTGTTGCAACAACCTTTGCCCCGAAATTACGGACAAAATCAATTATAGCAATTGCAAGAGCCGCTCCCTCCGTCGGGTCGGTCCCCGCCCCTAATTCATCAAAAAGAACAAGGCTGTCCACCGTGAGATTATTAAGAATATGAACGATATTAGTCATATGGGCAGAGAATGTACTGAGGCTTTGTTCTATACTCTGTTCGTCTCCGATATCTGCAAAAATTTGTGAAAAAACAGGAATTTTTGTTCCTTCCTCAGCAGGAATACAAATTCCCGACTGAGCCATAAGGCAAAACAACCCAACCGTCTTTAAAACTACCGTCTTCCCTCCCGTGTTAGGTCCTGTTACAACAAGAGCATCAAATGAATCTCCCAAAACTATATCCTGAGGAACAACTGTGTCAGGGTTTAAAAGCGGGTGTCTTCCCTTTCTAATATCCAAAATTCCTTTATCATTTAAAGCAGGAGAAACCCCTTTAATCGCAAGAGAATATTTTGCCTTAGCAAAAATCACATCAAGAGCGATAATATTTGTAAAATTCTCACTTATCTCCCACTCTTTTTCTCCGGTCAAAGCAGAAAGATTTGCAAGAATTTTTTCAATTTCAATGGTTTCCCTGCCTCTTAGTTCGTGAAGCTCGTTATTGGCATTAACAACAGATGAAGGTTCAATAAAGAGAGTTCCGCCGGATGCCGACATATCGTGGACTATTCCGCTTATTTCTCCCTTATATTCTGCTTTAAGAGGCACAACATATCTGTTATTTCTTACGGTAATTATTGAGTCCTGCAAGAATTTTCTGTAATGCTCAGAATGAATAATATTATTTAAGGAGTCCTTGATTTTATTACCGGTGTTTCTTATTTTTCTTCGTATCGCAAAAAGCTCAGGACTTGCGCCGTCCGCCACTTCTTCTTCGGAAATGATTGAAGATGAAATTTGTTCTTCAAGCTGTCTGTCAATATAAAGGTTTTCAAAGTATTCGCCAAGAGAATTCAGCTTGTCGGAATAATATTTCTTCAAGTTATCAGCACCTTTAAAAACAGATGCAACATTCAAAAGCTCTCCCATAGAGAGAGTTCCGCCTAATTTAAGACGCTTGACTGTATTTTCAACAGATTTAACCCTTGCAATTTGCGGTGAGCCGTATTTTAAAAGCATAACCATTGCGTCGTCAGTTTCCCTCAGTTGCTTTACCGCATAGGCATAATCAGAAGTCGGCAAAATTTCATTTATCTTCTCTTGTGACACTTCATTTACGGCATACTCCGATACTCTATTTAAAATTTTATCATATTCAAGTGTATAAAGGGTCTTTTGTTCCATAAAGCAAAAACCTTTCCGTATGTTAAATTCTTTTATATTATATAATATTTTAGATAAAATTACAAGTATTCATAAGAAAACTCTTGCATTTTAGAATAAATAGTGCTATATTAAATAAAGTTGTGTAAAATTTACTTTTTTAGAAGGTGTTAACAGATATGGAACCTTATATGATTTTTAAGGATATGGCAATCATTATTGTTGCCGCAAAACTTTTTGGAATTCTGGCAAGAAAGCTTAATATTCCGCAGGTTGTTGGCGAAATTATCGCAGGTCTTTTAATCGGTCCAAGCGTTTTCGGTTTTGTTCAGCAAACAGATTTCCTTACCTATATGGGAGAAATCGGCGTTATTATGCTTATGTTCTCTGCCGGACTTGGAGCAAGTCTTAAAGATTTGAAAAAAACGGGCATAAAAGCTTTTGCAATTGCTGTTTCCGGTGTGTTCATTCCTCTCATTTGCGGTTCCCTTTTATATATGTGTTTTTACGGTTTTGCCTCGCTAGGCACTACTGAATTTTATAAAGCTCTTTTCATAGGAACAATCTTTACCGCAACATCTGTTGGGATAACTGTTGAAGCTCTTTCCGAAATGGGAAAGCTTAAAACCCAACTTGGAACGACAATCGTAAGTGCCGCTATCATTGATGATATTATAGGCATTATCGTTCTTGCCATAGTAATAGGAATAAGTTCCGACGGAGCAAATAGTAATATTTCCGATGTTTTGGTTAGAAACGGTCTCTTTATCCTCGTTTCCGGACTTGGCGGTTGGATTTTCTATAAGATATTCAAAAAACTCGACAATAAATACACACACAAGCAGAGAATTGCAATTTTTGGTCTTGCCCTTTGTATGTTCCTCGCTTACTGCTCGGAAAGATATTTTGGAGTTGCAGATATAACTGGTGCCTTTGTTGCAGGTGTTATTCTTTGCAATATCCGTGATGCAAAATATATAGAAAGAAAGCTCAGCATTAATTCATATATGCTTTTTGGTCCTATCTTCTTCGCAGGAATAGGTATCAAAACAAATATTCAGAGCATTTCTTCATCAATGATTATATTCTCTGTTTTCTTTGTTTTGGTTGCTCTTCTTGCAAAAATTATAGGCTGTGGCGGAGTTTCAAAAATGATGAAATATTCATGGAAAGACAGCCTTAAAATAGGTGTTGGTATGATGACACGGGGAGAGGTTGCTTTAATTGTTGCTCAGAAAGGTCTTGATGCAGGTCTTTTAGAGCCGGAATATTTTGCTCCTGTTATTATTCTCATCATCACATCTTCCATCGTAACTCCGATTTTGCTCAAACTTTTATATAAAAATGAACCGGTGGAAAACCAAGAATATGATAAATAATATCAAAACCAATATTATAAACAGACCGCTGTCTGCGGTAATTATATTTTATATAATCGGAATTTTCCTTGCCTTTTCTTTTGGAATCGGCAAGGTTTTTCTCATTGCGCCAGTTATGCTTTTATTTCTTGTTCTTCTCACTATAAAAGGGATGAGAAATAAAAGCTATAATTTTATAATCCTCTTTTTTTGTATTATTTCATTGCTTTTGGGCGGCTTTCACATTAATCGCTATGATGCTACAAGTCAAATTGCCCTTAGAAGTGCCATTGGGCAAAAAGGGTGGATTCACGGCACAGTTATATCCTCTCCCGAAATAAGCACAAAGGGCAATCACTATTCTGTTATAGTCAAAGTCCACGAAATTGAACTGAATAATGAAACAAAGTCACTTGATGGCAATATGCGATTATTCGTTTCGATAAGAGACAACAGCGCCCCTCGTATGAACGAAAAGATAATGTTTTATACCGAGCTTTTAAAACCTGATTTTAATGAAGGAAATTTCGACTACGAATTATACCTCAAAACCAAAAACATTTATGCAACCGGTTTTGCAAATGTAGTTTATCCCGACCATAATGCAAACTACTCTGCGGGTATTTCAGAAAGATTTATGATTGGATGCCGAAATCTTCGGGAGAGCATTAACAATCAATTAGAGAAACTATTTACATACGATGCCGACGCCTGTGCAGTTATAAAAGGCATACTGCTTGGAGACAAAACCGACTTTTCTGAAACTCTATCAGATGCCTTTTCATCCTCAGGTATTTCCCATATCGCCGCAGTTTCAGGTCTGCATCTTAGCATTTTATTCAGCGTTTTATGCAGTCTTTTGGGGTTCTTTAAGATAAGGAAAAAGTTTGTATCAATCGTAATTCTCCCAGCAATCCTTGTTTTCTCGGCAGTAACGGGATTCTCGCCCTCTGTTTGCAGAGCCGGAATAATGCTCACGATGTACCTCTTCGCTCTCATAACAAAACGGCAATACGATTCAATTAACGCTCTCTTTATGTCTGCTTTTATAATTCTTGCAGTAAACCCCTATTCTTTATTTGACATAAGCTTCATTTTATCAAGCGTGTCAACTCTTGCAATTATCATTATTTATCCAATAATATACGGGAAAGTTTCTCCGCTTTGCAAGGAAAAGAAGCTTCTCATATACCTTGTTTCGTCATTAGCAATTTCCATTTCCGTTTTAATCGGCACTGCTCCTTTTGCCGCTTATTATTTCGGAAAGATTTCTCTATTCTCAGTTATTGCTAATCTTTGGGTAGTAGCCCTTTGTACCCCTGTTTTCGTTTCGGGGTATGTTCTTTGCTTTATTTCAATGTTTCTGCCGAAAGTACTGTACTCTCTGATTTTATATCCTTTGGCAACGCTTACAGAAATAATAATTCTTACAACAGAGCTTTCTTCAAAAGTGAAATTTATGACACTTTCCGTTCCACCTTTTTCGCCATACCTGATGCTAGTGTATTTCATAGTTTTATTGTTTATAATATTTAAAATTAAAAGCAAAAAAGCACCTCAATAAGGTGCTTTTTTTATTTAGATAAAACCTTTTCAAGTTTAGGAAAAGCCATGTCGAAAACAAAAATCTTATCAAAAAGCTTTCCAAACATATTTATAAGCGGTGCATTTATGATTGTTAAAATAACAGTCCCTACGCCTATTCCTTGAAGGCTTTTGTTTAAGAAAACAGCAAGAACTACCGAAAGCATCAAAAATGAAATATCAAACCC
>JAZOAF010000134.1:0-5552 GCA_045595345.1 Clostridia bacterium | reverse complement strand
TTTGATAAAATTGAAGCTGAAATGAAGAAGATTATCAAAGAAAATCTTCCTCTTGAAAGATTTGAACTTCCAAGAGCTGAGGCTATTAAATTTATGGAAGAAAAAGGCGAACCTTACAAGGTTGAGCTTATAAATGACCTTCCCGAGGATGCGATTATCTCTTTCTATAAGCAGGGCGAATTTACTGACCTTTGTGCAGGTCCACACCTTATGTCCACAGGAAATGTTAAGGCGATTAAACTCCAAAACGCTGCCGGTGCATATTGGAGAGGGGACGAAAAGAATAAGATGCTTACCCGTATTTACGGCACAGCATTCCCTAAAAAATCTGACCTTGACGAATACCTTGAAATGCTTGAAGAAGCAAGAAAACGCGACCATAACAAAATTGGTAGAGAACTTGAAATCTTCACAACTGCGGATTGCATCGGTCAGGGGCTTCCGATTATGCTTCCGAAGGGCGCAAAAATACTTCAAATTCTCCAGAGATTTGTTGAAGATTATGAAGATTCTCATGGCTGGGTAAGAACAAAAACTCCTTATATGGCTAAGAGCGATTTATATAAAATTTCAGGTCATTGGGACCACTATCAGGACGGTATGTTCGTTTTCGGCGACGAGGAAAAGGACAAGGAAGTTTTTGCTCTCCGTCCAATGACTTGCCCATTTCAGTATCAGGCATATCTCAATAAAATGAGAAGCTATCGTGATTTACCTCTCAGATACGGCGAAACATCAACCCTTTTCAGAAACGAAGCATCTGGGGAAATGCACGGTCTTATCCGTGTAAGACAGTTTACAATTTCCGAAGGACACTTAATGTGCACACCAGAACAACTTGAAGAAGAGTTTAAGAGCTGTGTTGAGGTTGCAACATATATGCTTAAAACATTAGGTCTTTATGAAGATGTTTCATACAGATTCTCCCAGTGGGACCCTAATGACAAAGAAAAGTATATCGGAACTCAGGAACAGTGGGATGAAGCTCAGAATACAATGGCAAAAATCCTTGACCACCTTGAAATTCCATATAAAGTCGGCATTGGCGAGGCTGCTTTCTACGGACCAAAACTTGATATCCAGATTAAGAATGTTTTCGGCAAGGAAGATACTCTTATCACAATTCAGATTGACCAGATGCTTGCTCAGAAATTCGGTATGGAATATGTTGATAAGGACGGAAGCAAGAAGAATCCTTATATTATCCACAGAACATCAATCGGTTGCTATGAAAGAACACTCGCTCTCTTAATTGAAAAATATGCAGGCGCTTTCCCAACATGGCTTGCACCAACTCAGGTTAAAATTCTTCCGATTTCCGATAATTATGCAGAATATGCAAAGTCAGTCAAGGAAGAACTCTGTAAATATGATATCAGATGCGAAATAGATTCCAGAAGCGAAAAAATCGGCTATAAGATTCGTGAGGCGCAGATGGAAAAGGTTCCGTATATGCTTATTGTCGGCGAAAAAGAAATGGCTGACGGCGCTGTTTCCGTTCGTTCAAGAAAAGAAGGAGATAAAGGTGCTGTTAAACTTGGTGAATTTATTGATAGCATCACAAAAGAAATAAGAGAAAAAACAATATAACTATTTTTGAGAAAAAACTTGATTTTTTTGGGAATATGTAGTATAATTGTCTCAATTATTACTTTTTATAAAGGAGAGTTTTAAAAATGAAAAGAATTTTATGTTTAATGATGGTTGCTGTTCTTTGCCTCGCACTTGTTGCTTGTGGTGGAAACGGCGAAGAAAAGAACTTTGCTATTGCAACAGATAAGGGTTTCAGTCCTTTTGAATTCCAGAATGCAAAAGGCGAAATCGTTGGTATCGATATGGATATCTTAGCTGCTATTGCAGAAGACCAGGGCTTTACTTATGACCTTCAGTATGTTGGTTGGGATGCTGCTATCGCTGCTTGTCAGGCTGGTCAGGCTGACGGTATGATTGCTGGTGCATCTATTACTGACGAAAGAAAAGAAAACGGCTGGATTTTCTCAGATGGTTACTATGATGCAACACAGGGTTTAGCAGTTGCTGCTGACTCTGATATCACAGGCTTTGCTGATTTAAAAGGCAAGAAAGTTGCTGTTAAAAACGGAACAATGAGCAACCAGTACGCTGAAGCTATTAAGGACGAATATGGCTTTGAAGTTGTTACATTCACAACATCTCCTGATATGTATCAGGCAGTTATGGGTGGTCAGGTTGACGGATGTCTTGATGATACACCAATTTTAAAGTACAACATTAAAACAGGCGAACTTGATATGAAGTTTGTTGAAGGAACTGAAAATGAACCTGCTCAGTATGGTTTTGCTATCTTTGATGCAGACAATCAGGAACTCGTTGACCTCTTCAACGCAGGTCTTAAAAACATCCGTGAAAACGGAAAATATGACGAGATTATCGCTAAATATCTCGGCGAATAATTTTAACTTTTGAATTATGAATATTTGTAAGGGCACGGTGTTCCGCGCCCTTGCGAATTGTTTATAGGAGGATAGGCACCCAATGAACCAACTTATAAGCGAATACGGAACCCTGCTTGGGGCCGCTATGGGACAAACTCTCTTGCTCGCTTTATTCGGACTGTTTTTCGGATGTATCCTTGGAATATTTTTCGGACTGGCAAGCGTAGTAAAAAGCAAAGTTGCAAGAACAATTTCTGCGATTTATGTTAATTTAATACGCGGAGTTCCAATGATTGTATTGGCGTTTTTCGTTTTTTATGGCGTTCCATACGGACTCAGAACTATTCTTGGAATTAAATTTGTTCTGACCCCTCTTCAAGCTGGAACTATATGTCTTGCGCTTAACTGCGGAGCTTATATGTCCGAAATAATCAGAGCCGGCATTCAAGCCATTGATCCGGGTCAGATGGAGGCGGCAAGAAGCCTCGGCCTTACATATTGGCGCTCAATGTTCCGCATTGTTTTGCCACAGGCAATAAAAAATATGATTCCAAGTATTGTTAACCAGTTTATAATAACTCTTAAAGATACATCAATTTTGTCGGTTATCGGTTTTCCGGAACTTGTTAATAAAGCGCAGAATGTTATTGCTATAACATTCAGATCCTTTGAGATATGGGCAATCGTTGCCGTTATGTATCTTGCGGTAATTCTTCTTTTGCAGCAGGTTGCAAAAGCTTTGGAAAGGAGACTTAGCCGTGGCAAAGAATAAGCAGAATGTGAAAATCAGTGTCAGAGATTTAAAGAAAAATTTCGGGCATCTTAAAGTTTTGCAAGGAATATCAACTGATATCTATGAAGGCGAAGTTGTTTGCGTAATCGGCCCGTCCGGTAGCGGAAAGTCAACCTTTTTAAGATGTCTTAACCGTTTGGAAGAAGCAACAGGCGGAGAAATCATTATCGATGGAACAAACATAATTGACAAAAAAATAAATATTAATAAAGTAAGAGAAAACATTGGGATGGTTTTCCAGCATTTCAATCTTTTTGCAAATAAGAATGTTTTGGAAAATCTTATGCTTGCTCCTGTTGACTTAAAGAAAGCAACAAAGGAAGAGGCGAAAGAAAATGCTTTAAAGCTTCTTGAAACTGTTGGCCTTTCCGATAAAGCGGAGTACTATCCGTCTCAGCTTTCAGGTGGACAGAAACAGCGTGTTGCAATTGCAAGAGCGCTTGCTATGAAGCCTGATATTATGCTCTTTGACGAGCCTACATCTGCTCTTGACCCTGAAATGGTCGGAGAGGTTTTAGAGGTTATGAAAGGTCTTGCAAGAGATGGTATGACAATGGTTGTTGTTACTCACGAAATGGGCTTCGCCAGAGAAGTTTCAGACAGAGTTATGTTTATGGATGATGGTGTAATTTTGGAAGAGGGAACTCCGGAAGAGCTTTTCGGTAATCCAAAACATCCAAGAACTATTGACTTCCTTAACAAAGTTCTTTAAAGTATTGACTTTTTTATGGATAAGTAGTAGAATAAATTATATTTTTAGTATATTTTGGAGGTATTGTTATGAAAAAAATACTCGCACTTTTACTCGCAGTTACATTGATGGCTGCAATGTTCGTTGCTTGCGGAACAAAAGAAGACAATAAGCTTATTATGGCTACAAACGCTGAATTCCCACCATATGAATTTATGGAAAACAATGAAGTTGTAGGTATTGACGCTGAAATTTCAAAGGCAATCGCTGAAAAACTCGGCTACGAACTTGTTATCGAAAATGTTGACTTTGATTCACTTATTCCTGGCGTTCAGACAGGTAAGTATGACTTTGCCGCAGCTGGTATGACAGTTACAGAGGACCGTCTTGAACAGGTAAACTTTACACAGTCATATGCAACAGGTATTCAGTCTATCATCGTTAAAGAAGGTTCAGCTATTACAAGCGCTGACGACCTCTTTAAAGAAGGCGCATCAACAAAGATTGGCGTTCAGCTTGCTACAACAGGCGACCTTTACTGCACATGGGATATCGAAGATGAAGGCCTTGGCACAGTAGAGCGTTACAACAAGGGTGCTGATGCTGTTATGGCTCTTAACTCAGGTAAAGTTGACTGTGTTGTTATCGACAACGAACCTGCAAAGGTTTTCGTTCAGAATAACCCTGGTCTTAAAATCCTTGACACAGAATATGCTGTTGAAGATTACGCTATCGCAGTTGCAAAAGATAAGCCAGAGCTTCTTGAAGAAATAAATAAGGCTTTAGGCGAATTGATTGCAGATGGCACAGTTAAGAATATTATCGAAAAGTACATTCCAGCTGAATAATATTTAAGCTAATTATAAGGGCTGTATCTTAATGACACAGCCCTCTTTAATTTGTTATGAAAGGAGCATGACAAAATGCCTGAATGGATTACAAAGCTTATGCGGGATTTTGATACAGCTTTTATTGTTGACGGTCGTTGGAAATATCTCGTTGAGGGCATACAAAATACTCTGATTTTAACCTTTTTTGCTCTTGTTTTAGGTGTTGCGCTTGGTGTTATTATTGCGGCAATCCGTGTTACATACGATAAACAATATCATCAGATGAAAAAAGGTGTCTCAAAGTTTCTGCTTTGTATTGGAAATATAGTTTCCAAGATTTACCTTACAGTAATTCGCGGAACTCCCGCAATGGTTCAGATTCTTATTATATTTTTTATAATAATGGCAAGCTCAAACAATAAGATGCTTTGCGGTATAATTGCTTTTGGTATCAACTCCGGCGCATATGTTGCCGAGATTATCCGAGGGGGAATTATGGGTATTGACGAGGGACAAACCGAGGCAGGTCGTTCTCTTGGATTTAACTATACTCAGACTATGATTTATATTATTCTTCCTCAGACATTCAAAAGTATCCTGCCGGCACTTGCTAATGAATTTATTGTGCTTTTAAAGGAAACTGCCATAGCGGGATATGTTGGTGTTACTGACCTAACCCGAGGCGCTAACATAATACGAGGCATTACATATCAGAGCTTTTGGCCGCTTCTTGCAATTGCTGCCATTTATCTTGTTATGGTAATGTTCTTTACATGGCTTGTAGGTATTTTGGAAAGGAGGTTGCGCAAGAGTGAAAGATAATT
>JAZOAF010000133.1:0-1924 GCA_045595345.1 Clostridia bacterium | reverse complement strand
GCAGAGCGGATACAGCTATGGCGTTCAGCTTAAAACACTTGCCCAGAGGATGAAAGAGCTTGGATGTGTTGAGGCAATCAACCTTGACGGCGGCGGCTCAACAACCATTGTGGGAAGACTTCCCGGAGACGAGGGCGTTTCGGTTTTAAATACTCCGTCAGAAAAGGGCGGAAGAAAAGTTTCAACAAACATTTTCCTTAAAAATAATTTAGAGAAAACAGGAAAAGTCTCCAATCTTATGGTTTATCCTGCAAGAGTTCCTTATATTATGATCGGAGCAACTATGGACTTTACAGCAAAGGCATCCGACACGGGCTACTACGCTATGGATGTTTCGGATGAGGTTTCCTTCTCTCTTGAAAAAGGGGCAAAAAGCACCATAAGTAAAGACGGCTTTTTCACGGCAAAGGCAGCGGAAACCATAACTGTTAATGCCGAATATAAAGGCGTAACCGCAGAGCGTACCGTTGTTTGCATAAAAGAGCCTGACGATATTACCATTAAAGACAACAGCGGAAAAGCAATCGACACTCTTAAAATTAAGAGAAACGGGGAAATGAACCTGTCCGCCTGGTCTTTCTATAATCATAACGAGGTTATCTCCGAGGATGATTGTTTTACCTGGGAAGTTTCAGGGGATATAGGCACGATTGACAAAGACGGAATTTTTACCGCCTCAAATTCAATCGGTGCAAGCGGGGTTATAACCGTTTCGGCAGGAAAGACATCAAAGGAAATTATGGTTTATGTTCTTCCTGACGGAAGCGAGAGCGAAGAGCTTTTATACTCCGTTATAGAGGCGGAAATAAGCGAAGATACCCTCTATGGCGCTCTCTCAAACGAATATAACCTTGAAGTACAAAAGGATAATCTTTCCATTATGGCTGACGGAGACGAGCTTGATTTTGACTATGAAAACGGAGAATTTACTGTTGTTCTTCCTGAAAACACCAGAAAAATCCGTATAGTTGCTATTAACGATTTAGGCTATACCTCTGTTTTAAGCCTGAGCCACAACGAAGATTTGGTCTATGAAAATCCGTTTGTTGATACAACTGCAAACTGGGCGAGAGACATTTTAAGCTATATGTATAACGAGGGTCTTGTAAAGGGGGAAAACTCCCCGTCAGGACTTATATATAATCCGCAAAAAGAGATGACAAGGAGTGAATTTGCAGTTTTAATCTGCAACTATCTCGGCGTAGATTTAGCGGAATATGAAGATGTTGTTCTTCCTTATACGGATATTGAAGAAATTCCGTCCTGGGCAAAAGGTCAGTTTAAGGCATTATACTCCCTTAATATTTTAAAGGGCAGAGACAATGGAGACGGCACCTTCTTCGCCGACCCGAAAACAGGAATTTCAAGAGCAGAAGCCTTTACCATAATTGCAAGACTTCTCCCAAAGGGACTTAAAAAAGTTTCCATAACAGGAACTGACAAAGACAAAATTCCTGCTTGGGCAGAGGAAGGCTTTATGGTGCTTGTGGCAGACGGAACGGTTAAAGGCTATGAAGATGGAAGCTTAAAGCCGCTTAACAAGCTTACAAAAGCCGAGGCGGCAAAGCTTTTATATTCACTTTACTGATTCTAATCGGTTGACATTAGCTTGAAAATATAATATACTTTTAATATAACTTTAAGGAAATGAGGTTTTACAAATGAAAAAAGAAGTATTCGGAAAAGTAAACGGACAGGAAGTTTATCTTTTTGTAATGGAAAATAAAAACAATTTAAAGCTTGTTGTAAGCAACTACGGTGCTTTAATTATAAACATTGATGTTCCTGACAAAAACGGCAAAATTGCCGATGTTGCTCTCGGTTATGACACCTTAGAGGAATACATCGCAGGGGGAAGCTTCTACGGCGCTATAATCGGCCCTAACGCTAACCGTATTGACTATGCCAAGTATACTTTAAACGG